>JAAEZN010000001.1:0-40221 GCA_018222835.1 Algicola sp. | reverse complement strand
TACAAAAAATGGAGGTCCTTGAAGCTGGTATTTTTGAGTATCACGATAAAATCCCTTTAAAAAAGGGATATCAAGAAAAAGGAGTCCGTGTTGTTCCTCACGCAGTTGCAAGACACGGTGCTTATATTTCCAAAGGCACCATTCTAATGCCAAGTTACGTAAACATTGGGGCTTACGTGGACGAAGGTACCATGGTGGATACGTGGGCCACGGTCGGAAGCTGTGCCCAGATCGGCAAAAACGTACATTTAAGTGGTGGTGTTGGTATTGGTGGCGTACTGGAACCTTTGCAAGCTGCCCCTGTAATTATTGAAGATAACGCATTTATAGGATCCAGATGTATCGTGGTAGAAGGGGTCCGTGTGGAAAAAGAAGCCGTTTTGGGCGCCAATGTGGTATTAACGGCATCCACCAAAATTATTGATGTAACTGGGGGTGAGCCTGTTGAATTGAAAGGCCGTGTTCCCGCAAGATCTGTTGTGATACCCGGGAGCTACACCAAAAATTTTCCGGCTGGAGATTACCAAGTGCCCTGTGCTTTGATTATCGGTAAGAGAAAAGAGAGCACCGATAAAAAAACTTCTTTGAACAATGCTCTTCGCGAGCACAATGTTGCAGTTTAATTACTTGTTTGATTATTTTAAAGCATTACCAATGGCTTCTTGTAAAAAGTGGCCGTTGGTGATTTTATGCCTTATTTCTTTAACATTGGAGACCATTTTGGAATAGGTATCCTCGTCAATACCATTAAGTTTTTCGGATAATTCATCTAAAGATGAAATGGCAAAGCCTATTTGTTCTTCCTCAATTAGTTTAGCCACCGCAGCCTTGGCCCAAACAATCACAGGCAACCCTGCCAACAAGTACAAAGATGTTTTATGCGGATTATTGTACTGAATGTACTTCCCAAATGCACCATCGCACTCTTTTATCGCATTTCCGTTCCACACCAAGCCATAATTGCCCTTCATTTTATCCAGCACCTCATCTGGTGCAAAAACTCCTTGATAATCCAAAATGGAATTGTTGGCCACTTTTTCCTTTTGATAGCCATTTCCGTACAGCTTGAGAGTAAAATTCTTTTTCTTCAACTCATCTGCCATATATAGAAATGCGCTTTTCTCCATACCTAAACCTCCTGCAAAAACCACTTCTCTTCCAGCATTTTTAGGTGCTTCAGGCAATTCTTGACCATAACTGAGCAAATAATCGAACAAATACAATGGCACCATTTTACCTTTATATCCATTTTCAGCAAACCATTTCATCATAACCTCGTTGTGCAACACCAGAACGTTAGCTTTGTTAAAGCGTTTCATTTCCTTTTCCACATTCTTGTTCTTGCCCATCAATGTTTTTACATCGTGGACAATCAGAACAACTTTGCACCCTTTAAGCCTTGCCACCGCGATCTTATAATTAAAAAATTTACTGAGTGGGTACTGCATGCAAAGGGTGGATGAAAAGGGCAATAAAATCAACCCCTTGGTAATTCCAAAAAAACTAATGATAGCACCAAAAGCCGAGCTTGGGTGGTTACTCTGCTTAAATCCTAAGTTTTTAAAGCCTATTTTGGACAAAATATTTTCGCAATCCATTTTGGGCTTGGAAGCTGCATTCTTGGAAAATTTATAATTTCTTGAAATGTAGAACTGGTCAGTGTCTTGCATTATACGATGTTTGTCCCTCAAAAATATCTTTTTTTTATCAGCGAATCCATAAATTGCACCCAACCATTTGTTAAAACGATTGAACACTGACCCAATGAAAAGCTATCCCGAATATGATTATTTAATTGTTGGCGCAGGTCTGTACGGCGCTGTTTTTGCTCATGAAGCGACCAAGCACCACAAAAAATGCTTGGTAATTGACAAACGGGAGCATCTTGGCGGAAATACCTATTGTGAGGATATAGAAGGAATCAATGTGCATAAATATGGTGCTCATATCTTTCATACCAATGACAAACCTATTTGGGATTATGTAAACACCTTTGTTTCCTTCAACCGGTACACCAACTCCCCATTGGCCAGTTTTGAGGGCAAGCTGTACAATCTACCATTCAACATGAACACTTTTTATCAACTTTGGGGCACAAAAACACCTAAAGAGGCAAAGGCAGTTCTTGACCAACAGACCCACAAATACCTGAATACCAACCCTTCCAATCTTGAAGAACAAGCTTTAAAACTGGTAGGAGACGATATTTATACAAAATTGATAAAGGGATACACTGAGAAGCAATGGGGACGAAAAGCCAACGAACTTCCTGCCTTCATTATTAAAAGGTTGCCTCTTAGGTTTACTTACGACAACAACTATTTCAATGACGCTTACCAAGGCATACCCATTGGAGGGTACAATAGACTCACTGAAGCTTTATTGAAAAATATAGAGTGTAGGACAAGTGTGGACTTCTTTAAAGAGAAAGAAACTTTGACCAGCTTGGCCAAACAGGTGGTTTTTACAGGAAAAATAGATGAATACTTCGATTATTGCCATGGCAAACTAGAGTATCGAAGCTTGGATTTTAAACATGAAATACTGGATATACCCAACTATCAAGGCAATGCAGTCGTCAACTACACAGAATCCAAGATTCCCTATACCAGAATCATAGAACACAAACATTTTGAATTTGGCAAGCAAAAAACTACGGTGATCACAAAAGAATATCCGTTGGAAGCCTCATCGGAAAAAGAACCGTACTACCCCATCAATGATGCTAAAAACAATACAATTTTTAGGGCCTATCAAGATTTAGCCAAAAAGGAAACTACCATTTTTGGAGGAAGGCTCGCAGAATACAAATACTACGATATGCATCAAGTTATTGGTGCGGCCCTGAGCAAAACAAAGAGGTTATTCAGCGAAAAATCCTAATTCAACACGCAACTCTATGCCTATGTTATCGTCTAACTATATAAATAGGCTCAAATTAGAGATTTATCAAAAATGAGGTAGGGAAATATGATTGTTAGTTGTTGTAAGAAAAATAAACGGCAAAACAATTTTTACCCTTTTTTTTTGTTATAGATTTGTAAATACCAAAAACACTACCCAATAAATATGGCTGGATTACGCACCCCAAAGCAAAAATTATCAGCACTTATTATCACTTATAACGAAATGGGATACATTGAAAAATGCATCGATTCCGTTAGTTTTGCTGATGAAATCGTCGTTGTTGATTCCTATAGTACGGACGGTACATATGAGTTCCTATTAAACCATCCAAAAGTAAAGGTAATTCAAAATCCATTTAAAAATTTCACAGCGCAAAAATCCTTTGCCCTTAAACAATCCTCAAATGATTGGGTCTTATTCTTGGATGCTGATGAAGTCGTAACGAAAAATCTTGAAAGCGAAATCGTTGAAACCATAAACAAAGTAGACGCCCATGAGGCTTATTGGTTCTACCGCAAGTTCATGTTCCAAAACGAGCCATTAAACTTTAGTGGTTGGCAAACCGATAAAAATTATAGGCTGTTCCGAAAAAGCAAGGCACATTTTACCGATAGAAAAATAGTTCACGAAACCTTGGTTGTCGATGGAAAATCTGGAATTCTAAAAGAGAAACTTATCCACTTTTGCTACAAGGATTACAACGACTATAAGGGTAAAATGTTAAAGTATGGCCAATTAAAAGCCAAAGAAGACTTTTATAGAGAAAATCATTTCAATTACCTTTTAATGATCGTGAAACCTGCATGGAAATTCTTTAACCATTATATTCTTCGTTTGGGAGTTTTAGATGGTAAAAAAGGTTGGACCATCTGTTATTTAAACGCCCTTGGTGTGTTGGAAAGGTTTAGAGAATTAAAGAGATTGGAAAAAAAGAACCAACTTGCCTACTATTTGGTGATGCCGTAGTGCGTCCAAACCAATTTGTTTAATCTTGTCTCCTTTCGTATGGCTTGGTTCTTAGCAATAGATTCAGGTGTTTTATAACCTCGTTTATGATCCAAATGGACACACACTGCACTGTACCGCAACTGTTTTGATTTTATACCAAAATTGAACAAGCGCTCACCCAGTTCACGGTCTTGGCCTCCATACTGCATACGCTCATCAAAACCATTTACATTTAGGATATCCCTCTTCCATCCCGAAGAGTTATGACCGTTCCAACTAGCATTTGTAGGAGTAATGGTATTGAGTAATTTGGAAATTATACCACTCGCCGTAAGTTTATTGTTCTTAAAGGTTTTTGGAATTCCCTTTTCTTTAAGCCAATGAATATTAAAGCAGTTTTGTTTTTCAATATCTTCCAAAGTAATCAATTTGGAAATGTTCATTGGGAGCATGTAGTACCCACCCGAAATAAAGAATCCAGGCTCTTTGTTTATATAATGCACCTCAACAAAATCCTCCCTGGGAATACAATCGCCATCCGTCATAATAATGTATTCGGCGTTGCATGCCTCTACCGCTTTATTTAGGATTTTCGATTTTTGGAAGCCATCATCCTCTTGCCACACATGGATAATCTTGTAAAAGACCTTTTTTGACATCTCTGCCAACAATTCCTTGGTCTTGGGACCCGACCCATCATCGGCAATAACCACTTCAAAATCCTTGAAGATTTGACAATTGAAGCCCCAAAGTACTTTTTTAAGCCATTCTTCGGCATTATAAGTACTTACAATTACTGATATTTTTGGTAATTCCTTTTCCTGTGGGTTCATCTTGGCAAAAATAGAAATATTAAATGTTATCTCATATTCTTAATTTTGTGTATCTAAACTTACCATAATGAAGGTTAAGGAAATTCCAGTATCCCTTTTTCATCAAACCAGTTTATCTTGGAAATCCAAGGAGAAATTTACGTTGACTAAAACACAAATTCCAGTTATTGTTTCTTTGGCATCGATTCCTTCCCGGCTTCATATTGTTCATCTTACAGTCCGAAGTATTATGAATCAAGAAGTGTTACCGGAAAAAATTGTGCTCTGGCTCCATAAAGACCTAAAGAGCGAGATACCCAAAAAACTAAATGATTTAATAGGAGGATTATTTTCCATCGAATACACCGACTATTTCAGTTCTCACAGAAAACTGGTAGAACCACTAAAACATTTTCCAAACAAAACAATCATAACTTGCGATGATGATATGATGTACCGAAAAAACTGGCTTTCCAATTTATACAAAGTCCATCAAAAGGATCCCGATAAAATTATTGCCAATCAAACACGGTGCATAACCTATAACGAAACAGGTGAACTTCTTCCTTACAAACAATGGAAACCTAATCCATCAGGCTGTGACAGACCCGAACTAACCCTACCCATAGGTGCCGGCGGTACACTTTATCCACCAAACACACTGGACCAAAAAGTATTTGATAAAGAACTTTTTTTGAGCCTTGCGCCAAATGCAGATGATCTTTGGTTCAAAATAATGGGATTACTAAAAGATTCGGTTTCAATTCAGGCCTACAATGCTGGGAAAGAGCCAATCCCAATTTGGGGCTCACAAAAACAATCTCTGAAAAGCACCAACATTAAAGAGGATAAAAACAGAACACAATGGTTGGCACTTACCGACCATTTTCAACTAAAACTTGAGGACATTGATTGAAGAAATCAACAATAGTAACAAAGTATTGCAAGAGGGAGGGCTCATCCTCTACCCCACCGATACAGTTTGGGGCATAGGCTGCGATGCGACCAACCCAGAGGCGGTAAAAAAAGTGTATGCCCTAAAAAAACGAGAAGACAGCAAGGCGTTAATTTGTCTCGTATCCAACCAGGCCATGTTGGAGCGGCATGTTAAAGAAGTACCTGAGGTCGCCTACGATATTATGGACTTGGCCACAAAACCGACCACTATCGTATTCGATGACCCTATGGGCGTAGCGAGTAATCTGATTGCGGAAGACAACACCTTGGCCATTCGGGTGGCTTCGGACAAATTTTGCCAATACCTGATCAATAAATTCAGAAAACCGATTGTTTCAACTTCCGCCAATATTTCCGGGAATCCCGCCCCAAAACATTTCAAGGATATTGATGAAGAAATTTTAAAAGGAGTGGACTATGTGGTAAATTTGCCCGATGAAAATATAAACCCTTCCCCCTCCTCAATCATTAAACTGAGTACTGACGGACAGGTGAAGGTTATTAGGGAATAACAATGACAAAGGAGTTCCATACAGAGGCAATACAGCATCCTATTTTTAAACTTATTGGCGAGGCATCGGATGAGCTTGGAGTGGATTCCTATGTGATCGGTGGGTATGTCCGTGATTATTTTTTAGAAAGAAGTACCCCAAAGGATATTGATATTGTTGCCATTGGCAGCGGCATAGAACTCGCAAAAAAAGTAGCGTCCAAACTAAAGGGAAAACCGGATATTTCCGTGTTCAAGAACTTCGGCACGGCCATGATCAAGCACAAAGACCTTGAATTGGAGTTTGTGGGCGCCCGAAAAGAAAGTTATAATCGCGACAGCAGAAAACCTATTGTGGAAGATGGCACACTGGAAGATGACCAGAACCGTCGCGACTTTACCATAAATGCCATGGCTTTGGCATTGAACAATTCCAATTTTGGCAAACTTCTGGATCCTTTTGATGGCTTGGCGGATTTGGACCGGGGAATTATCCGGACCCCGTTAGAACCCGGCATTACATATTCCGATGACCCTTTACGGATGATGCGAGCCATTCGTTTTGCCACGCAATTACATTTTACTATAGAATTACCATCCCTTCAAGCCATTACCGAGCACAAGGAGCGAATCAAAATTGTATCCAAGGAGCGTATTATTGATGAGCTGCACAAAATTTTAATGAGTTCACAACCGTCACTTGGCCTTAAATTAATGCACCAAACAGGACTGCTTCCTTTGATCCTACCAGAACTTACAGCTCTGCAAGGCATCGAGGAAAAAGAGGGACAACGCCACAAGGATAACTTTTGGCACACATTGGAAGTAGTGGACAATATTGCAAAAACTACGGACAATCTTTGGCTACGTTGGGCGGCACTGCTCCACGATATTGGAAAAGCACCAACCAAAAAATTCCATAAAAAAACAGGTTGGACTTTCCACGCCCATGAGTTTGTGGGGGCAAAAATGGTGTACAAACTCTTCAAAAGGTTACGAATGCCCTTGAACGAGAAGATGAAGTTTGTTCAAAAAATGGTTTTGATGAGTTCAAGGCCCATCATACTATCAGAAGACCATGTGACCGATTCTGCCGTTAGACGATTGGTGTTCGATGCCGGTGATTACGTGGAAGACCTTATGACCCTTTGTGAAGCGGACATTACCACCAAAAATCCTCGAAAGCAGAAAAAATATAAGAACAACTTTAAAATTGTTCGCCAAAAAATAGTAGAAGTAGAAGAACGGGACCATATCCGAAATTTCCAGCCCCCTGTTTCCGGCGAAGAGATTATGAGAACCTTCAACCTAAAACCATCCAAAGAAATAGGCCTTATAAAAGATGCCATCAAAGAAGCAATTTTAGAGGGAGAAATCCCCAACGAATTTGAGGCCGCTTATGACTTTATGTTGAAAAAGGGCAAACAAATGAATTTAAAAGTCCACTCCGAATGAAAAAGAATAAATATGTAGTGTATTGGTTGTTAACCGGATGTTTTCTCATTTTTGTCATGGTTTTGGTAGGGGGCATTACCCGTCTCACCCATTCCGGGCTATCCATTTCCGATTATAAATTGATTCAGGGGACCATTCCGCCCATGAACGAGCAAGAATGGGAAGAAGCCTTTGAGCTTTACAAACAGTATCCCGAATACCAAAAACTCAACTATCATTTTGGAATCGAAGAATTCAAGGACATCTATTTTTGGGAATGGCTGCACAGGGTTATTGGACGATTTATCGGAATCGTGTTCATATTGCCTTTTTTATACTTTTTGATCGCAAAAAAAATAGATAGGCCCACTATTAAAAAAAGTTTGATTTTGCTCTTTATGGGTGGATTCCAAGGTTTTTTGGGTTGGTACATGGTCAAAAGTGGCCTTGTGGACCGTCCCGATGTGTCGCATTATAGATTGGCAGCCCATTTGACCACCGCTTTCCTCACATTTGCCTATAGTTTTTGGGTAGCCCTGGACCTTATATATCCAAATCGAAAAGAGGTCAACACAAAAATCAGGAATTTGATCCGGGTAGGGCTTGTAATTTTGCTGCTTCAAATAGTTTGGGGTGCTTTTGTTGCTGGTTTGGATGCTGGTTTCATCCACAATCATTGGCCATTGATGAACGAAGGTAAACTAATGCACGAAACCGTTTATATTGAACATCAACCAGTAATCAAGAACTTCTACGAAGGAAAAAGCGGCGTACAGTTTGTACATCGGTACCTTGCTTACATTGTGGTCGCTTTGATCGGGTTGATTTGGTACCGAACACGAAAAATATCCAAAACGGCCCTCCAGGAAAAAGGACTAAAAACTTTGTTGGCCCTAGTTCTCGTTCAATTTATATTGGGTGTGCTCACATTGATTTATGCCGTACCACTTTGGTTGGGAATCGTACACCAAATTGGCGCATTCTTCCTTTTGGCCGCCATGACGTTTACCTTACATAGGTTCACCAAATAAGTGCTATTTATTGTACCTTTGTGCCCACTCTAAAATTTGATGGATGATTTATAAAATCAGGATTATACTTGATGCTGAGGAAGATATCTTTCGAGATATCGAAATTGAGGACCAAAATACCTTGGAAGATTTTCACAATGCAATTACCCAAGCTTTTGGTTTTGAGGGAAGTGAAATGGCCTCATTTTATACTTGTGACGAAGAATGGAACCAAGACGAAGAAATCGCACTTTTTGACATGAGCGACAATAGTTCGGATATCCGATTGATGAATGAAACCTCACTGGACGATGTTCTAACAGAAGATAATCCAAAACTGATATATGTGTACGACTTTTTAAGTATGTGGACCTTCTTTGTTGAGCTCGCAGACATTGTGGACAAAGAAGATGGTCGTGTTTATCCCAACTTATTGTTCACCTTTGGGGAGCTGCCGGATTCTCCACCAGAAAAACAGTTCGAGGCAAAGCCCAACGATGGCGAAGGAAATTTTGATGACCTTCTGGACAGTTATGACGACATGGACTTTGAAGAAAACTGGAACTAAGAATTATACTACCTAAATTTTAACCATTAACCCCTAATCCAAGGATGCTAAACCTATATCCCGCCCAAATTGAAAGTATATCGCTTCACCGAGTTGGCAATAAGAGCAAAAACGAATCTGCATTTTTATCTGCAGAGCCATTCTCCCTTAACGATGAAATGGCAGGCTTATTAAAGGAATACTTTTTTAAACCCTTTCGGGAAAAGGAAGAAAACTATTATAGGTTCAGTCACGAAGTGGATTTGGAATTCAATGAGGTGTGTACGGCAGTTACCGAGATCTTCGACAATCCATCCGACAACCATAGGTTATCCAAAAAAATAACCACTCATCTCTTTGAACAATCCAACCATCCCCATATTAAAAGTGGGGAGGTCTATGTTGTACACTTTTCGGATATGGTAATCGACAATAAAAAAACGGATGCCATAGGTATTTTTAAAAGTGAGCTAAAACACGACTTTCTTCAGTTTGAGGAAAAAGAGCAGAACTTGGAGATTTTGATACGCCAAGGGATCAACATCAACAAATTGGATAAAGGGTGCATTATTTTTAACGTTGACCGCGAAGAAGGTTTCAGGGTACTGTCTGTGGACAGCAACCGTTACGATGCTAAATATTGGCTAGAAAACTTTTTAGGCGTTTCCCCTTTAACGGACGAGAACTTTTATACAAAAAATTACCTTAAATTCTGCCAGAACTTTGCCAAGGATGTTGTTTTGCCCGCAGAGGATAAACAACAAGAGGTATTGTTCATGAACCGGGCCGTAAACCACTTTGCCAAAAACGACAATTTTGAAGAGACCTCATTTTTGAACGAGGTCATGGAAAATCCCGACTTAATTCCCGAGTTTAAGCACTACAAGGTAGAAAAAGGCCCCAAGTACAGCATTGAGGACGTTTCCAATTTCGATATTGCCAATAAGGCAGTGAGCGATGCCCGAAAAAAAATCAAGAACGTAATTAACCTGGATACCAACATTCAGATTAAGATGGATTTCATAAACCCGGAATCCGCAGAAAAATTTGTGGAAAAAGGTTGGGACGAGGAGCGGCAGATGTACTATTACCTTGTGTATTTTAACAAGGAACAGAAAAGTTAGAATTTCTTTTCAATAATCTGTTTCATACTTACATCTTCATAGTTACGTTTCACAAAATCCAGGGCATGGGTCAAAATTTCGCCCATGTTCTTGCTATCCCGAAAATTAATATCGCCCGTAAGATCTTGTAATTGGGTTTTTAGCATTTCTATATTTTCTGGGGGAGCAATGGTATCCAATGCGCAAACATCCAATAGACGTTTGAGTCGGCGCCCCCAACTAAGAATCCGCTTCGCAATTATGGAACGTTCCTCTACAATGTATTGGTTTACTGAATCTATGGTCAGTTTACTTTGAACCAAATCCACCATAGTTTTGTTCTCCTTAAAAAATTGAGGGCGATACACCTTTATATTACCTTCATAACATTGTTGGTCAAAATCTATTGCCCTTATTTTATAAACTACACTATCAAAGTCATGTGTGGGGATTATTACATAATTATAAGAGCGCATATCCCCTAAAAGGCGAATCATACTTCTCTCGTTGAACTTAACAAACTCCTTTGCAATCTGTGATTTTTCGAACTCCGAACATTCGGGCAGGTTGTTCTTCATAAAAATATCTCCCGGAATACCGACAATATGCTCTTCGATAAGTGTATTCTCGTAAATCACAAAGTTCAAATTATAAGGAGAGAGCATGTGCTCCAGTTCCAAGCCATAAACCCGAGAAGCATCGGTTTTTTTAACATAGAACAAAGTATAGTTATCGTTCAGTATATTTCGGACCTTGATCCTAAAAGGTTTAGAGTTTCCAAAAGTGCAATAGTCCACATAATCCACATTTAAATATTGAAAAATGGAATCACTACCATCGGAAACAAAACTGGAATACACCCGTTTTAGGGCAAGATCTATTTCGTCCCGGTCAAATTCCGGATAAAACACACGCACCCAAAGTGTATCCTCATCTTTGGCGTCGTAAACTGCAACGCTTCCAGAAAAGCGAAGCAAATCGTCATAATGGATAGGAATTTCTATTTTTCTGTTGTAATAATCCAAATATTCATCCAACTCCTTACATATGGGATAGGCTGGTTTCTTTTTCGACATTAATTTTTCTTCCGACATTGTGTTCGATTATTTTGTAACAATTTGCAAATATTATCGTCAAGTTAGTATAAACCATTCAAAAAACGATAGCATCTTTTGGAAACAATACTTAGTGTAAGCCATCTTACAAAAAAATTTGGTTACCTCACTGCCGTAAAAGATCTTTCTTTTACGATAGAAAAAGGTAACGTTTATGGCATTTTGGGTCCCAACGGAAGTGGTAAGTCCACCACGTTGGGAATTATTTTGAACGTAGTTAACCGAACTTCTGGCGATTTTAGCTGGTTCAATGGCAATACCTCGACCCATGATGCCTTAAAGAAGGTCGGGGCCATAATTGAACGACCTAATTTTTATCCTTACATGAACGCCATTCAAAACTTAAGGTTGGTCTGTAAAATCAAGGATGTGCCCGAATCCAAAGTTCAAGAGAAACTGGAATTGGTGGGATTATGGGAACGTAGGAACAGTAAATTCAAAACTTATTCGCTGGGGATGAAACAGCGCATGGCCATTGCCTCTGCCCTTCTCAACGATCCCGAAATATTGATCTTGGACGAGCCTACAAATGGTTTGGATCCCCAAGGAATCCATCAAATACGGGAAATCATCAAAAAAATTGCGAGTCAAGGCACCACCATTTTATTGGCCTCTCACTTACTGGACGAAGTTGAAAAAGTCTGCTCCCATGTTATCATTCTTCGAAAAGGAGAGAATTTATACTCTGGACCGGTAGATAGTATGCTGGCCAGTCATGGTTTTTTTGAATTGAAGTGCGATAATCTTGATCAATTGCAAGAACTGCTCCAAAAAAGTGCCAGCTTTGGGAAAATCGAAAACTTCAACGGAACGCTCACCGCTTATTTAAAAGAAGAAATGGATGCCGTAAGTTTAAACAAAATGTTGTTTGAAAAAGGGATTGTCCTATCTCACCTAGTGAAGCGCAAAGAAAGCCTAGAAGAACAATTTTTAACCTTGACCAAAAACCAATAATCAAAAAACGAATGTTACGTCTCCTACAAATAGAATTTATAAAATTATGGAACAATAGGGCCAGCAAGGTCCTTATTATCTCTTATTTTGTGCTTTTAACATCCATTGCACTTATTGCCGCCATTAAGTTTGATATTGGACCGGTACAATTTCACCTGGCGGAACAAGGGATTTTTAATTTTCCGTACATCTGGCACTTCAATACCTTCGTTACTGCACTTTTTAAGCTCTTTTTGGCCATTGTGATCGTTTCCATGATGTCCAACGAATACAGCAATAAGACCATAAAACAAAACTTGATCGATGGTTTGTCCAAAAAGGAATTTATCCTATCCAAAGTCCTCACCGTTATAAGTTTTGCGCTTATTTCCACAATATTTGTTTTTGTGGTGTCCTTGATTCTTGGCCTTGTCTATTCAGATTATGATGAAATGTCCATTATATTTTCTGACATGGAGTTTTTGCCGGCATTCTTTTTTAAGCTGGTCGGGTTCTTCTCTTTTTGTCTATTTCTGGGCATATTGGTAAAACGATCGGCATTTGCGCTTGGATTCCTGATTTTATGGACCATTTTGGAGCAAGTAGTTTTTGGTTTTCTCGGATGGAAAGTCATGAGTTGGGAAGCGGCCAAGACCGTAAAACGGTTTTTTCCTTTGGAATCCATGTCCAATCTTATAAAAGAACCGTTCACCCGACTATCGGCAGTGCAGAATATTGGACAACAGATAGGTGAAGATATGCGATTTGATTACCATGTATATTGGTATGAGTTTTTGGTAGTCATCCTTTGGACAGCCATTTTCATCTACTTGTCCTACGCATTACTTAAAAAACGTGATTTGTAGTATCTTGTAGGATGCACAGAATCATATAATGCTGAACAGAATATTTATTTTGTTGGCACTCTTGGTCGGGTTTTCCATATGGGCCCAAGATTGTCCAAGTCCCGTTTATCCTGCCAATGGTGCCACCAATGTACCTTTGGACGCCACCATTGATTGGGAATCCGTAGATGGTGTACCCTCCTACAACATAACATTGGGGACAAGTCCGGGCAACGACGATATATTGAGCACACAATTCGCAAATGGATCCTCTTATGCACCCCCTTTTGGGCTACCCGCCAATACCACCATTTATGTAACGATTACACTTTTCTTTTTTGACAAACCCAATATTACCTGCCCTAGTTATAGCTTTACCACTGAATCCTTAACTGCGCCTCCCAACTGCACACAAATCATCAACCCAATGAACAATGCGGTGAATATTAATCCAAACACCAATATTTCTTGGTCGTATGTGTATGCAGCGACTGGCTACAACATAAGTTTGGGCACAACACCGGGGGGCACTGAACTTCTAAATAATTTTGATGCGGGCAATACCCTGACCTACAACCCTACAGCCGACCTCCCCCCTGAAACTATAATTTATGTTACCATTATCCCCTACAATGCCTTGGGAGAGGCAATGGGTTGTACCTATCAGCAATTTACAACTCGGGCAGAATCTGAAATACCGGATTGTACCAATATCATTTATCCACTCAACGGAGAAACCAATGTTCCACTATCACCTGTTCTAGAGTGGTTTGCCGTACCCGATGCAACCGGTTACATTGTAACCATTGGTACAACTCCAACGGGAACGGACATTCTGAACAGCTCCACTTTTTACACCAATTCCACTCCAGTGGTGAATTTTGAACCGAACAAAACATTTTTCATAACCATTGTCCCATTTAATGATGCTGGACAAGCAGAAGGATGTACACAGACCAGTTTTACAACTTTATTGGGATGTGGGCCCTTTCTGGATTTTGATACGGGAGAATATGTCATCATTAACCCCGAAATTGATTTCCCTTCTACCTTTTCCTCTTGTGAGAATGATGGCCCTTTGGTTATTAATTCCACCGATATTGCCGAGGGATTCCGTTGGTACCAAATCGATCAGTTTGAAAATGAATCTCTAATTTCTGATACCAACGAGGTAACCATCACTAAAAATGGTCGGTACCGGTACGAAGCTTATAATACGGTTAGTCAAAATGGCAATACCATCGAATGCCCCTCGACCCAAGTGTTCGAAGTCGTTTCTTCAGAAATGGCAACAATAGATAATATCATCACTGAGCTTACGGTATCCTCACTTCGGATTACGGTGATTGCATCGGGTAACGGAGATTACGAATACTCCATAGACAATATGGATGGCCCATATTCGGACAACAATGTTTTCAATAATATAGCACCGGGCAGTCATATCCTATATGTAAGGGACAAGAACGGTTGTGGCATTGCCCAGCAAAAAATCACTCAAGACTTAACAGTTGAGGGTTTTCCAAAATTCTTTACGCCCAATGGTGACAGTATTAACGATTATTGGCAATTTATACAGCCAATAGGGTCGGAAGAAATTATTTTTAAAAGTATTCGAATCTTTGATCGCTACGGTAAATTTATAAAACAAATATCCCAATATTCCTTGGGTTGGGACGGAAGCCTTGCTGGACACAGGCTTCCATCGGGAGATTATTGGTTCTTGGCCATAGATGATTCCAACAGAGAGATTAAGGGCCACTTTACCCTGAAAAGATAATATCGTGCTTTTACTTCTTTTTAGAGACAATCCTTTAGTATTTTTACATCATGAGATTTCAGGTAGTTTCTGACTTTAAGCCTACTGGTGACCAACCTCAGGCCATAAAGCAATTAGTAGAGGGCATCGAGTCCAAAACAGCTCACCAAACTTTGCTAGGTGTTACGGGTTCGGGAAAAACATTTACCGTGGCCAATGTTGTGGAATCCGTTCAACGGCCCACTCTTGTCTTGGCACACAACAAAACTTTGGCTGCACAGCTATATTCGGAGTTCAAGCAATTTTTTCCGAACAATGCGGTGGAATACTTCGTTTCCTACTACGATTATTATCAGCCAGAGGCCTATATCCCGACCAGTGGACTTTATATAGAAAAAGACCTCTCCATAAACGAGGATATAGAGAAACTGCGTTTAAGTGCCACTTCTTCCCTTTTATCCGGACGAAGAGATGTTCTTGTTGTAGCATCGGTATCCTGTTTGTACGGTATTGGAAATCCAATAGAGTTTCAAAAAAACGTTATCACCATTCATAGAGACCAGGTCATCTCAAGAACCAAGTTTTTAAAACAATTGGTACAAAGTCTTTATGCAAGGACCACTGCAGATTTCAGAAATGGAAACTTTAGGGTTAAAGGCGATGTGGTAGATGTTTTCCCTGGATATGCCGATCATGCTTTCCGCATCCATTTTTTTGGTGATGAGATCGAGGAAATCGAAGCATTGGACCCATACAACAACAATGTCATTGAAATTTATGACACCCTGAATATTTATCCAGCAAACATGTTCGTCACCTCTCCAGACGTGCTTCAGAATGCCATTAAAGAGATACAGGACGACCTTGTGAAGCAGATTGATTATTTTAAGGAAATTGGAAGACCTTTGGAAGCCAAACGCTTGGAGGAACGCACCAATTTTGACCTAGAGATGATTCGTGAACTTGGTTATTGTTCCGGAATCGAAAATTACTCAAGGTATTTGGACGGGAGAAAACCTGGAACCCGACCTTTCTGTTTGTTGGATTATTTCCCAGATGATTACTTGATGGTCATAGATGAAAGCCATGTGACCATTCCGCAAGTACATGCCATGTACGGCGGTGACCGCTCCAGAAAAGAAAACTTGGTGGAATATGGGTTCCGTTTGCCCGCTGCAATGGACAACCGTCCGTTAAAGTTTGAAGAGTTTGAAACTCTCCAAAACCAAGTACTTTACGTTAGTGCCACTCCCGCCGACTACGAATTGGAATTGAGCGAAGGAGTTTACGTGGAGCAGATTATCCGTCCGACTGGATTGCTGGACCCCATAATCGAAGTTAGACCCAGTGAAAATCAAATCGATGATCTGGTGGAAGAGATTCAACAACGGGTAGAACTGGACGAGCGTACCTTGGTGACCACCCTCACCAAACGTATGGCAGAAGAGCTCACTAAATATCTTACTAGAATCGATGTACGTTGTCGCTATATCCATAGTGATGTGGATACACTAGAGCGAGTTGAAATTATGCAAGATTTACGGAAAGGGCTTTTTGATGTTCTTATCGGGGTAAACCTTTTACGTGAGGGGCTGGATTTGCCCGAAGTATCCCTAGTTGCCATTTTGGATGCCGACAAGGAAGGATTTTTGCGCAGTAACCGCTCACTTACCCAGACTGTGGGCCGTGCCGCACGTAACTTGAACGGGAAGGCCATTATGTATGCCGACAAAATCACCGATAGCATGCAAAAGACCATTGACGAGACCAATTACCGTCGGGACAAACAGATGGGATACAATAAGGAGAACAACATTACCCCCACAGCGTTAAAAAAGAATTTGGACAGTGCATTGGCCAAAAACTCCGTATCCACTTACCATTTCCAAAAGGAGGAACTTAGAGCTGCCGAACCTGATTTAAAATACATTACTGGGGATCAAAAGGAAAAATTGATCAGGGAGAAACGCAAAGCCATGGAAAAAGCGGCCAAAGAACTCAACTTTATGGAGGCGGCCAAACTAAGGGACGAAATAAAAATACTTCAGGAAAAAGAATAAAAAAACGCGCTCCTGCAAATGCCGGAGCGCGCCTCAACTAACCAACTAATCCAACCATCATGAAACACCTATAGTTGGTGTTCTAATTTCTTATCCTATTTCAATCAATCGTTTTGGTTTTGGCAATGCCTCTTGTTTTTTAGGCAATATCAATTTCAATATCCCATCCTCGTACTTTGCATCGATTTTGGAACCGTCCACCGTTTCTGGCAATGTAAAGGCTCTTTTAAAAGATGAATAGGAAAATTCTTTTCTTGTGTAATTATCCTTGCTTTCCTCATTCTCAGTTTTCATTTCACTGGAAATAGTCAATACATCATTGTCGATTTCGACGGTAAAATCATCCTTCTTCATACCTGGGACGGCAAGCTCCAATTCAAACCCTTCAGTATTGTCCTTAATATTCACTGCCGGTACGGAGGTATTCCACTTTTCTGTCCCGCCGAACCAATCAGGGTCCATAAAATCATTCATCAATGATGGAAAAAACAGGTTGCTTCTTTTTACTATACTCATGGCGATTCAATTTTAGTTAAACATTTAAATCAACCTGTATAAGTCAAAACCTGTACCAACGAAAAAATCATGCCTATTTGACATGATTCAAGAAGATTATAGTGTCATTTTGACATTAATTATAATATGCCTTGAAGATATTGATGAGTACATCCGGCGGCACAATATTGTCCGGATATCGATGCATCACCTCCAGCACTTGACTAATAGCTGCAGGGGGCAACCCCATTTTGAGTCCTATATTATATAGTGTATTGATTTCCTTCTTGTGCTGCTCCTTATCAATATTCATGAGCAGTATAAGCCTATGAAATTGCACAATACGCTCTGCTTGTGTTTTTAAGCGCACTTTAGGGGACTTTTCTTTTAAAAGTCCGTCGAAAACATCTTTGTCAACCCCTAGACTATGGGCAACTTGAAGCAAAAAATCATATTCTGACCGCTTTAGGGAATGATCCACCCTTGCAAAGGCAATCATCTCCGAAAGAATGCTCAATTTTTCTTTATACGTACCCATAAAGTTTGGTTTTGATTTACCATCTTACAGTAGATAACTCCAAAACCACCCATTTTAGTACACAAAAAAGCCCTGAAATTCAGGGCTTTTTCTAACTAACTCAAACAATTCCCGTGTATTACGCGGTAATTCTTACTGGAAGCTCATATACTCTTCCAGGTGCAACATTTTTTAATTCTACCTTTTGATAGTTCAAACGGCTCTTTACAAATCCTTCCAAAACGTCGTCTTTAGTTTCTACAGATAGTACCAGCAATTCGCCTTTCTCAGTTACGATAAAACGAACATCCGCAGTCAATTCGTTGTAATCTGCGTTGAATTGATTATCCTTCAACATTTCATAAATCTGACCTGAAAGATTGTTCTCCTTTGTTGCTTTTTTTCCTTTTGTTGCAAATACGCTCATCGTAGCCATAAGCGCCAACGCTACTGAAACAGCTCTTAATTTTCTCATGATTTTTGTTTTTTGATTAAAATTGATGATTAATGATTTGTCAAAAACAAGCCCCGTTTAGGGTTCTTTTTTTATGACACCACAAAAATAAGACGATTCAAAAAGTAAATTGTTACACTTTTGGGCGATTTAACAAATGTTTAATGTCCTTAACGTTGGGCAAATATTACATATATACCGCTTGATAATCCTTTAAAAAATATTCATTGTATTGAACATGCTCAGAATAAACGAGATAAGAAATCCGACCCGTAAAGAGATCTTTATTCGGTAGATTTTGGAAGAAAAAAAACAAAAAGGGCAATGTTAAAATAACATTGCCCTTTTGATATTACGGTTGGCTCTAAAACTAGTTCAAAACCTCTTCAACTTTATCAGCTGCTTCTTTGAACTGTACCGCTGAATGAACGGCCAAACCAGAGTTGTCGATAATTTCTTTGGCCAATTCTGCATTGGTTCCTTGCAGTCTTACAATTATTGGCACCTGAATGGCATCCCCCATGTTCCTGTATGCATCCACAACACCTTGGGCAACACGATCACAACGAACAATACCTCCAAAGATGTTAATTAAGATTGCTTTTACATTAGGATCTTTTAAGATAATGCGGAAGGCCTCTTCTACTCTTTTGGCATCGGCGGTCCCACCAACATCCAAGAAGTTTGCAGGCTCCCCTCCTGCCATTTTGATCAAATCCATGGTAGCCATTGCCAATCCGGCACCATTTACCATACATCCAACATTTCCATCCAAATCTACATAGTTCAAACCTACTTCACGGGCTTCAACCTCGATAGGGTTCTCTTCACGAAGGTCGCGCATCTCTGCATAAGCCTTTCTTCTATAAAGTGCATTGTCATCTATTGTAACCTTGGCATCTACTGCCATAATTTTATCGTCCGATGTTTTTAAAACCGGGTTGATTTCAAAAAGACTTGAATCACTCTCCACATATGCTTTGTACAAAGACATTACGAACTTTACCATTTCTTTGAATGCAGCTCCGGACAAACCTAGATTAAAAGCAATTCTTCTAGCTTGGAAAGGCAACAACCCCAATCCTGGATCAACCTCCTCTGTAAAAATAAGGTGCGGGGTCTTTTCTGCTACCTCTTCAATATCCATACCTCCTTCGGTTGAATACATAATCATATTTCTACCTGTCCCCCTGTTCAAAAGAACGGACATATAAAACTCACTGGTTTCACTATCACCGGGGTAATAAACGTCTTCAGCTACCAAAACCTGATGCACCCTTTTTCCTTCGGCAGATGTTTGAGGGGTAACAAGGTTCATTCCAATAATGCTTCCTGCCAACTCTTCTACTTCTTTCAAGTTTTTGGCCAGCTTAACTCCACCGCCCTTACCACGGCCGCCCGCATGTACTTGAGCTTTGATAACGTGCCATCCGGTCCCTGTTTCCTGCGTAAGTTGTTTTGCAGCATCTACCGCTTCCTTGGCGTTGTGAGCAACTATCCCTCTTTGGATTCTAACGCCAAAACTGGCTAAAATCTCTTTTCCTTGATATTCGTGAAGATTCATCTGTGAATTTACTTTTGTTTGCTGACAAAAATAGAAAACACCGCTGACAAATTGAAGTTGTTAAATGAATAATTACAGCTTAGGTAAAAATTATCGGTTTTTTCTTGATACTGAGAATGATTATAATTTAAAATCCTGAAAATCCAGTGGGTCAAAATTCTTGAAGTGACCGTTCATTTCGATAACCTCCTTGGTTCGGTTCACTTCGGTCAATATACTGGTCGTGGCCTCCAGATGGTTTTTTATAAAATTCAATCGGTCGGTTTCCCTTCTCATTAACAGCAATTCATATTCTTGCTCAAAGGAAAGGCCCATTTTATGGGCAAGCGAGTAGCTATTGAACTGTTTAGGAGATGTTTTCGTAAAGGGAACGTCCATAATATCATAAAGAGCACCAACTTTTTGAATCACTTCTTCCCTTAAGCTATCATCTGCATCGTTTTCCATTTCCAAAAACTCCACTTCGCCACCGGCATAAAGCTTCCCTTCCATCTGTTTTTCAAAACTTAATACTCTAAATACCTGACGCGCCACACAGACCACATCCATTTCACCGGATTCATAGGTATTCACCACCTCCACCAATTGCACTTCTGTTCCGTAAGAAATGGCATTGTTAATATACACCGGAATTCCAAATGTAAGCGCCTCCATCCTGCAATCGCTGATCAACTGTTTATAACGGTCTTCAAAAATATGCAAGGGCACGGTCTCTCCCGGAAAAAAGACAGACTGCAATGGAAATAAAGGCAGTTTCATTGTTTCATTTTCCTTAAAAATACACATCAGAAACTAAAAGCACAACTTCGTCGAAAATTAGATGTTTCAAATAAAACAGATTGTTATACATTTATAATTTGAAATTTCTTTTTTGCGTAACCCACAGACAAAACCTAGTTTTGCTCAAAATATGTAATTAACATGAACTCTAAGGAATTACTTCAACTTACTGAACAATTTGGCGCACCCTTGTACGTCTATGATGCCGACAAAATAACATCGCAATATAAAAAGCTTACCAATGCTTTTAAAGGAGTGCCAAAACTAAAGTTGAACTACGCGGCCAAAGCCCTTTCCAATGTTAGTGTCCTTAGGCTACTAAATAGCTTGGGAAGCGGATTGGATACCGTATCCATCCAAGAGGTGAATTTGGGCCTTTTGGCAGGATTCAAGCCCGAATCCATCATATTTACTCCAAATGGGGTTTCTTTGGAAGAGATTGAAGAAGCGGCCGCACTTGGCGTTCAAATAAATATCGACAACCTTTCCATTTTGGAACAGTTTGGCAGTAAGCATCCAGACATTCCTGTTTGTATCCGAATAAACCCGCATGTAATGGCAGGAGGAAATTCCAAGATTTCTGTTGGCCATATCGATTCAAAATTTGGTATCAGCATCCACCAAATACCGCACTTATTGCGTATTGTGGAGGTTACCAACATGAATATTAATGGTATTCACATGCACACAGGGAGCGATATATTGGATATCGATGTTTTCCTATATGCCTCTGAAATCCTTTTTGAAACCGCTAAAAACTTCAAAGATCTCGAGTTTATAGATTTTGGAAGTGGATTTAAAGTGCCTTATAAAGATGGCGACATCGAAACCAATGTTGATGAATTGGGGAAAAAACTGACTAAAAAATTCAATGCGTTCTGCAAGGATTATGGCAGGGAACTGACATTGACTTTTGAGCCCGGTAAATTTTTGGTGAGCGAAGCAGGTTATTTCTTGGCCAAGGTAAATGTGGTCAAGCAAACCACATCCACGGTTTTCGCAAGTATCGATTCAGGTTTCAATCATTTGATTCGCCCAATGCTATATGGATCCAACCATGAAATCATCAATATATCCAACCCAAAAGGCAGGGAACGTTACTACTCCGTGGTAGGGTATATTTGCGAGACGGATACGTTTGGCAGTAACCGCCGAATCAACGAAATATCGGAAGGTGATATACTTTGCTTTAGAAATGCAGGCGCGTATTGCTTTACCATGGCAAGCAACTATAACTCTAGGTACCGCCCAGCCGAAGTACTTTGGTACCAAGGCAAAGCGCATTTGATCAGAAAAAGGGAAACGTTTGATGATATCTTGCGCAATCAAGTGGATATCAAGGATGTTTTTAGTATCCAAAAAGAGCAACCAGTAAAATAAAGAAGAAGCCTTATCAGACTTTTATAACCTATACTTTTTTGGCATAATTTTCGTTAGTTTTGTACAGATAAGACGACAATTACGTCAAAAATAAAGACTATGCGCTCAATTTTTACCCAAATCAGTTTACTTTTTATAGTAATGATAGGCTTTAATGCCCAAGCTCAAGAAATTAATTGGATTTCTTGGGATGAAGCTGTTCGGCTATCCAAAACGGATGCAAGTCCGAAAAAAATCTTTGTGGACGTATATACCGATTGGTGCGGATGGTGCAAAAAAATGGACAAGAATACGTTCCAGAATCCAGAAGTTTCCAAATATATGCAGGATAATTTCTATATGGTAAAAATGGATGCTGAAGGCAAAGACCCTATTGAATATCAAGGAAAAACCTTTAAATACATTCCATCAGGAAGACGAGGTTATCACGAATTGGCCGCTGCCCTGCTACAAGGACGCATGAGCTACCCTACCGTAGTTTTCCTGGACGAAAAATTAAATATGCTTTCTCCCGTTCCGGGCTATCAGCAAGTGGAGCCTTTTATGCAGATTGCCAAGTACTTTGGTGAAAACATTTATAAGGATCAAGATTGGAAAAGTTACGCTGGGAAGTAATTACCCCCCAGCGTTTCAAAACCTTATCTACTATAATTTGGACTTTCTTTGGTGATGGTCACATTATGCGGGTGACTTTCGTGAATGCCGCTAGAAGTAATTTTTACAAATCGACCACTCTCTTTTAAAGTTTCGATATCTTTTGCGCCACAATACCCCATCCCAGCGCGCAGACCACCAATAAATTGGTGCATACTCTCCATCAACTCACCTTTGTAAGGTACGCGCCCCACAATGCCTTCGGGAACCAATTTCTTAATATCGTCCTCAACATCTTGAAAGTAGCGATCCTTGCTACCTTGTTTCATAGCTTCTACAGAGCCCATACCTCGGTAGGATTTAAATTTACGACCCTCGTATATAATGGTCTCACCCGGGGATTCTTTGGTACCTGCCAACAACGAACCTAACATTACCGTATCCGCTCCAGCAGCTATCGCCTTGGGGATATCTCCCGTGTATCGTATTCCACCATCTGCAATTACCGGAATACCTGTTCCTTTTAACGCAGCGGCAACCTCCAAAACTGCGGAAAACTGTGGAAACCCAACACCGGCCACAACACGTGTGGTGCAAATAGAGCCCGGCCCAATGCCCACCTTGACCGCATCGGCCCCTGCTTCCACCAAATATCTTGCAGCTTCGGCAGTGGCTATATTGCCCACTACTACATCCAATTCAGGGAATGATTTCTTAACTTCCTTAAGTATGCCCACCACACCTTTGGTGTGCCCATGTGCCGTATCAATAATAATCGCATCCACACCTGCCTTTACCAAGGCACCGGCACGATCAACAGCATCTCCAGTTACTCCAATGGCAGCAGCAACCCGCAAACGTCCGTATTGATCCTTATTCGCAATAGGTTTTTGGGTAAGCTTGGTAATGTCCCTAAATGTGATCAAACCTACCAATTCCTCCTTTTGGTTCACAACAGGAAGTTTCTCAATCTTGTTTTCCTGAAGAATCACCTCCGCTTGTTGTAAAGAGGTGCCCTCTCCCACGGTCACCAAATTTTCTGAGGTCATTACCTCAGAAATAGGCCGCCCATCGTTCTTTTCAAATCGAAGATCACGATTGGTTACAATACCTATCAATTTTTTTTCTGCATCAACAATGGGGATACCTCCAATACTATGCTCCTTCATACTGGCTTTGGCATCTCGTACGGTTGAATCCAACGGAAGTGTAACCGGATCCATGATCATACCGCTTTCGGCACGTTTCACTTTTCTAACCTTTAGTGCCTGCTCCTCAATAGTCATATTTTTGTGCAGAACACCTATTCCACCCTCCCTTGCCATGGCAATTGCCATGCGGGATTCGGTCACAGTATCCATGGCCGCAGAAACAATGGGCACATTTATAGTGATGTTTTTGGTGAATTTTGATTGAATGTTTACTTCTCGGGGAAGTACTTCGGAATATGCCGGCACAAGAAGAACGTCATCATAAGTAAGTCCTTCGCCAACAATTTTGTTTAGGTGAGCTTCCATTGCAATTACGGATTAATTGCGTGCAAATATACCACTAATTTAAACAACACCATATCTCCTTAACACTTTATGTTCTTTGCCCGGTTGGTTTGACCAAGGAACGATTTGGAAGACCTCTCAAAAATGTTAAATCGTTCATTTTATTTTTATTTATTCCAAATAAAACTTGCTTGATTTAAAGTAAGACGTAATTTTGCATCGAAATTGATTTTTTATTTAAAATAAGTCTTAATTAACGCAATGTATCGACTAACTACAATCATCGCATTCTTTAGTTTTCTTCTTGTTTCCGGGCAACAACAATTAAGTAATGATTCCACCTTAATTGAATTGAACGAAGTGGTTCTCTCCGCCAAAGTTATTTTCGGAAGCAAATTTGTTGCAAAAAACAGAACGGGCTCTTCATACTACGTTTCTCCCGAGGAAATCAAAAAATTTAATTATACCGATGTAAACCGAGTATTACGCGCAGTTCCAGGCGTAAATATTTATGAAGAAGATGGTTTTGGACTACGTCCAAACATTAGTTTAAGGGGAACTTCTCCCGAAAGAAGCTCTAAAATAACATTAATGGAAGATGGTGTTCTTATTGCTCCGGCACCATACAGCGCTCCCTCGGCCTATTACTTTCCCACTATTGCAAGGATGCAGGCCGTTGAAATTTTAAAGGGGAGCAGCCAGGTTCAATTTGGGCCCTACACCACGGGAGGCGCCATTAACATGATCTCCACAGAAATTCCCGATAATTTCGGAATTTTTCTGAACAGCAGCTACGGAAGCTTTGATACTGGTCGAGTCCATGCTCAACTTGGTGACAGTTATAAGAATTTTGGGTACTCTGTTGAATACCTCAACTACAATTCAAATGGATTTAAAAACCTTCGGAATGATGACAATACAGGTTTTGACAAGAATGATCTAGTCGCCAAGTTCAGGATCAATACCAATCCTGAAGCAAAGCTTGGACAAGAATTTGAGCTCAAGTTTCAATATTCTGACGAAACTTCCAATGAGACTTACCTAGGACTCACTCAAGCAGATTTTAATGCCAATCCTTTCGACCGTTATGCTGGCTCCCAAAATGATGAAATGAATGCAGAACATTTTCAGGTCATGGGAACATATGCCTTAAAATTCAATGATCAATTTAGGATTACCACGACCGGTTATTACAACGATTTTAGCAGAAATTGGTATAAAGTAGATTACGTTACCATTAATGGGGAACGGGAAGGTATCGGCACTATTTTTAGCGACCCCAATACCTACCAACCCTACCTCGACCTAGTAAAAGGTTCTTCAAATAGTGGCACGAACGATTTCCTTAACTCCAGAAACAACAACCGTGATTATTTATCCACCGGTGTTCAAACCAAATTGGACTATCACTGGAGCGGGGAAAACACCTACCATGATCTGGAAATTGGATTGCGCTATCACTACGATGAAGAAGATCGTTTTCAATGGATAGACGATTACGCCATGGTAAACGGAAACATGGAATTGGTAAATGCCGGCATCCCCGGAACCAACGCCAACCGTATCAGTAGCGCTAAAGCCTTCGCATCATACGCCATGTATAAGGTCAAAATAAACAACTTGACCTTGACCCCTGGTTTACGTTACGAGAACATTTCATTGGAAAGATTGAATTACGGTACAGACGATGTACAACGTGCCGACACTGATATTTCTGAAAGACGCAACAATGTTGATGTATTTATTCCCGGTATTGGTTTCAACTATAACTTTAATGACCTATCCGTTTTTGGTGGTATCCACAAAGGATTTTCCCCTCCAAGCAACCAACCCGGCGAGGATCCCGAAGAAAGTGTAAATTATGAGCTGGGAACCCGATTCTCATTCTTAGGAATTTCTGGAGAAATAGTTGGTTTTTATAACGATTACAGCAACCTTTTGGGGAGTGATCTTGCCGCTACGGGCGGAACTGGTTCACTAGATCAGTTTAATGCCGGTGAGGTAAATGTACAAGGTGTAGAGGTATTGTTCAACTATAACTTCTTGGACAATAATCCAAATTTCCAATTACCCTTTACTTTTGGATACACGCTCACCGATACAGAATTCATGAACGATTTTGGAAGCAATAACGACATTTGGGGAGAAGTTTCTTCTGGGGATGAGCTGCCTTATATTTCCAAGCATCAGTTCAACACCTCTTTATCATTGGAGCACGAGAAATTTGAGATAAACCTTAGCGGAAGATACAACGGTGCATTCCGAACTTTGGCGGGCTCAGGTCCCATACCTGCCAACGAGAAGGTAGGTTCAAATTTTATTGTGGACTTTGGAGGCCGATATAAATTTAACGACCACATAGCCCTTACTGCCAATATGATCAATCTATTGGATGAAAAATATGCAGTTGCTAGAGTCCCAGCAGGACTAAGACCTGGACATCCATTTGGTATTTATGCAGGTATTGAGCTTAGATATTGATCAATAATTTGCTCAAAAAAACAGAAGGCAATCCTAAAGGGTTGCTTTTTTTTAATGATACACGGAAAACAATTCTGTTGCCTTGTTGTACGATGCTTCAAAGACCATCCAGTTGACCCCTGTATCAGCTTTCTCTGTGGTAAAATAGGAAAGCATTTTTTCCGTGGGCATGTTTCCGGTAAGCTCATCCTTGGCCATGGGGCAACCGCCAAAACCTTGAACGGCACCATCAAATCGCTTACACCCTGCTTTATACGCCGCATCCACCTTCTCGTGCCATTTGGTCGGTGTGGTATGCAAATGGGCACCAAACTCGATTTCCGGGAATTTTGGGATTAGGTTGGAAAACAAATAATCGATTACTTCGGGCGTGGAACTCCCAATAGTGTCAGACAGCGAAAGTATTCGGGTTCCCATTACCGCCAATTTTTCCGTCCACTCCCCTACAATATCAACATCCCAAGGATCGCCATAGGGATTCCCGAATCCCATAGAAATATAAGTAACCACTTCTTTATTATGGGCGTCGGCCAATTCCAATATACCCTTTAGGGTTTCCACGGACTGATCGATCGTCTTGTGGGTATTACGCATTTGAAAGTTTTCCGAAATAGAGAATGGAAAACCCAAATAATCGATTGCTTCGTGCTTACAGGCATCTTCCGCCCCTCTCACATTGGCAACAATCGATAAGAGTTTACTCTGTGTCCGCGACAAATCCAAACTGGCCAAGACCTCAGCAGTATCCCTCATCTGCGGAATAGCTTTTGGGGATACAAAACTTCCAAAATCGATGGTATCAAAACCACAACCCAACAAGGACTGGATGTATTTTACCTTTTCCTGCCTTGGAATAAAGGTTTTTATCCCCTGCATGGCATCCCGTGGACATTCTATGAGTTTTATTTTTGACATATATGTCCGTAAAAATACTACTTATTTATCCGATAGAAATAGATAAATCGCAATACCCGTAAATACAATTATCTGTACCCATTTTAGGTAAACACCCGCTTTTTTATGACTGATTAAATAACTGGAAATATTGCCGGCCAAAAAGGCGATGGAGCCAAAAACCAATAAGGCCGAAAGCATAAAAAGCAGTCCAAGAGCGTAAAACTGAATCACGGTATTAAGTGTATCACTGAACAAAAAACCAGGAAAAAAAGCCAAGAAAAAAATGGTAACTTTTGGGTTTAGGACATTCATGGTAAATCCCGTCCAAAAAAGCTTTCTTGGCGATTTAGCGGGTTGTCCTTCTTTGTCGAGCAAAATGGAGGCATCACTTTGATACACTTTGTAGGCCAGATATAACAGATACATAGCACCGAATAGCTTAATGGCAAAAAACAGTGTATCGCTCCTTTTTATAATCTCAGAAACCCCAAATGCCAATAAGGTAGTGTGGACCAAACAACCGGACACCAAACCAAAAACTGTGGCCATCCCAGCTTTTGTACCATTACTGATGCTTTGGGCCAATACAAAGATATTATCCGGACCCGGTGATATGGCAAGGGCAAGTGAAGACACCAAAAAACCGATCAATATGGGGTAATTGACGGTTTCCAGAAACAAAATTGAACTTTGCATATTGTTTTTAGTCCATTTTTTCCAAAATGGCCTTGTTTATTTTTTTTATAAGCCCCGGGCCTTCATAAATAAATCCGGTGTACAACTGTACCAAATCCGCTCCCGCCTCCAATTTTTCCATTGCATCTTCTGGAGAGTGGATGCCGCCCACGCCAATAATCGGGAAAGCCTTATTGCTCTTTTCGGACAAGAAGCGAATAACCTCCGTACTTCTTTTCGTTAAAGGTTTGCCGCTAAGCCCTCCCACTTCTTCGGTTAAAATAAGGTGCGACTTCAACCCCTTTCTTTCTATGGTCGTATTGGTGGCGATAACCCCTTCTATTTGTGTATCGGCAACAATATCGATAATATCCACAAGCTGGTCGTCCGTTAAATCTGGTGCAATCTTCAATAGAATCGGTTTCTCCTTCGCATTTAGGTTTTTGGCCAATTTACTGTTCTGGTTCTTCAGTTTTTTCAACAATTTGGTCAAAGGCTCCTTATCCTGAAGCTCTCTAAGTCCCGGAGTATTGGGTGAGCTTACATTGACCACAAAGTAATCAACATGCTCGAACAAAGCTTCAAAACATATTAGATAATCCTTAATGGCATCTTGGTTTGCGGTTACCTTGTTCTTACCAATATTTCCCCCGATAATTACGCGATGTTTTTTCTTTAATTGTTCCACAGCTTCAAAAACACCATTATTATTAAATCCCATTCGGTTAATAATTGCTTTATCATCGAGCAAACGGAACAAACGCTTTTTAGGGTTACCAGGTTGCGGTTTTGGCGTTACCGTTCCAATCTCCACAAACCCAAAACCAAAATCGGAGAATTCATTGTACAATTTGGCATTTTTATCGAACCCAGCGGCCAATCCCACCGGATTTTTAAATTTCACCCCAAAAACCTCACGCTCCAACCTTGGATCGTTTACAACGAACATACTCCTAAAAAGTCCACTAAAACCAAGCTTTGATAACAGCTTAATGGTCGAAAAAGTAAAATGGTGAACGGTTTCCGCATCAAACAAAAAAAGTACCGGGCGAATCAGGAATTTATACATTCAAACAGGGATTTTGGACAAAAATAAAAACTCTTAAAACAGTTCTATACAAATCGATCAATTTTCGTTGACCGACCTATTAATGTAGATAGGGCGTAAGGTTAGTTGATTGCACATTTTAACATACTTTTCGTATTGGGATTCGGTAAAAGTGCTAAGCAGTCTTTTATCCATCATCCGGATATTTTGCCGCATACTATCCATTATTGTGGCATATTGCTTGGACACTGTCAACAGCACCTCTGGAGAGCTCTCTTCGTTCTTTTTCATCAAGAACTCTGCCCTGTCCTCCAAAATATCGTTCCGGACCTTTAGTTCCGCACTCCAATTTTTCAGGTTTTTTCGCTGTTCATCTGTCAATTCAAAAACTTTTGAGATAGTTTCGTTATCGTGCCCCCCCACACCCAAAATGCAGTCCATTTGGGCAAGGCCGGAAACGCCGAACATTAAAAAAAGTGATACTATTAAATATTTCAATGCTAATTGCAATTAATGGTTTGTGAAAGATAGGTATTAATGCTGTTGATTTCTAAAATTGCATTTGAATAAGCATTATTTTTGATGAAAATGCCCAACGACCATGGATAAATTATTACCTCGATTTTTGGAATATGTGACCACCGATACCCAAAGCGACCCCTACTCCAAGACCACCCCTAGCACCGAAAAACAATGGGACCTTGCCAAAAAATTGGTAATGGAACTCCATCAAATTGGCATGCAAGAGGTTTCTATCGACGAGAATGCCTACATAATGGCCACTCTGCCAAGCAATATTGATAAAAGGGTGCCAACCATCGGTTTTATTTCCCATTTTGATACTTCTCCAGATTTTTCCGGAAGAAATGTGAAGCCACAGATCATCGAAAAATATGATGGAAAGGACATTGTATTGAACAAGTTGAAAAACATCGTATTATCTCCCGATTATTTTGAAGACCTAAAAGCATACGAGGGTCAAACCTTGATCACCACGGACGGAACCACATTGCTTGGAGCGGACGATAAAGCCGGTATTGCCGAAATAGTCACGGCCATGGAATACCTGATCCAGCATCCCGAAATAAAACACGGCACTATCCGGATAGCCTTTACGCCCGACGAGGAAATAGGCTGCGGAGCCCATAAATTCGATGTGGAAAAGTTTGGTGCCGAATGGGCCTACACTATGGATGGTAGCCAAGTGGGCGAACTGGAGTATGAAAATTTTAATGCGGCCAAGGCTCAAATTACCATCACAGGAAAAAGTGTGCACCCCGGCTATGCCAAGAACAAAATGGTAAACGCAATTGGAATCGCCAACGATTTTTTAACCCACCTGCCCCCTAGCGAAGTTCCTGAAAACACTAAGGGTCGGGAAGGTTTTTTCCATGTACATAAAATTAAGGGCGAAATTGAGAAAGCAGAAATAGAGCTTATTATCCGTGACCACGATGCGGTTCATTTTCAGGCGAGGAAGGACCTTTTAGTGGATATTCAGAAAAAACTCAATAAAAAATACGGCGAATTCATTGATCTTAACATTGAAGACCAGTACAAAAATATGCGGGAGAAGGTGGAGCCGGTGTTCCATATTGTAGAAATCGCCGAAGAGGCCATGAAATCGCTACAAATAGAACCGATCATAAAACCGATTCGAGGGGGAACGGACGGTTCCCAACTTAGTTTTATGGGACTGCCCTGTCCCAATATTTTTGCCGGTGGCCATAATTTTCATGGCAAATACGAGTACGTTCCGTTGGAAAGTATGGAGAAAGCCGTAAAAGTAATCGTAAAAATTTGCGAACTTACAGCAAGTCAAATCAAGTAGTAATGGACAAATCCCGAAAAATAGAGGCCTATTACGAAAAGGAACATCCCTTTAGGGATGGTATTGTCCTTTTACGGGAACTGGCCTTAAAATCGGGTGCGGATGAAGATTTTAAATGGAGTTTTCCCGTATATACTCTCAATGGGAAAAATGTTTTTGGCATTTGCACTTTTAAAAGTCATTTTGGTATTTGGTTTTTTAACGGAGTATTTCTAAAAGACCCTAAAAATGTGTTGGAAAATGCACAGGAAGGCAAAACCAAAGGAATGCGCCATTGGAAGTTCCATAGTTTGGAAGAGGTGGACCAACCAGCGGCCGTGGCCTACATGATGGAGGCCTTGGAAAACCAAAAAAAAGGTGTAGTACTAAAGGTAGATACAACCAAAAAAACAGTTGTGCCCGATTTACTACAAACCGAATTGGACAAAGACAATCAGCTAGAGTCTGCATTTAACACGTTTACCCCATATAAGCAAAAGGAATTCTGCGATTATATTGCCGAGGCCAAACAAGAGAAAACCAAACTGCGAAGATTGGAAAAGATACTCCTTATGATCAAAAACGGTGTTGGGTTGAACGATAAGTATCGTTAATGTAGAATCCATTAACCCATACAGCCCACTGATCAATTCTAGGTGGAGTTTTAACCAGAAAAAACTAACTTCACTTATCAAAGGATATAATACCTAGCGTTAGCTTTCATTAAAATGAAATGGATAAATAAAGTAAAGATGAGGAAGGTTATTCACAGAAAAGAGACTTATCTGTGGAAAAGAGCTCATTACCATCTTGATGAATATAAATTATCAAAATGTGCCGAACTGGTTGTTATTTATCTGGAGAACTTTAAAAACTCACCTATTAAATTACATTTCCGAGAGGAAGATAATATATTGATAAACCATAATAATGAAAAAGATAAATGGATGGTCGGTTATCCCGATTCAGGAGTTATTTGGTTTTCAAATACAGGAAAAATGACAATTCAAGGGGAGAATTCTAACTGTAGGCAGATAAATCTAAATAGACCAGTGGTAATTATAAAATTAATTGACTATTATTTAGCTAATGGTTGGAGTCCTAAATCCGCTAAACAAAGTTTTGTGATAAATAATGCCCTTGAAATACTTGATTTTATTGATTTGACAGAAAAAAAATGAAAACGAAAAGCTAACAATATATATAGCAAATAGGGTATTCGGTGGTTTACGAAAGTCCATCGATTTCTACTGCCCTACTTGCCATATACAAACCAATAAGTACAACAAATTCCCAATATACTATATCAATTATATGGCTTTATTGGTTAGGAGAAAGTAATCCTATATCATTCAATCCATTCTTCGGCAAAACATTTTCCAATCCACTGGACTAATGCCCAAATCCCTTCGTTACGCAACACAATTTCACCCTTAAGTTATACTGCCCATCGGAGTCAAGGATTCATGTAAAGTAGAAAAAATATCAATGAATTTTATTTTGTTAGGATTCCTTACTATATTTGATTCGGCAATAATGCCGAACAACAATATAAAGTATCCATAAAAATGGCAAAATCAATTTTCTATCACGCAGGATGTCCCGTATGCGTTAGTGCAGAGCACGACATCATTGAACTTATTGGAACCGAAAATGTGGAAGTGGTCCATATTGGCGAGGTACGTAGCCGTATCGACGAAGCAGAAAAAGCTGGAGTAACTTCTGTTCCTGCATTGGTAACACCGAACGGCAATGTGCTTCACATTAATTACGGTGCATCCATGACAGATGTAAAAGGTTAAAAAAAATTGCCCTATATTGTTAGGAATGCTAACTTTATGGGGCTTTTAAATCATTAAAAAGACCAATAATGAGAGTTGCTGTTTGGGACACCTATGTAACAAAAAGAGACGGAAATGTAATGCACTTTGACATCATTGTGCCCGAAGATATTAATGATCCGACCATTATTTATGGCTACGGCAAGGCCTATTTACGATCTAAAGGCCAAGATGGGCAAGCTTTAACCTCAAAGGAATGCAGGCTTTGCCATATGGAGACCGTAAAAAATGAATGGGAAAAAGAAATCAAAGAGAAAGGTTATTACATTTTAGAAATGGAGAATTGCCAGTAGCGATAGTCCAACCGAAACAATATGGAATTAATGGTAGATATTTTTATCAAAAAAGTTAGACGCAGTTCTGTATTGAGCTATACTTTTGATGACGTAGCCAAAATGACGGATAATTGATTTTTGAGAGGTTACCTTTTTGTTTTCGAAGATTGCCGATGCATTATTTTGGACAAAAAAACAAATGAAGCAAAATATTTCTCGATTATTGCTGTACAATATTTAACCTGTATGAACAAATCATCTTTTCACCTAACAGAACAAAACCAAAAGATTGAGAGTAGAATTGTTGTTGCTTTGGAACGGATCTCGGAAGCCTTTAGGGTTTTGCTATGGAAAAAAAGCAAAGAAACATCGTTAAGTCCCATTCAAATACAGATTTTGATCTTTATTTCCTTTCATTCCCTGGAAAAATGCAAAGTAAGTTATTTGGCAGATGAGTTCAATATGACCAAGGCTACAATTAGTGATAGTATTAGGGTTTTGCTTTCCAAGGATTTGGTTGCCAAAGAAACTGACCCCCAAGATACCAGAAGCTACACACTATCGTTAACGCAAAAAGGAAAAACAATCGCCAAGGAAGCCGCTTTCTTTGCCTCTTCGATTGAGCGGCCCATCGATAAACTTACTCAGGAACAAAAAACAGTAATGCTCAATGGCTTGCTACAATTAATTTATGACTTAAATAAATCGGGAATTATTACCATTCAGCGAATGTGTTTTACATGTTCCCACTACAAGCCCAAAAACGGAATACACTATTGTAATTTACTAAAGACCAAACTAGCGGCTCCCGACATTAGACTGGACTGTCCCGAGCACGAAATTATCACTTAGCCTAGGCTATACGGGCAGCGCAACAATGCCCTCTAAATCAATTGCCCCGAAAATATAAAACGTCCCTTGAAATTTAACTTCCAAGGGACGTTCTTGATTTATTATAAAAATCTGCTTACTTCTTTTCGGCCGGAGTATTCAACTTTTGGCTCATTTCCATAGAAATGGCGGAACGGTCGAACTTAAGACGGCCGGCCATGGTTTCGATAACACAGGAGAAATCCTTGTCGTTCAATTCCACAATCTTGCCGTGCAATCCACTTTTGGTAATGATCTTATCACCTTTTTTCAGCTCCGAAGCGAATTTTTTCTCATCCTTCTGACGTTTGATCTGTGGGCGAATCATAAAAAAGTACGCCACTGCAAAAATCAATATCAGAGGTAAAAATTGTCCTAGGTTTTCCATTGAGGTCTTTATAATTATTTAACAGGACCAGCTGGAACTGTTCCAGGTGCCTGTACAAAAGCTTTGATTCTTAAAAGTTCCGAACCTTTGGCCGTATTTGCAGTTACCGTGATGGTCTTGGTAACTTGATTCTGACCCGAACCGTTGAACTTAACTAACAATTCACCAGTCTCTCCAGGAGCGATAGGGTCTTTTGGAGGGTTTGGCACAGTACACCCACAGCTACTTTTAGCATCGGTAATAATTAGAGGTGCATTACCTGTGTTGGTAAAGGTAAAAGTAGTTTCTTGGGCTTCTCCTCTTTGGATGGTACCGAAATCGTGTTCGCTCTTCTCAAAAGTCATTACAGGAACTTTCTTGTCCGCTTCATCTCTGTTTACGGCAGTCTCAACATTGTCAGCAACTATTTTCTCTGATGCTTTGTCTTTACATGATACGCTGGTTAGGGCAACCACCATGATCAAACTAAAAATTGTCGTTATTTTTTTCATGATTAAAATTTGTTTTCCCAAAATTAAGCAATAATTGTTTATTGTAGCCCCCTTCCTATTTTTTGGAGCCTTCCATCGGTTTTATATTCTTTGGCCAACTTGTCCAAAACCCCATTGATAAAGATGCTGCTTTTAGGAGTTGAATATTCTTTGGCTATCTCTAAATACTCGTTCAGGGTTACTTTTTCCGGTATTGAAGGGAAGTTGAGCAGCTCACAAATTGCCATTTTTAAGATAATGGAATCTATCTCTGCAATACGGTCGTTGTCCCAGTTCGGTGTTTTCCCCTCGATCTCTTTTTCCCATTTGGCATCGTTGAGCAGGGTCTTTGTCAATAGTTCGTTCGCAAAATCCATATCCTGTTGGTCTTTCAACAATGCCGGTAAAAAGAAACGGTCGCCGGAATCCAGTTTTGCCTTTTTTAGTCGTTTTACCAAAAAGGTGTTCACGATCGGGAAATCGTCAACCCAAGTTAGCTTGTCATCCTCGAAATAATCATAGATTTTCTCGTTGGGCGCAATAATCTCTTTAAAGAGCTGAATCACCACTTTACGATCGTCGGTGTAATTATCTTCACCGTTCAACATATATTCCTTGTAAATATCGCTGGTTACAATTGCTTTATGGATGATCTTTACATACTCATCGTTCATATACCAATTGTCCAACTTGCGGCCGGCAAGTTCGCTTTTAAGTGCTTCGTTGTTCACCAATTGCAGCAGCAATCGGTTCTTTACAAATTTTTGTGGGTCGGGGTATTTGTCTTCTTCCGTGGCCACGTATTTTTTGGATGCGTGGTTCACATGTTTTTCCGCCAAACGGTGGAGTTCGGCCAAGAGGCTTAAAATCAAAAGATATAGAACATACATATTTTCTATACTAACGCGCAGGAACTTTTCTTGTTTTTGCAAAGAATCATCCTTGGATTGCACCAATGCATATATACACTGCATTACTTTTACTCTAATGTGCCTTCTGGTGAGCATGTTTAAAGAACTTTTAAAGTGATTGTTCGGCTTTCACTTGGCAAAAGTAATCTTATATTTGAATCTTACCTACCAAAGTTGTTTTCTTATTAGTTTTATAACATTTACTTTGTACGGTATGGTATATCTTTGCGGGATTGTCCGCAAACTTGGAAGCTAAAATTGCCTTTCCGCAACATGAAGGAACTCAAACACCTAAATAAATATTTTAAGAAATATTGGCTCAAATTGCTCTTGGGTATAGTAATTACGATAATTGCCCGAGTTTTTTCCCTGATCATGCCGTCGTATGTGAACAAATCCATACAGGCCGTTGAGGATTTTACCTCCAACGCGATCAATTTATCCCAAGCCAAAGGCTTGTTGCTGCAATACATTTTGATTATCGTCGGAGCCGCAATATTATCAGGACTCTTTACCTTTTTAATGCGTCAGACCATAATTAATGTATCTCGATATATTGAATACGACTTAAAAAATGAGGTGTTTGACCACTATCAACTGCTCAGCCTTAATTTTTATAAAAAAAATAGGATCGGTGATTTGATGAACCGGATCAGTGAGGATATCAACCAAGTACGAATGTATGGCGGGCCAGCGATCATGTACGGCATCCAGACCTTGACCCTTTTTGTTTGTTTGATTCCTTTAATGTTTATAAAAGCACCCACACTAGCAGCTTACACCTTGTTACCATTGCCCATTTTATCTGTTCTGATTTATCAGATCAGTAAGGTTATACATAAAAGGAGTACCAAGGTTCAGGAATATCTATCTACTCTTTCCACTTTTACACAAGAGTCCTTTTCGGGGATATCGGTAATAAAAGCCTATAGTATTGAACCTAGGATAAATGAGGAATTACGAGAGCTGGCCCAAGAAGGAAAGGATACCAGTATGGCTTTGGCCAAGGTAAATGCCTGGTTTTTTCCTCTAATGATTTTATTGATCGGGATCAGCAACGTTTTTGTCATCTACATTGGCGGACAACAGTACATTAACGGCGAGATTGAAACCATAGGGATCATCGCAGAGTTTATCCTTTACGTAAACATGCTTACCTGGCCTGTTGCCATAGTGGGCTGGCTTACATCTATAATCCAGAGGGCGGAAGCCTCCCAAAAAAGGATCAACGAATTTTTGATGGAAGAACCATCCATTCAAAACAAGGTAAAATCCCCTACCCCGATTACTGGGGATATCGAATTTAAAAACGTAACCTTCACTTACGAGGATACTGAAATTACCGCCCTGAACAATGTTTCCTTCACCGTAAAAGCAGGTGAGACCATTGCTATTTTGGGCAAGACCGGTTCGGGAAAATCCACTATTCTGGATTTGGTGGCTCGTTTGTACGATACTACCTCCGGGCAAGTTTTAATCGATGGCGTTCCGGTTCAAGACCTTAATTTGGACAGTCTTCGCAGTTCCATTGGGGCAGTTCCCCAAGATGCATTCCTGTTCTCGGATACCATTGAGAACAATATCCGTTTTGGTAACGAGAATGCCACGCACAATGAAATTGTAGAGGTTGCCAAAAAAGCCGTGGTACACAAAAATATTGAAGGTTTTGCCAAAAAGTACGCTACAGTTTTAGGGGAACGTGGAATTACATTGAGCGGTGGCCAAAAACAGCGAGTTTCCATAGCCCGAGCTTTGTTGAAAGACCCAAAAATCTATCTTTTTGATGATTGCCTCTCCGCTGTGGATACCGAAACCGAAGAAGAGATCTTGAACAACTTAAAAACCGTTTCCAAGAGCAAAACCACCCTTATTGTAAGCCATAGGGTATCATCTGCCAAGAACGCCGACAAAATCATTGTACTGGACAACGGAAAGATTATTCAACAGGGCACCCACGAGGAACTGAACAATACCGAAGGGTATTATAAAGAGCTCTACATTGACCAACTCTCTGGTAAAGAATCATAAAAAAGTTGCTGAATTAGCTTTTTTTTTACATTTTTGGTACTAGAATTCAACATAGTACTAAATACACTATACCATATGGGCCAGAAAGATACAATGGATCAGGAAGAGATTTATTCCAAAGTCTTAAGAGCAGGGAGAAGAACCTACTTTTTTGATGTAAGAAGCACCAAGGCCGGAGATTATTACCTTACCATCACCGAAAGTAAAAAGTTTACGCACGATGATGGTTCTTTCCATTACAAAAAGCATAAAATTTATCTATATAAAGAAGATTTTAGCGCTTTCCGCGAAATTATGGAAGAAATGATGGACTACATTATTGATGAAAAAGGTAGTGAAGTTATCTCCGAACGCCATCAAAAAGATTTTAAAAAGGAAGAAGAAAGCTTCAGTGAAAATGGAAGTCCTTCCGAAAGCAACTTTACCGATGTAAGCTTCGACGACATCTAAAAAAATAGTACCCTTAAAAGGTAAAACGACCTGTATTTTGCAGGTCGTTTTTATTTTTGTCCAGTACGCAATCATTACAACTTAAAATTAAAGAACATGGCACGTACCCCCAGCAATATGCTCCCTTTGGGCACCAAAGCTCCCAACTTTGAACTATTGGACACTATATCGGGAAAAACACTCTCGTTGGAAAATATAAAAGGAAAAAAAGGCACCGTGGTCATGTTTATATGTAATCACTGCCCTTTTGTGGTCCATGTAAACCCCATGTTGGTTAAACTGGCCAAAATATATCAAGAAAAAGGAATTGCCTTTATTGGTATTTCTAGTAACGATGTGGAAAACTATCCGCAGGATGCCCCTCATTTAATGACCAAAAAAGCCAGCGAAGAAGGCTACCCTTTTCCTTACTTGTACGACAAAACCCAAGAAATTGCCAAAGCTTACGATGCTGCCTGTACGCCCGATCTTTATCTTTTTGACCCCAAAATGAACCTAGTTTATAGAGGACAACTGGATGATTCCAGACCCGGAAACAACATTCCTCTGACAGGGACTGACTTAAAAAACGCGATGGATTCCGTCCTTGTCGGCAAAGAGATAAATCCGGACCAAAAACCGAGTTTGGGCTGCAATATTAAGTGGTTCAACAACTAAGTTCACTAATGGACTCCACTTCGCTTCAAACTAAGGTCACCTTGGAACCTGCAAACACCTATAACCTTAAAAAGTACATAGAGATTGCGATAGCATCATATACCCAACATTACTGCCATTTATGGCAAAATAACGACCCCTCTCCTTATATCTCACATTGGTTAACGGAAAGTGTGATTGCCGAAGAACTACAAGACCCAAATTCACTCAATTACATCATCTATCAGAATAATGAAGCTGTTGGCATCTTAAAACTGGTAAATAATTGTGGTATAGATGAAATCCCAGATACCGATGTACTGAAAGCAGAAAAAATCTATCTCCTCCAAGAATATTCAGGTAAGGGCATTGGCAGGCAGTTGCTCCAGATTATTGAGGACATAGCCCGTAAATTGAATAGGAAAGTAATCTGGTTAGATACGATGAAAAAGGGAAATCCCATTCATTTTTACCAAAAAAACGGCTATACCATAAAAAGGGAGAGCGAGGTAATTCTTCCTTTTGTAAAGCCCTCGGAAAAGGCTATGTGGATTTTGACGAAAACCCTATAGTTCACCAACCTTCCCGGTCTATCAAATTTTTTATATGGGTATAATGATGGGTTCCGTGCCAAGCATACCTCCCAATATTTTCTTTCAAGCTGGTTTCTTGGTCACCATCGGGGTGCACAAAAGTTCGCTGCAAATCCTCTTCGGACAAACCCTTTATCAAAAAAACTAGTTTTGCGTGTACTGCTTTTAAATGATCCAACGACATTTGAACAGGAGCGGTCCGGGTATCAAAAAGTTCGGCCCAAGCTTTTTCATTGTATGGCTTTATAACAGGCGCATTCTCCGTTAAGGCCCATTTAAAACGGATATAGCTATTGTGGTGGCTATCGGAAATATGATGTATCAATTGCCTAACCGTCCATCCTTCAGGGCGGTAGGGAGTTTCCAGTTGTTCGGCGGAGAGTGCTGAAACCAAATCGTTCAATCGCTGTGGCAATTCTTCCAAAACAGTAATCCAGTTCTCCAAATCACTACTTGTAATGTTCTTGGGCACCTTAAACTTGCCAATAGGGTATTTTAGCTGCTCCAAAGCTTCTTTTTCCATCCTTTAAAAATAACAATCTTTGACAAGCTAAAGTATCTGTTTTTATAAAAATGCCCCCTAAGATTTTAATACAGTTTTAACTGACACATAACAATTTGACCAAATAATCTAGTAATTTTGTAGAG
>JAAEZN010000055.1 GCA_018222835.1 Algicola sp. | reverse complement strand
AAAAAACGCTCTGCGTTTTTCACTCGATGTGACGCCTTGTTACAGCCACACCATGTCATACTGAGGAGTCTGAAAGACGACGAAGTATCTCTTGTTAAATCCTGAGATTCTTTCGCTTCCCTTGACCACTCCTTCGACTTCCTTCGACTCCGCTCAGGAACCAACGCTCAGGAAACGGCTCGGGTATCAGCTCAGAATGACATTTAAACCCTTATTCGAACACCAAACAAACAGGGCTTGGATGTTTAATCTCATTTAAAAAGGTTAAAGTACCGGTTTCAGCATCCCTTTTGAAAACTGTAATATTACTTGTTCTTTGATTGGCAACCAATAAAAACTCACCTGTTGGGTCCATGGAAAAATTTCTGGGCCAATCCCCTTGAACGGATTCCCTACCCACCAATTCCAATTGGCCTGAAGTGTCATCTACCGAATAAATTACTATTGTGTTTTCACCACGATTGGAACCGTACAAAAACTTTCCATCGGGTGATAAATGGATATCTGCACAAAAGCTTCCCCCATCAAAATTGGTGTCCAAAGTCGGAACCACTTGAACTTCTTGATAGTTTCCATTTTCAACATTTTCAAAAACAGAAATGGTACTGTTCAATTCATTGATTACGTAGAGCATTTTCCCATTTTTACCATAGGTAAAGTGTCTAGGGCCAGCTCCATCCACAAATGGCAACGTAGCTTGTTCCGCAGGTATAAAGGTTCCATCTTTTTGCTCATATCTTTTGATGGCATCTAAACCCAAATCTGTCACCATTAACCCGTAGGCATCAAATTGGGCCATGTGCGCATGGGAAGTCTTAACCGTATCCAGCATTTTATGATCAATAACTTGTATATCGTTTCCAAGAGAGCCATCAACATTCAAAGAAAATACGGCCACATTGCCTCCTGTGTAATTAGCGACGGCCAGTTTTCCATCTCCAGAAAGGGAAACATGGCATGGATGTGCCCCTTGAGTTCCCATACTATTTTGAGGTTCCAACAGTCCGTCTTTTATAGCAAAAGCGGTAACGCCTCCTCCCAAGCTATCAAAATCGGCAGTTTCCTGAACTGCATAGAGATTTTTCTTGTCGTTTGATAGGGCCAAATAGGATGGATTCGTGATTTTGGCCATCAACTTTTGATTGGAAAGCTCACCCGAATTGGCATCAAAAGTATAGGAATAGATGCCTTCGCTATCGCCATCGGTATAAGTTCCAACAAAAAGGGTATACATGGGTTTATTTTCAGGTTTTTCAGTGCAGGCAAATGCCAAAACAGCAGATACTCCTGCAAGAATCAATTTTTTCATGGATGTTTAGTTATGCCCTCCAAAGTAAGCATTCTTGTTGAATGCTTAGGTAGGAATTAGTTTGGTCTTTATTTCTTTCACCAAATAGGCTCCTGTAACTATCGTAGCCAGCACATCCGCAATACAGAATGAGACCCAAACACCAAGTTCCCCATAAAAACTGGGCAGCACCAAAATTAATGGGATAAAAAAGAATCCTTGGCGCGTCAAGGTCAATAAAAGTGCAGGAATCGCCTTTCCAATGGCTTGAAAATAGGCTGCTCCTATCAGTTGAATCGCAATAATGGGCGTAGCAGCAAATACCAATCGCATGGCCAAAGGGGTATGTTGAAGCACGAAATTGTTGGTTGCCAATTCTTCTGGCGATAATTCAGGGCGATTACTCAGGAACAAAGAGGCGATTTCGGCAGGAAAAATCATCAGTAAAACAAAAACCAGAGTAGCCACCAAGGCAGCATATTTAATCGCTGTGTAAATAGATTCCTTTACCCGTTTATACTTTACGGCACCATAATTATATCCCGCAATGGGCAAAAAGCCTTGGGTTACTCCAAAAACGGGGAACAGGGCAAACATCAACATTCTGCCAATAATGGCATAGACTGCTACCATCGCCTCTCCTCCCAAGTTGAACAAAATGTTGTTCATCAATAAATACGTGATGCTGGTCACGGCTTGCCTGGCCAAGGTCACAAACCCTAAAGAACCTATTTCACACAAAATAGGTCGGTCCAATCCAAAATGGGAAATATCAATCTTTAATTCCGAATTTTTTGACAGAAAGAAATACAGCACATAAAAGAAGCATAACAGATACCCTACGGTTGTTGCCCAAGCGGCTCCATGCATTCCCCAATCGAATACGTAAATGAAAATATAATCCATCAGCAGGTTGCCAATGGATGGAATGATCATGGCAATCATAGCAAACCTTGGTTTCCCCTCGGCCCTGATTACGGTGTTTCCCATCATACAAAGAGCCAAAAATGGCACCCCATATAAAATGATGGTGTAATAGATTTTTGCGGGTTCAAAAATGGTTCCTTTTCCGCCAAAAGCAGGGATTAGGCTATCGACATAATAAAGACCCAAGGCCACCATAACCACCGTGACCAATAAAGTCAATGTAATTTGGTTTCCGAAGGTTTTAAGGGCTTTTTCTCGATTATTGGCACCAAGGGCTCGCGAAATAATACTGGAACCTCCTATCCCAATGGCCATTCCCAAAGCAGCAATAAAAAAGGAAACGGGAAGTACTACATTAATGGCAGCAATGGCAATGGAACCAATCCAATTTCCAACGAAAATGGAATCGACCAGCACGTTCAACGACATCACCAAAATACCAATGGATGCAGGAACGGCCTGTTTGATCAGTAATTTTCCAATGGGTTCTGTCCCGAGTTCGTCAGAGGTGATTTTGGCCATGCCTAGGGTATTCTTTGGTATTCTATATGGAACAATCCAAAGCTACAACGCATCCACCAAACTTCCCTTATTCTCGGTCAGTTTTTTGGCAATGCTGTCCCAAAGTTCAATGCGATATTGCAGAGCTTTTTTACTGAATTCAGCAACATCGTTCCATTTTTGGGCATCGGAACCACAAAGTGCTTTGATCATGCGCAAGGCCAACGGACCATGTTCATCACCATCCAGTTCGATATGCCTTTTAAGGTAATACTCCAATTTTTTATACTTGCCAGGCCCATATTCCCCAGATTGCTCAATGATGCTCAAGAACATATCGGGAATCAAATCTTCTCGACCAAAGGTAAATGCCGCAGCGATAACGTGTGCTTGTCGGGTATTGATGACTTCAAATGTAAACTGAAGAAAGTTCTTTTCTGCTTGATTCAAATCAGCTGATTCGATTTGTTCAGAAATCTGTTCCAAGTTGGTAAAACCAGTAATGATTCGAGTCACTTTTTCTGTATTGGCCTCCACTTCTTTCATGGCATCCAGGTACATTTCAAAATGATTTTTTGGTTCTCCCAACTCATTGAAATCAGTTTCTTCCTCCAACACAATTTCATTAATGAATCGTGCTACTGCGGTATCGCTTGCAGGATGCCACGGCAAACCGACACAGGTTAGGTTTTGTTGCAATGCCTTGAGCAACGACATAAAATCCCAAACGGCATACACATGACTTTCCATAAAGGTTTTAATGTCCTCAACGGAATCCAATTGTGCATAAAGCGGATGGTTTTTTAGTTGTTCGCGTAGGGGTTGAAGCTCTTGCTCCAAATTTTCAATTTTCATAGCAATTCTTTTGTTCTCTTCTATCTACGGAAATTATTGGATGTTGGCTTCGGGCAAAGCACCGTTAACTTCCCATTCTTTGATCCATTTAGCCATAAGTTCTGCCCAATCGTCCCGATCGTTCAAACAAGGAATATGGATATAGTCTCCTCCTCCAGCTTCTTGGAACTGTTCTTTGCCCTCCATGGCAATTTCCTCGAGGGTTTCCAAACAATCGCTCACAAACGCCGGTGTAATCACGGCCAGTTTTTTTATACCTTCTTCGCCCAATCGTTCAAACTCCTTGTCGGTAAAGGGCTGTAGCCATGGGTCGCTTCCCAACCTGGACTGAAAAGAAGAACTCACCTTTTCTTCTGGCAGACCCAATGTTTTCTTCACCAATTCGGTGGTGTCGTAACATTGATGCCTGTAACAGGTGTGGTGTGCCACAGAATTGGTTTTGCAACAGCTGTCATTTAATTGACAATGGAACTTTGTAGGGTCGGATTTTTTTATGTGACGCTCCGGAACACCATGATAGGAAAATAAAATGTGGTCGTAGTCAAAATCCTTTAGACCTTCGGCAATACTTTTCGACAATATTTCAATATAATCGGGGTTGCTGTAAAACGCTGGAAGGGTAGTTACCTGCATCTCTGGGAAATCCTGTTGCTGAACTTCGAGGGTTTTCACCACAACAGTTTCGTAAGATGACATTGCGTAATGTGGGTAGAGAGGAACCAAAAAAACCTCATCTACTCCTTTATCTTTTAATTCTTGCAGACCCTTTTTAATGGACATGGAGCCATATCGCATACCCAAGGCAACTGGCATTGTGGTTTGCTTTTGAACCTTTTCCGCGAATCTTTCAGAGATAATGATCAAAGGAGAGCCTTCGTCCCACCAAATTTTGGAATATGCTTCGGCCGATTTTTTGGGTCGTGTGTTCAGTATAATCCCACGAACTATGATGTTTCTTAAAACTGGATTTACATCGATTACCCGTTCATCCATTAAAAATTCATCCAAATACGGTTTAACATCTTTGGCGGTAGGGCTATCCGGCGACCCCAGATTGACCAATAAAACTCCTTTTTTCACTATTTCCTATTTTAGGCAGCTAAAATACAACACCGGGTGGACTTCACCTTTTGTAGCTCACAAAACTTTCTTATGGTGAAATAATGATTTTCGATTTTGTTTAAGCTTTGGTTTTACCTTGAATTTTTCTGTCTTATTTTTGAAATGTGTTCGGAGCACTCGCTCAACTGTTGAACATAAAAATGAAAAAACTTGATGAAACAAAGTATAGTTGCTCTTTTTTTGATTTTGGGATATTCGATAAATGCCCAGCAAATTACTTGCTCTCCCGAGGATAAGTCGCTTTTTGAGGTTAAACTATTGGATCTAATGAAAACCAAAGGTTCCAATATCGGCGACACCATCGCAATGGTGGGTAAATCTTTTTTAGGGACTCCGTATGTGGAAAAAACTTTGGAAGTTGGGGATACCGAAACCTTGGTCGTGAATTTTGGAGGGTTGGATTGTACCACTTTCGTAGAAAATGTATTGGCCTTTAGCTTGATGTTGCAAAACCAGCAAAAAGATTTTGAAAACTTTACCGAAAATCTTGAGACCGTTCGGTACAGAAACGGGGATTTGAATGGTTATCCTTCTCGATTACATTACTTTACAGAATGGATTCGCAATAACCAACAAAAAGGATTGGTAAAGGACATAACTGTGGAATTAGGAGGTGTGAAACTGGAAAAACCTATCAATTTTATGGGTACACACCGTGATCTTTATCCTTTTTTGGCCAACGATGAGAACTTTGAAGCTATGTTGGCGGTTGAACAGGAACTCGCCAAAGAAGAGCTTTGTTATCTCCCAAAAGACCAAATCGAAAGCAAGGAACAGTTGATCAAATCTGGAGATATTATTGCTTTGGCCACTTCCATAAAAGGGTTGGATGTGACACATACGGGAATTGCGCTTCATCAACCAGATGGTAGATTACACTTATTGCATGCTTCCAGCAAGAATGGTGTGGTGGAAATCTCTAAATTGCCATTGGCGGATTATCTAAAAAATATCAAAAACAATATTGGAATTATTGTAGCGAGACCTGTTCTATAATCACTCTAGACATTTGAGGTCAAATATTTTTTCGGTGTAGTGCCAAACTTTTTTTTGAAGGACGCAATAAAATGACTTGCGGTGCTGTACCCCACTTTTAACCCAACCTCGTTTACATTGTGTTTTCCTGTTTCCAACATTTTACGGGCATATTCCATTTTGTAGTCGAACAAAAAACCGAATACGGAATCTCCATAGATTTGCTTAAAGCCTTCTTTTAGTTTTTTAAGGCTTAGTCCAACCTCTTGCGACAGCTCGGCCAAGGTTGGTGGTTCGGCCATGCGCGAAATCATAATTTCCTTAGCCATTCGAATTCGGCGAACATTGTCCTCATCGGCCAAGTAAGGGCATTGTTCCAAATCGGCATCTTCGGTTTTGTTAAAGTACAGGGAAATAAGCTCATAGACCTTGCCCTTGAGGTACAACTTTTTAATGGAAGGATGTAGATTATAGTTCATGAGTTGGCTTAAAACTACAGCGGTTGCCGGAGATACCATTTCTTGGGAGTAGTACTTCTTCTCCTTATTTTCATCGCTTAAAAACGGAATGTAGTCCGCCTCGTCGGAAAAAAGGGAGTGAAACTTCCTGATCGTCATTACTACTGAAAGTAGCCAAGAACCAGGTGAGACCACCAAATCCAATGGCAGGTCCTTTTGTGTATTGTACAAGAGCAAGGAGTTCTCTTCATTTACTTCCAAATAGTAATTGCCTTCATTAAAATTGAACTTTGACCGTCCTTTTAAACAAAAATGGAATTGGATATACGTACTATCTATCTCTCGTTCGATAAGTTTTGGCTCCTTTGAGTCGTTCTGGATTTTTAAGATGTAAATTCCATCTTCGACCAAAATTTCATCATAAGAACCGCTAGCGATATTTTTTATGTTGTTTTTCAATTTATTTCTACTGTTTTATTAATTTAGAATCGCTCTAAATTATGTTTCCTATCATCAAATTTATCAATAATATCAATGCCTAGCGCTATTTTCATAAAAAATAAAATATAAAATAACCGCCAGGGATATTTCTAGTACCGCTAACGTTATTTTTTGACCTATAAGCCTACTATTTTTGTTCTGTGATTTATATCCTTTATGAGGAACTACCATATTTCAAAACACAATTCTTTCTACGCCATTGGGTTGAGTTACAAGAAGGCGGATGCAGAGGTTAGAGGAAAGTTCAGTCTGGATGTTCCTGCCATTGATCATATATTGGGCAAGGCCAAGGAAATTGGCATTGATGGACTTTTAGCCATATCCACTTGCAACAGAACCGAACTTTATGGTTTTGCGCAGCATCCCTATCAACTAATAAAGCTGTTATGTGAGGAAACCAAGGGTACTGTGGAGGAATTCCAAGAAGTGGCCTATGTGTATAAAAACCACGATGCCATATCCCACATGTTTAAGGTGGGGACTGGTCTTGACAGCCAGATTTTGGGCGATTTTGAAATTATAAGCCAAATAAAACAGGGGTTTTACAGGGCAAAAAAGCAGGATATGGCCAATCCATTTCTGGAACGTCTTTGTAATTCTGTAATCCAGGCCAGTAAACGCATCAAAAACGAGACAGAGCTATCCTCGGGAGCTACATCTGTAGCATTTGCCTCGGTAAAATATATTCTGGACAATGTAGTTGATATTTCCAACAAGAATATTTTGTTGTTCGGTACGGGAAAAATTGGCAGAAACACCTGCGAAAATTTGGTAAAGCACTCCAACAACTCCCACATTACCTTAATTAACAGAACTAGGGAAAAAGCGGAAGATATTGCAGGCAAGTTCCACTTAACGGTAAAGGATTACGGGGACCTACAGTCTGAAATCCGTAAATCGGACATACTTGTTGTAGCTACTGGGGCACAATTGCCCACCGTTTCCAAGGCTTTGGTTTATACTAAAAAACCTTTGTTGATCTTGGATTTATCCGTTCCTAAAAACGTATCCGACGATGTAAAGGAATTGGAAAATGTTACGTTGGTGCATTTAGATCAATTATCGCAGATTACCGATGAAACTTTGGCCAAGAGAAAAGAATTTATTCCCAAAGCTGAAGCTATTATAGAAAAAGTGAGAAAAGATTTCCTTAAATGGCTGGAGACCCGAAAGTTTGCTCCGGTAATCAATGCCCTGAAGGACAAGTTGAATACCATGAAAACAGAGGAAATCGATTTTCAGACCAAAAAAATCGAAGGCTTTGACCAAATTCAAGCAGAAATCATCTCCGATAGGATCATACAAAAAATCACCAAGCAGTTTGCCAATCACTTAAAGAGCAACGAAGCGGATACAGAGGATAGTCTGGAATTGATTCAGAAAGTATTTCAGCTAGAACTACATTCCAAATGAGCAAAATAATCCGAATTGGAACCCGCGACAGCGAATTGGCGCTGTGGCAAGCTACCACCGTTCAAAATAAGTTGGAAATGCTTGGTTACGATACCATTTTGATACCCACCAAATCCATGGGGGACCAAGTGTTGGACAAGCCTCTTTATGAGCTTGGCGTTACCGGTATTTTTACCAAAACCTTGGATGTTGCCCTTCTTAAAGGAGATATAGACATTGCCGTACATTCCATGAAAGATGTACCCACCCAGCTCCCCAAGGGAATTGTGCAAGTGGCAGTTCTGGAGCGTGCCATTACCCACGATATTTTGGTGCACAAAGGATCCGTTTTTCTGGAACAAGACCGGCCCGCCACGATTGCAACCGGTAGCTTGCGAAGAAAAGCCCAATGGTTGAACAAGTACCCCAATCACAAAGTGGTAGATCTTAGAGGAAACGTGAACACACGGCTCCTAAAACTTATCGAAAACGATTGGCAAGGGGCAATTTTTGCCCAAGCTGGCCTTGAGCGTATCAAATTATTGCCCAAAGACGCCATTCAATTGGACTGGATGATTCCTGCCCCTGCCCAAGGTGCCATGTTGGTGGTTGCCAAACAAGAAGACAATTTTACACAAGAAGCATTGGCCAACCTAAACCATCCGGAAACCGAGGTGGCCACAACCATTGAACGTGAGTTTTTGCGAACTTTGGAAGGCGGCTGTACCGCGCCAATAGGTGCCTTAGCGCAAATAAAAGACCAAAAGGTTTATTTTGATGGCGTAGTGTTCTCCCTAGATGGCAAACAGAAGATAGAGATAAAGAAAGAGGTAAAACTAACGGATGCTAAACATTTAGGTGAAACTTGTGCCGAAGAGGTATTGCAAAACGGTGGTGAAAAATTGATGCAGGAAATCAGAAATGAGAACAGTGCTGTCCACTAAAATATTGAGTCTGCCGCAAAAGGAGCTTTTTCTAAATTCTGGATTGGGATTGGTGGAATACAATGCCCTTACAATCGAATTTCTGGAAGAGCAAATTCCTTTGAATCACAGCAATTATATTTTTACCAGCCAGAATACGGTCAAAGTTTTTTTAAAGCAAACCAATGGATTGGACAAATCCATGTTCCATGCCTTTTGTGTCGGGGAAAAAACCAAATCGTTACTGGAAAAAAATGGTGTACGGGTAGTTGTGATGTGTGAATATGCATCAGAATTGGCCAAACACATTGTTGATCACCATACATCTGACAATTTCTTCTTCCTATGCGGCAATAGAAGAAGGGATGTGATTCCCGATGCATTGACAAACAATAAAGTCAGGTTCAAAGAAATGGAGGTGTACCGAACACATTTAAGCCCAAAAGCTTTTGATAGAGATTTTGATGGTATCCTCTTCTATAGCCCTAGTGGCATTCAAAGTTATCTTTTGGAAAACACTTTAGGTAACAGCAAACTATTTTGTATTGGTAAAACCACAGCGGCCGAGGCTCGAAAGCATTCAAACAATGTTATTATTGCCACTAAACCGACCGTAGAAAATGTGTTGGTCCAAGCTATAAAAAATTTATCGCCCCGAACAGATGCCGAGCATAGTCGAAGCACCCTGCGGAATTCAAAAAACACCTAAAAAATTCTGCTCTTGCAGTAATTACAAATTATAATCTATGATAAAAAACGACTTGTTCCTAAAAGCTTTGAAAGGAGAAACCGTTGAACGTCCTCCCGTATGGATGATGAGACAAGCTGGGCGCTATTTGCCCGAGTTTATGGAACTCAAAGAAAAGTACGATTTTTTTACCCGTTGCCGAACACCAGAGCTAGCTTCAGAAATAACCGTACAGCCCATTCGCCGTTACGGAATGGATGCAGCTATCTTGTTCAGTGATATTCTCGTTATTCCTCAAGCCATGGACATAGAGGTAGAGATGAAACCTAATTTTGGACCTTATTTGCCGAATCCTATCCGCTCGCAAGAAGATTTGGACAAAGTGATTGTTCCCGATATTCAGGACTCTCTTGGATATGTAATGGACGCTATTGAAATGACAAAGGAGAAATTAAATGATGAAATTCCTTTGATCGGTTTTGCAGGCTCTCCTTGGACCATTCTTTGCTATTGTGTGGAAGGACAGGGCAGCAAGAGCTTTGACAAAGCCAGAGGGTTTTGCTTTACCCAACCCAAAGCTGCTCACGAACTGCTTCAAAAAATAACGGATACGACCATCGCCTACCTTAAAGCAAAGGTTAAAGCTGGTGTTAACGCCGTACAGGTTTTTGATTCTTGGGGTGGAATGCTTTCCCCTGTTGACTATCAAGAGTTTTCATGGAAATATATCCAACAAATTGTGGATGCCCTAAAAGAAGAAGCTCCCGTGATTGTTTTTGGAAAAGGATGTTGGTTCGCATTAAAAGAGATGGCAAACTCGGGCGCATCTGCAGTTGGGGTAGATTGGACCTGCTCCGCACAAAATGCCAGATATTTAACTGGCGGGAACATTACCCTTCAAGGTAATTTTGACCCGGCCAGATTACTTTCACCTCCTGAAAAAATCAAGGAAATGGTGACTCAAATGATAAGCGATTTTGGCAAGGACAAATACATTGTGAACCTGGGCCACGGAATTTTACCAAACATTCCAATCGAGAATGCCAAGGCTTTCATAGATGCGGTTAAGGAATACAAAGGGTGAAGCTTTTTGCGATACTGAGACGGGTCGATCTTAAAAATATACTGAAAGTTATATTTATTGGACTGAGCCGTCCCCTCTTTATTATCCCAACCATTAAGGCCACCAAGGATTGCTTAGCTGTGTCGAGTAGGAACTATGGCAAGCTGCACCATAAAAACGGCCCTGCCAATGCCTTTAGGCATGCCTTATGGAATTATTTGATTGCAAAAAGATGTTTCCCTTGGAACAGGGATAAAAAAACTGTATTGCTATGGGCAAAAAAAATAACCGATTGGCACGAGGATTCTTTTCCAAACAAAAAATTGCCAAAACAAATGGATTTGCACAATAATGCGGTAGGTCGTTTTATTTTTGAGCAACATGCCGAAAAATCTGAGTCGGAGGTTATTCAATTGTTGAAAGAAAAGGCCAGTGAATCTATTAAGATTGACGAGAACTCAAACCTTTCAAACTATAAATACCAAATGGTACATATTCTTTGACAAGATATAATGAATACAGCTTATCAAATAGATTACCTTAAACCTAACGATGCAGAAGGCTTATGTCTTTTAATGCAATCGAACAAAGAGGTATTTGAACGCTTCTTTCCGAACACCCTAGAACAAAACCTTTCAGTATTTGATTCTCGAAATTATATCAAAAAGAAGGACGAAGAAATTGTTGAAAAAAAGGAATTCACTTTTGCCATAAGAAAAAACAACGACCAAACCATACTCGGCCTCATCATACTAAAAAATATTGATTATACGATCCGAGAGGGTGAACTTGCTTATTGTTTGGACATCAATCACCATGGTAAAGGCATCACCAGTTCCTGTATAAAACAAGTAATGGATTTTGCTTTTGACAGAATAGATTTAAAAACTCTCAAAATTATAGCTCACAAAAGTAATCGAGGAAGCATTAGGGTTGCTCAAAAGTGTGGTTTTCAATGGAAAAAAACATTGCAGAAAGCATATCAACCACCCAATGAGGATTTCCTCGATATGGAACTTTACGAATTACATTATGAAAGATAAATTTTACGAATACATTCAACATCTACAGGATACCATCACCCACAAATTGGAAGAATTGGATGGCTCAGCTAAATTTCAACAGGATTTTTGGGAGCGCGAAGAAGGTGGAGGTGGTAGAACACGGGTAATTGAAAACGGAGCAGTATTCGAAAAAGGTGGCGTAAATATTTCAAAAGTACATGGCCCATTGCCCAAAAGCATGCAAAACTACTTTGGAGTGGAAGATGTTGACTTCTTTGCCTGTGGATTAAGCTTGGTGATTCATCCAAAAAACCCAATGGTTCCAACGGTGCACGCAAATTGGCGCTATTTTGAAATGTACGATAAGGAAGGTAACATTGTGGACCAATGGTTTGGAGGCGGACAAGACCTTACCCCCTACTATTTGTTCGAAGAAGATGCCACTCATTTTCATTCGGTTTGTAAAAATGCCTGCGATGCACACAATCCAGAATTTTATCCCATGTACAAAAAGAAATGTGATGAATATTTCTGGAATAGCCACCGAAACGAAGCCCGTGGCGTTGGTGGGTTATTTTTTGATTATTGTAAAGCAACGGATAAAAACAATATGGAGGATTGGTACAATTTTGTAACCGAGGTAGGAAATAGCTTCTTGGATGCCTATACCCCTATTGTTGAAAAAAGAAAGGCTTTATCTTACTCCCAAGACCAACGCGATTGGCAGGAAATTAGACGCGGGCGTTACGTAGAGTTTAATCTGGTCCATGATAAAGGAACGCTTTTTGGTTTACGAACCAATGGTCGAATAGAAAGTATTCTGATGAGCTTGCCTCCCCACGTGCAATGGCGATACGATTATCACCCAGAAAAAGGCAGTGTGGAAGAGAATTTAATAGAGGTGCTCCAAAACCCAAAAAATTGGGTTTAATATGTAGTTTTGCCCTGAAACCAAACCTATGAAACAAAAAATTTATCAAATAGATGCATTCTCGCACCAGATATTTGGTGGGAATCCTGCCGCAGTTTGCATTTTGAATTCTTGGTTGAGTCCGGAATTGATGCAGAAAATAGCTCAAGAAAATCATCTGGCCGAAACAGCTTTTGCCGTTAAAAAAGATGATCGCTACGAAATTCGCTGGTTTACCCCAGAAGTTGAAGTGGACCTATGCGGCCATGCCACCCTGGCAACCGCCTATGTACTGTTCCATTTTTATAATCTGGACACGGATACCATTCGGTTTTTTTCGCATCGTAGCGGAGAGCTCATTGTAAACAAAGCGGACAACGGTTGGTTGACCATGGATTTTCCTGCCGATACCCTTGTTGCCATTAAAAATATTGATGAGATCGACCAAGCTTTGGGAAAATCCCCCATCAAAACCTTTAAAGGCAAAACCGATTATATGCTGGTTTACAGTTCTCAAAAAGAAATCGAAAAACTTGAGCCTAACTTTTTCCTATTAGATCAAGTCGATGCCAGAGGAATTATTGCCACTGCTCCCGGAACAGAAGTGGATTTTGTATCACGCTTTTTTGCTCCTTCTTGCGGTATTCCCGAAGACCCAGTTACCGGTTCGGCCCATACCTCTTTAACCCCCTACTGGTCCAAAGAACTGGATAAAACCAAAATGACGGCCAAACAACTTTCCAAGCGAGGAGGCGACTTGGTATGCGAATTTTTAGGGGATAGGGTAAAAATTTCGGGAAAGGCAGTTCCTTACTTAGAAGGAGAAATAAATATTTGATGTTACGCCTATAATTAAAAACTATCTATCAGCTTAAAGCTTATAACTTAAAACTAATACCATGTACCCACTTATACGAAATCGAAGACTACGCGCATCCGAATCCATTAGAAGATTGGTAAGGGAAACCCTGGTAACTCCAGATGACTTTTTAGTTCCATTGTTCGTGACCGAAGGAAAAAGCATCAAAGAAGAGATTCCTTCCATGCCCAACTATTTTAGATTAAGCCTGGACAATCTTGAAAAAGAAGTAAAGGAACTTTGGAAAATGGGGCTGTGTTCCGTGCTGCTTTTTGTTAAAGTTGATGATGAATTAAAGGACAACAAAGGAACCGAAGCCATAAATCCAAACGGTTTGATGCAGCGTGCCATAAAAACCGTAAAAAATGCCTGTCCGCAAATGTTGGTGATGACAGATGTCGCCCTTGACCCATTTTCATCCTACGGACATGACGGTATTGTCGCCGAAGGACAAATCTTAAACGATGAAACCGCAGAGGTGTTGGCCGAAATGAGCGTATCCCACGCCCAGGCTGGAGCCGATTTTGTTGCGCCGAGTGATATGATGGACGGACGAATCCTGACCATCCGCGAAGCCTTGGAAGATGAAGGTTATACCAACACCGGGATTATGGCCTATTCCGCTAAATATGCCAGCGCTTTCTATGGCCCTTTCCGAGATGCTCTGGATTCCGCACCAGTGGATATTGCCAATGTACCCAAGGACAAAAAAACGTATCAAATGGATTATGCCAATCGGTATGAAGCCATCAGGGAAACCCAAATGGACATTGATGAAGGAGCCGATATTGTTATGGTAAAACCAGGTCTGTGCTATTTGGATATTGTTCGGGAAATCAAAAATGAAGTAGATACCCCTGTTGCCGTGTACCAGGTTTCCGGAGAATATGCCATGGTGAAAGCAGCGGCCGAAAAAGGATGGTTAGATCACGACGCCGTAATGTTGGAACAACTAACAGCCATCAAAAGAGCCGGTGCCGACATTATTGCCAGTTATTTTGCCAAAGATTTCATCCGAACTTTGGGATAAACCTCGACCAAATGAAAAACATATCCATTTCGCTACTACTCATCACTTTAGTGATGCCCTTCACGTTTGCCCAACGCGAACTTATCCATGCCTTTCCCTCTAAATTAGGGTTCAATGAGGATTTCATCAATCAAAAAGTGGATTCTATTATGGAGATGGGAATCGACAGTTTGGCATTTCCCGGGGCTCAAGTTTTGGTGGCCAAAAACGATACGGTAATTTTTCACAAAGCCTATGGTTTTCACACTTATGACAAGCTTCGCCCCGTTGCTCTGAACGATATTTATGATTTGGCCTCGGTAACCAAAATTACAGGGCCCTTACCGGCTTTGATGAAGTTAGTGGACGAGGGCAAGCTCGATTTGGACAAGCCTTTTAGCATGTATTGGAAACCATGGAAGAACAAAAAGGACAAAAAAGACCTTACTTTACGGGAAATTTTGGCACACCAGGCAGGTCTAGTGCCCTACATTGTTTTTTTGCAAAAAGTACTTCGTAAAAATGGTACGATCAAAAAACGGTTTGTTCACAATTCATCCAATAAAAGATTTGAAGGACAAGTGTACGATGGCCTGTACATAAATAACCGTTTTGAAAGAAAAATGAACCGGATCATTGGCCGTTCCAAAGTTTCCGATGAAAAGAAATACAAGTACTCGGGGCTTTCGTTTCTAATATTTCCGAGTTTGATAGAGCAGCTTACAGGAACCGACTATGCAACTTATTTGAATGAGAATTTTTATCGTCCTTTAGGCTCTCGCACGCTGGGTTTTCTTCCAAAAAACAACAATTACACAAACGCAATTGTGCCTACGGAAATGGATACTCTTTTTAGAAAATCCTTGGTAAAAGGTTGGGTGCACGACGAAAATGCCTCACTCATGGGCGGGGTTTCCGGCAATGCTGGATTGTTCGGCACAGCGGACGACCTTGCCAAACTGATGCTTTTCTATCAAAATTATGGAATGGTAGATGGGCAACAACTCATTTCAGCCGAAACCGTAAAAGAGTTTACCCAAGTGCAATACCCGGAAAACGAGAACCGCAGAGGATTGGGTTTTGACAAGCCTTTGTTGGACAATGCCGACCTTACCTTGGAAGAAGCCTACCCTTCCCCACTGGTCAGCCCCAAAAGCTTTGGCCATTCGGGTTTTACGGGAACCTTTGTTTGGGCCGATCCCGACAACAGACTAACATTTATTTTTCTGTCGAATCGTGTTTATCCGTTCAGGGACCATCGACAGTTGTACAATTTAAACATTCGTACCGCACTACAAAACGTTTTTTACAACGCACAAGGAATAAGCGATCAAAATTGATTCCGATTGCCTATCTTGGTACTAAAGATTTAGCCATCCTATGGGACTATTACTATTTTATGCCCTTATCTCTATTTTCTTTTCATTTCTATGCTCTATTTTGGAGGCAGTGCTGTTGAGCATTACGCCTACCTTTATCAATCTTAAAAAGCAAGAAGGAAAAGATTATGCAGCCACCTTGGAAAGCCTCAAAAAGGACGTGGACAAACCACTTATAGCCATTCTTACCCTAAACACCATTGCACACACTGTAGGTGCTATTTTGGTGGGTGTACAAGCCAAAGTTGCCTATGGGGAAATTTATGGCTCCACCGAGCGCAGTATTTTCGGCTTCGCCTTTACAGAAGACCTAATGGTCGGAATTGTTTCCACTGTGATGACCATTTTGATTTTGGTGACTTCGGAAATCATACCAAAGACCATTGGAGCCACCTACTGGAAACAGCTGGCCAATTTTACCAGCAAAACGTTGAACATTATGGTGTTTGTCCTAAAATGGACCGGATTACTGTGGCTGTTGCAACTCTTCACCAAATTGATTGGGGCCAAGGGAGAACATGGAAGTGTACTGAGCCGTGAAGATTTTAGTGCTATGACGGAAATTGCCCATGAGGAAGGGGTATTTAAGGAGTCGGAGTCGAAGATGATCAAGAATCTACTCTATTTTGATGAAATCCTGGCCCGTGATGTAATGACGCCAAGAACGGTAATGAAGGTAGCATCCGAAGACACTCCTATCAAAGAGTTTTTTGAAAAGAACCGACCCTTGCGATTTTCCAGGATTCCATTGTACAAAGATCGCATGGACAACATAACCGGTTTCTTTTTAAAGGATGAACTATTGGAAGCCATGATCAACAAAAAAGGAAATCAGACCTTGGCCACCATCCGTAGAGATCTATTGGTTACCAACCGGGGAAAATCCATCAACGATCTTTTTAAGACTTTTGTAAAAAAGCGAGAGCATATTTCCTTGGTGGTGGACGAGTATGGTTCGGTAAGCGGATTGGTAACCATGGAAGATGTTATAGAAACCCTTCTCGGTTTTGAGATAATGGATGAAATGGATAACGTGGAAGACCTTCAAAAACTAGCCCGAAAGAACTGGCATGCCCGTGCAAAACGATTGGGAATAATTGAAGGTGAAGATGAAATAGACTAATGGAAATTGCTCACATACAAACTCCTATAGGGATAGCAGAGCTAAAAGGCGATGAAAACGGCCTTGTTTCGATTACCGTTTTAGACGACAAAAAACCTATTGGTACAATTCCCGAGGTTCTTAAAGATGCAGTCGAACAACTTCAAGAATATTTCAATGGAAACCGAACGGTATTTAATATCAAATTAAATCCCTCGGGCACAGATTTTCAGAAAAGAGTATGGGATGCCCTTTTGGAAATTCCTTTTGGAAAAACCATTTCTTATTTGGAACTTTCCAAACACCTCGGTGATGTAAAGGCCATTCGTGCAGTAGCCTCGGCCAATGGCAAAAATCCACTTTGGATTGTGGTTCCTTGTCATCGAGTAATAGGGACCAATGGAGACCTCACAGGATATGCAGGTGGACTGCATAGAAAAAAATGGTTATTGGAACACGAGAGTCCTGCAAAGCAGACGACTCTTTTTTAATTTGCTGCCATGCTTTATAAACTTAACCTGGAACATATCCTCTTTTTGGATATCGAGACCGTACCCCTACAACAACATTTCAATGATCTGGATGAAGCCGCCCAGCTTTTATGGGAACAGAAAACCCAATATCAACGTAAAGACGAATACACACCAGAGGAATTTTATGATCGGGCCGGTATTTGGGCCGAATTTGGCAAAATAGTCTGTATTTCTGTCGGCTATTTTGTCCACAAAGGAGATAGCAGGAATTTTAGGGTCACTTCATTCCATGGTAACGAAACAAAAATTTTAAAAGAATTCAAACAACTGCTCCAAGACCATTTTAGCCAAGTTAAGCATCTTTTGTGCGCCCATAACGGAAAAGAGTTCGACTTTCCCTATATAGCCCGCAGAATGATAATAAACGGCATTAATCTGCCCTATAAACTGGACCTCTTTGGAAAAAAGCCGTGGGAAGTGCCCCATTTGGACACCATGGAACTTTGGAAGTTCGGCGATTACAAACATTATACTTCGCTAAAACTTTTGGCATATGTACTTGGAATCCCTTCACCAAAAGAAGATATGGAAGGTAGTATGGTAAAGGATGTGTTTTACAAAGACAATGATTTAGATCGGATCGTCTCCTATTGCGAATTGGATGTAGTGACCACTGCACAAGTTTTTTTACGACTGCGCAACGAGGAACTTTTAACTGACGATGAAATCAAGAAGGTGTAAGACAAATTCTTTCTCTAATCTGCTGTTTATTTGTCATTCCAGACGTAGTTAAGCGCTCTTTTTATCCTATAGCCAGGCATTAGAAGTCTGTCGTTATCATTTCGAACTATAGTCCTGAGCGTAGTCGAAGGGCGAGCGCAGCGAGCACGGGAACTCTGTTTTTATAAAAGGGGAACAGTAGGCAGAAGGTCAGTGGTCAGTATGCAATTGAGGGTGAAGGGTTAGAAGTCGGAATTCAGTTCGTAATTGGAAATAGGTGGTTTGCAGTCAAATTTGTTCAAATGTCATTTCGAACTATAGTGAAGCATCTTTTTATCTAGGAATAAGGAGGCTTTCATTGTCATTTCGAACTGTAGTCCTGAGCGTAGTCGAAGGGCGATCGTGAGAAATCTTATTCTTACTGAAAGGTTTCGAAATGAACTAGATTTCTCAATCGTCACCTCGTGACTCATATCGAAATGACTTCCGATATACTTTTCTACACATGGCTCCCATAAATGGGCTTTTGAGTTGTACACTATAAAAGATAGGGTGGCTTTTATAATAGGTTTAAAGATGGTTGCTGTCCAGAACACAAACAACATTGCATATAATCGATAATTTCTTTGGATAGCCTATTGACTACTTAACACGAAAAATATCCCAAAACCTTGATTCTGGATCAAAGCCCCTTGCTTTCCCGATTTTCTGCGGCGATCTTCCGTTTAACTACCTATAAAAATAGAGTGACCGTTCTGTAAATACAGATTTCGATAGAAGGTTGTCTTTTCTGGGCTTAAACAGACTTTTGGCACTCCGGCCTTACCTCTAATTCTTATAAAACTTGGTACTTTTTATCCCAGAATAATCCTGAATAACCAAGACATACAGGCCGGAAGAAATTGAAGATACATTTATAGAGCCTTGGGTCTTTCCTTTTTTAACAACATTTCCAGAAGTGGTCACAATGGAGAATTCCGCATCCTTGGACAGCTCCCCATTTACATTGAGGTAGTCCACTGCAGGATTGGGATAAACCGAGATATTCAATTGTTGTGGAACGGACATTGGTGCATTCTGAATCAATACTGTTTCTTCACCATTAAACTCAAATTCGATGGTTTCCGAAAATTCGGATACTGCATTCTCGGTACAAATGGAACGTACCCGTGCTTCGTAAACCTTTCCTGTTTCCAGAGAATCAAAATCAAAGTTGTTTTCCCAAATCAATTCACTGCTCCAGTTATCAGAATCAATACTCTTATATTGAAACTCGAACAAGGTTTCATCTGCATTGGCCCAAGAAAGCGTAGTGCCTACTTCCGTAGAGTTTTGCAGTGCAAAATCGGTAGGAACCTCAATAGAGCAATTGGATATCCGAGCCCCGGACACGATCAAGGAAAAATCCTGAAGACCGTTCTTTAGCTCTCCTTTATGTGTTATGGTAATGGTATAAGTGCCTCTTGCATTTTCGATCTCAATTTTTTCAAAAGGATCCACTCTGTTATCTCCTTGTGTGGCCGCATCGTTGGCTCTGGCCGGATTAAGTTTCCAAGGAAAATAGTTTTTTCCATCTTTTGTGATACGAATATCCAGATCGTTGACCAAAGCGGCTGTCGTGCTGTTCAAGTCTCCACGGTTAATGCTTTCCGATTCTGGGTCGGTCCAAGAAATAGAAGCCACCAATGGTTGATCATCCAAAGCTGTTAGTGTAATGGAATACGTTTCTCCGTTGGCCAAACTTTCCTCATTGATCAATGAGGTGTAGTCTTTAGTTTGAAGTACCTCTGCCGCTGATTTGGCATTCATAACCCCCCAACCCATTTTGTAATCCGGTCCTTTGGTATCCACATCATCTGCTGTATGAAGAGCCAATCCTTTTAAGGTTGCCGCTTTCATATACTTGCCAAAAAGCTCTTCGTGGTATTGTTGCAGCAAAAGCAAAGAGCCCGTTACTCCGGGTGCGGCCATGGAGGTTCCCGAAGAAACTTGATAACTACTGTTGGTAGATGAGCTGGCGGATAGAATATTTCCTCCATCTCCGGCAAGATCGGGCTTCACACGGCCATCGTCCACGGGCCCAAAATTGCTGTACCCTGCCACCGAAACGTTCTTTAAATTTCCTTTACTATCTATTTCTGTATTTGCCCCGGCAATGGTCAGTCCATTTTTTGTGGTCGTAAACCCTAACAATAGATCAAATCCATCGCTGGTTTTGCCAAAATTTGGACTAGCGTTATGGTTGGACTGTCGCGCATTTCCCGCTGCAGTCACCATTAAATAATACGGGGCATTGTACATGATCCTGTCCCAATCCTGAGTCACCTTAATATAGGCTCCAAAATACCAATCCGGAACTCTGTCGGACAAAATTCCATAGGAATGGTTGCTCAACAATAATCCATCGGCCGCGGCCTGCGCTACTTCGATTTTATCGCGGCTCCAATCGTGTGTTAGGGCCTGTGCCCCATAAGCCACCCCTTTCGCATTGGGCTCTACACCTGCAGAAATAAGATTGCCCGTTACCAAAGTGGCATGCAGACTTACTTCGGTGGCGTTATCATTTTTTTTGGCACGCACATCAAACTCTTGGTGAGACGTAAGGGCTATGCCGGAATCCCATACGCCCACTTCCATATTGCTTCCAGTAAGTCCTAGCTTTAATAGACCGTTATCGTAAAGGGTATGGGCCCTAGAAGCTTGAGAAGTAGGGTCATTTAGCGTTGTGTAATACAAAGGAGTCCCATCGGTACCAATATCCTCAAGGGCTGCTTGGGAACCATCATTGTTGTTTTTTGATGCAAAAAGACCTTTGGTCTTTACTAACTCTTCTATTTTTTGAAGTTTATTTTGGTGCTCCGATTCCAAATCGGAAATAATGGAGGATATTTTTCCTTGATCGTAGGAAGAACGGATCTGTTCTTTTCCTTTTTTAGATTGTGCAATAAGGGAACCCACGCTAAGAAGTGAGATACATATGGAGTAGATTACTCTCTTGGCCCCTAAAGTAAATCTGTAGTCCATAATTAAGTTTAGGTAAGATTTGGACTACGAATATATTAGGAAAGTCAATATTCATCGATAAAATTCCTACTTTATTCGACGAAATACACAGCTTTTTACACCTTTTGTTGTGAAAATTAACTTTTACGTTGTGTAATCTTTTTCTTTCTTATAAAAAATAAAGAAGATGCTTTCAATCCATATGTAATCGAGTTTGTAAACCATTGTTTTTCAAGTTTACGGGTATCCGTCAATCCAAAAGGGCCATCCGTCAATTGGCGGGGCCGTACCTTCCATGAATTGTGGATATTGGCAGTTCAACATTCAAATTCCACACAATGAATTTAAAAAAACTATTTTACACAACAGTGTTGGCCTTGGCCATTGTAGCCTGTAG
>JAAEZN010000155.1 GCA_018222835.1 Algicola sp. | reverse complement strand
GGTTCTCGATATTGACATAGAGTTCCATAGTTTCCAATTCGTCGGCCAAACTGGATTCTTTCTCCATGGTGGATGCCAAAATTCTCCGAATAAGTTTGGCAAACTTATTCATATAATACACTGCCTTATCTTTATCACTATCAATAATGTACCTTTTTATTGAATTAAGTGAATTGAAAATAAAATGGGGATTCATTTGACTACGCAATGCCAATAGTTTCAACTCTGCCAGTTCCTTGTCGTACTGTGTTTTTATATTCTTCAATCTTTCGGCTTCCGCCTTGATTTCCATATTTTTTACATTTTCCTCCAACTGGCCCTGTACCTTTAATTGCAGGTTTTCATTTTCCTTGAGTTGGGCTATTAGCCTTTGTTGGGATTTATTCCTCTCATCAAGAATTAATTTTTGTTTGTGGCCCAACCCTAAGGAGAACAAGATGTTTTCCAACAAGAACCCAACGTACAAAACACTATATGATGGCTCAATGGAAAGGTTTTGCCTTATGAGGCTCACGTATATTAAAAGTGATGCCACCGAAAAAAAGAACAAGAATAAAGAGCCTGTAATGATGTAGTACTTCAAAGGGCTTTTAACCTTAAAAAAGGGCACGTAGCAAATTAGCCCCAACACACTCATTAATATGGTAAAAACAAAGTAACCGTTCAATAGAAACCGGTTGCTCCCATTAAAAACATGGACGACCAAAATAACAAGACAATAGAACATGATAAGTTTTAGAGCCCTCATTATGTACTTGTTCCACTTTGGAAAGTGTGTCTTAATATTTAAAAATTTAAATGCAAAAAGCACATAAATACCATAATACAATTCCGTTGAGACAATAGGAAACAATGCAATCTCCTTAATTGGGGCAATTAAATGGTAGATAAACCCTTCCTCCAGATGTCCGAGTTGTGAAAGGATGACAAAAAACGTATAGCTACTGTACAGTAGATAAATTTTATCTTTTTGCTGGAAGAACAGCACAAAATGATAGACCATGAGCAAAAAAAGCGCTCCAATGGTAAAAATTAGAAAACCGTTCTGAAAAGGGTATTTATAAAAATATTCTAGGTAACTCTGTTCCAATGTAGGATTATCCGTTTAATATTTTAAGCAGTTCGCTTTTCTTTGATCTTGAAACCGGTACGTTGGTCCCATCTTCCAAAATTAGGTACTGACCGTCCTGGTTTACAAACTCTTTTATGGCACTCAACTTGGTCAAATAGGAATTGTGGACCCTAAAAAAAGTAGATCCCAATATTTCTTCAAAATCTTTGATACGCTTGCTCAACACCTCTTTTTCCCCATTACTAAAAAAGACTTCCGTATAATTGCCGTCCGCTTTACAATAAAGTATTTCTGACTGATTTACATATAATGTTTTACCTGCCATGGACAAGGCCATTTTTCTGGATTTCTGATCGGCCCACTCATTAAAGATGCCTTTAATCTCGGAACCTAGCATATTCTGTTTCTTATTTGCACGAATCCTATTAACGGCCTCTTTAAGGTCATCGGAATCCACCGGCTTTAAAAGATAGTCCATGGCGTGTTGTCGAAAGGCCTTTATCGCATAGTTATCATATGCCGTGGTAATAATAAGGTCAAAACTTCTGTACTTTAAAGTATTCAGCAATTCGAACCCGTCCATTTCGGGCATCTCAATATCCAAAAACACGCAATCGGGCTTTAAATAATTGATTGCAGAAATCGCTTCCTCGGGATCCGTGAAAGTATCGAGCACTTTAACGTCATCACAAAACCTCTCTATTTCCCAAGCTAGGTTCTTTATTGCATTGTACTCGTCATCTACAATTATTGCGGTGATCATTAGTTGGTATAGTTAAGTGCTAATAAAGATAATCAATAACGCCATATTCACTTTAGCGATTACATGATCGGTGTTTACGAACACATAATATGCTGCTTTTGGACATTTATTGACGCCCCCATCACATTCAAAGGGGATTCTTGCCAATTATGTATTTCTATCCACAAGAAGTATGATCAATGGCCCCGATCTTATAAACAACCCCTGAAAATTGTATCTCCTTTTTAGCTTTGGTTAAAGTTCTCCCTATTAGCGTTTTGATTTATGAACAGTTTATTGTAACAAAGTCTATAGTAATGATAAGTTATCAACATAGTAAAAACTGAATAACATTTATTATGAGAACACTCTTTTCAGTATTCATCCTGATCTTCTCCCTATCATCTTGCAAACACCAAAACAAGAATATAAACAGCGAAGAAGAAAATACTACCTCACCAAAATCCATCGCCGAACCAGGCATGGTCACCGTAAAGACCATAGGAATGGATTTTATAGTAAAGGACACCTTAAACCCAGGATGGAACACCTTTGTTTACAACAACGAATCTACCGAGGCCCACTTTATCCTAATGGACCTATACCCCGAAGGCAAAAATGCAGAAAACACCAAGAATGAAGTCCTGCCCCCTTTCGAAGAAGGAATGAAACTGATCATGGATGGTGATATGGAAAATGCGGTCGCCGCTTTTGGAAAGCTCCCTGCATGGTTTCCGGAAGTAATATATATGGGAGGCACAGGGCTCATCTCCCCCAAGCACACCGCTAAAAGCACCATTTTTCTTAAACCCGGACTATACATTATGGAATGCTATGTAAAAATGGCAGATGGTACATGGCATACATCCCACGGCATGTACAAGGAAATCATTGTTACAGGGAAGAACACAGATCTAAATCCACCAAAAGCAACAGTTAACATTGACATTTCCAGCGATGCCGGTATCGTGGTCGCGGACAGTGTTCCAAAAGGCAAACAAAGATTCAAGGTCACATTTAAGGACCAAACGTTTTACGAACATTTCTTGGTCACGATGTGAACT
>JAAEZN010000054.1 GCA_018222835.1 Algicola sp. | reverse complement strand
TAACCGTTGTCAACATCAATTTATTGAAAAGTTAATGTGTTTTTAATGTTAATTTCCAACAATAAATGTTTTATATGCGTTGATTAATTTTTAATGGAATCTATGTTCAAGGTTAAATAATTATTACTACTGATCAATTTTCTTAATAATCAAAATTTCATTACCACAACTTTTCTTAAAATAATTAACAAAACAAGGATATTGTTAAGTGTTTGTTTTTTAAGCAAATGCAAAAAGCTGCCCATTTTTATAAACAGCATCCCATTAAAAGATATTGTACCTTTGTTTAGCATCCATTTTAATTTAAAACCATGAAAATTGCGATAGGAAACGATCACGCCGGAACCGATTATAAATTGGCAATTATTGGCCTTTTAAAATCCAAGGGAATAGAAGTTGTAAATTATGGTACCGATGGTACAGATAGTGTAGATTATCCGGATTTTACCCACCCCGTTGCTACAGATGTAGCCGAAGGTAATGTAGATATGGGAATTGTGCTTTGTGGCAGTGGCAATGGGGCTACCATGACCATAAACAAACACCAGAGCATAAGAGGTGCACTTTGTTGGAACAAAGAAATTACACAACTGGCCAGGGAACACAACGACGCCAATATTTTAAGTTTACCGGCACGTTTTATTTCGTTACCTCAAGCATTGGAAATGGTGGAAACTTTTTTGAACACTGAATTTGACGGTGGCCGACACGAACGAAGGATAGAAAAAATACCTTGTAGATAAGTATTATGGGGCACCATCATCATCATGACCACTCACATGCCCACACGGATCTAAAAGGAAGAAATTTACTTATTTCCATATTCCTTAATATAGGAATCACCTTGGCACAAGTTATCGGAGGTTTACTTTCCGGTAGTTTGGCTTTGTTGTCCGATGCACTTCATAATTTTAGCGATGTTCTTTCATTGATCATCAGTTTTGTTGCCCAAAAATTGGGTAAAAAACAAGCAAGTAGCAAAAAGACATTTGGTTATAAACGTGCCGAAATTTTGGCCGCATTTATAAATGCGGCAACCTTGGTCGTTGTGGCCATCATTTTAATAAAAGAAGCCGTAGAAAGGTTGTTAGATCCCCAACAAATCGAATCCAATCTTGTTATCTGGTTGGCTTTGGTTGCAATTGCAGGAAACGGATTTAGTGTTTTGTTGTTGAAGAGGGATGCCGACCACAATATGAACATGAAATCTGCCTATTTACACTTGATCACAGATATGATGGCCTCTGTGGCGGTTTTAATTGGAGGTGTTTTAATGAAGTATTTTGAAATATTTTGGGTAGATGCCGTCTTAACTATGATCATTGGTGTTTACCTCATTTATATGGGATATGATCTATTGAAGGAATCCACCAAAGTTCTAATGCTTTTTACCCCAAAATCGGTGGTTGTTCAAGATATAGTGGAATCCATTTGTACCATAGAACCTATTAAAAATGTACATCATGTACACATTTGGCAACTCAATGAAGAAGAGGTACACATGGAAGCACATATTGATTTTAAAGAGGATATCCGACTTTCTGAGTTTGATAATATTTTGGAAAAGATTGAAGAACATGTATATAACAAGCACGGTATCAACCATGTGAACATACAACCGGAGTTTGATAAGTGCGATTCCAAAAGTGTAATTGTCCAGGACTAATGGAAATAGCGGTAAAAACATTTGATCAAATCACAACGAAAGAACTTTACCAGATTTTGCGCCTTCGCAGTGAGGTATTTGTGATAGAACAGGATTGTGTGTACCAAGATATGGACAACAAGGATCAAAAAGCCCTTCACGTAATAGGCACAAAAAATAATGAAGTAGTGGCTTACACGCGAATCTTTAAACCTGGAGATTATTTTACCAATGCGAGCATCGGGAGGGTTGTTGTGAGCAAGGATCAGCGAAAATATGGTCTTGGTAAGCAGATTATGCAAGCATCCATAGAAACTATAGAACAGCGGTTTCCCAATAAATCCATTGAAATTTCCGCTCAATCCTATCTTTTAAAATTTTACACGGAACTAGGGTTTGTTGCCTTTGGCGAAGAGTATTTGGAAGATGGTATTCCGCACCGAAAAATGCTGAAAGAGTGAGGCTACGATGTTATCCTGCACTAGATCATTCATACCTCAACATGATCATATTTCTTGCCCCTCTATAATTATAGTAGTTATACCAATTGCTTCGCTACGCCAATTTGAATCAAATATGCCAATCTAAGAATAAGATTTATTGGCTTTTCTGCCTTGTTTTTGGTTGAAAAGAATAGATAACCTTGGTTTCTAACATTTAGTTTTTCCAATGCTAATTTTCCGTGTTGGTCTTTATGTTTGTTTATCAACAGTTCTAAATGATTTTTGGTAAGGCCTAGATCATTTAAATGTTGAACCAATTTTTCACGGTTTACCAAAGTAATGGTACAAGAGGTGAAAATATCTTTGCTGTCGGAATAAATACCTGTAATCAAGGCATAGAACTGTGTTTTTTTAGTGGTATCGAATAACCATCCCTGTTTTTGTGTCTTATTTTTATGGTAAAACAGTTCAAAAGCAAAAGTGGGCAAGTTCTCGTTTATATAATCCAGTTGGGCTTTTTCATCAACAAAAAACTGTTTTGCAGAACGTTTATCCTTCAGAACAACATCAATGCCCTGTAATTGTTTTTTAAGCTGGGAGACCCGCTCAAAACTATAGTGTTTTAAGTGTTTTTGGTAATAAGAATCTAATAATGGGGTTAATTTTTGTTCTTTGGATAAATCAGTTTTGAAATTGCTTTTCAACTTGTGCTATTTTCCGGAACAGGGAAGCACCTATCTTTTCCACAATCCCGACCACTAGTGCATTGCCCATAAAAAAGGCTCGTTTGGTATCGGAAATACCTTCCAATTTAGTGTGATTGTCCGGAAACATGTTCAACCGTTCCAATTCAACTGGTAAAAGTCTTCGTGGCCCCTTGGAGGTTTGGACCACGTGCTTAAACCGGGACGGGGATTTACCGCCCTCACCGGTTATTATAGTTCTGGAAGGTTGATCAAGGGCATCGGGAAAAACCATACTGCCCTCGCTATAATTGTATTCAAAACCAGCTTTGGTTTTGCGTATTTCTTTTTTGGAGCCTTTTAAATATTCCCATTTGGGCAAATCTGACTCATTAATGAAATATTCTGGAGTTATGTTTTTGTTTTCCAAAATATCGGAAAGAACTGCTTTGGATCCATCAAAATCGGGGCTTGTTTTTAAGGTAGTTACTTTACCGTTTAAGCAAATGCCCGAGTTTAAAAAAGGAGAAAGTTCTTTTTCACTGTTAAAGGTGTTGGATAAGCTGACCAAATCTTCTTTCAAATTAAAAGAAACAGGTTTTGGAGTATTTTGATTTATGGGAAAGGTCTCTGCAAATGTGCCTTTTTCCAAAATCCATTTAGCAGGGAGCGTTTTTCTTAATTTTGAATGTAAAGAGGTTCCCTTTAAATAGGCCAGAAAAAAAACGCGCCTTCGGCGCTGTGGCATTCCATACTCGGCCGCATTTATTATACGCCATTCCACAGCGTAGCCCAAATCCGACAAACTTCTAAGCATCACTGCAAAATCCCGACCCCTCTGGTTCGAGGGCGATTTTAACAAACGATCTACATTTTCCAAAAAAAGATACTTTGGTTTGTTCTTTTTTTCGGACAAGATACGATGAATGGACCACCAAAGCACACCCTTTTTGCCGATAAGGCCTTTGGAATTTTTTAAAGATGTGGCTACGGAGTAATCTTGACAAGGAAATCCGCCAACGAGGATATCATGGTCCGGAATTTTGTAGGTAGGTACCGTTTCAATATTGGAATTGGAGTGGTTTTCCTTACCAAAACGAGCTTCATAAACCAAGGATGCATGCTGCATCTTTGTTGATGGTTCCCATTGGTTGCTCCAAACCACTTGATAATGTCCTGTGTTTTCCAGCCCCAAACGAAAACCGCCCACACCGGCAAAAAGCTCACACACCTTTAGTTTTTGCATGCTCAAAAATAGGATTATTCTATCTTTTTTAATGTTTCATTGTATAATCCGATTAGGATACTATTGCCCTTTTTGTCCAATACAAAACCACCATATTTTGCGTTTTCATATTTTTCTGCGGTACCTTCTTGAAAAAAGTAAGATTCAACCCCAAGGCTAATATTCCAAAAGTCTGTCCTACGATAAGTAATCAAATATTCATTTTCCTTTAAGGAATAGTTGTTTTCTTTTATTCGTAGCTTTTTCGCTATACCATCACTGCCTACTTCCACAACACAAAGACCTTTGTTAGGGATACTATCGTTGTTAATATCGCTAGTCAAAGCATAGCGAAGACTCATATAGTCGCCTTGCATTAAGGAACGGGGGTCCACCGGCGCCAACTCGAACAACACCAAATCCCCATTTGCCAAAACATTCTCCTTTTCTACAATGGAATAATTGAAAAGCCCTAAAAAGACAATTAGGTTCAATACTATAATGGCCGAACTATACTTTTTTATCATGTTTCAAGTATTTGGAGATGTATAGATAAAGGAGTAAAAAAGCAATACCAGAAGCAAAAAGGATAATAGACTTAACAAGTAGGCTAAGGTTTAAATCATAATAATATTGTACCACAAAATATATTAAAGCAATCGCCCCGATAGCAAACCCGGTTTTATAATTTACCTTATATGTTAATAAGATTAAAAGTAAGGCGCCGGAAATAGAAGGCGCGTATAAAGTCGGTAATAGAACGATCGTACTCAGTGTATAAATCCATATTTTTTGATTTAAGGATTCTATTCCAAGGGTTTTTATGATTTGTGATACCATCACCATTAAGAGCAAAAAAATAAGTATGGAAGAAATCCACAGATATTCCTGAGAAATAGGAACAAGGTCTTTTTTGCCAATGGCGATGAGCCCAAACAGAAAACAAAAGATCAACCCGATACGAACAGGATCATAAAACTTTACCCACGATCTAAAAGAAGTCAATAGATTAGCCTCCAACAGAAAAAAACAGGTCATGGCACAAACGTAAAGAGCAATGTAAAAGTGGATAGCATCATAAATATTCTGCAATGCAATAAAAACCAAAAAGGATGCACCTATATTAACAACAGAAATAAAGATGAGTATGTAATTTTTTGACAGCAAAAGAGTAAGAAGGGAAATAAAAATGACCCAAAACACAGCGACAGTATCTCCAAAATCCATGGTTTTAAGACCCAGAACAAACAGAATAATCCCTAAAATAAAAAGGGCAACAGCAAAAGTATCAATAAAGAGTTTTTTGAATATTCTTGCCAAAATAATGGACGAGACGAGAAACCCGACACCCAACACAACAACTTCCACATCTGATTCATAAATTTTGAGAATTATCAAAAAGCCTATAAATGCCATGGCGGCCAATAGACCACCAAATATTGAAAGTATTTTAATGGCTAAATTGCTTTGCTCCTTTTGGTCAGAGTTATATTGATTTTTAATTGCATCAACGTTAAAATTAAAACCCTCGCCTTCAGAAGAACGAATAGCATCCAACCAAGCCATAATGTTCTTTAGCTGTTCCATTTCCTCTGTAGTTTTTTTAAATATCTAATTAATAAGGTTACGGCAAGTACAATTATAACACCTATGGTAAAAAAGGCTCCTGCACCATCGGATTCACGAAGTAGAAACGAACAAAAGACTATAACATAGCTAAAACAGATTATTGCGATATAAAATAAACTCTTTTTGAGCAACCCCATCCAAATTCCCAATCCAGAAAACAGAGTAAATAGCAAAAACAACATCCAAAAAGAAGAATCTTGTTCGTTTGTGTGTATTCCAAAAGACACCCCAACGGTGCCCAGGGTTACAGCTACAATAGCTAAAAAGTTGGTGAGCCAATTGGGATACCCCTTTCTTTTCAAGAACCGGGGAAGAAACAAAAAGGATGTGAGCACTAAGGCATTTAAAAGAAAAAGTAGTGTAAATACGTACGATTCGGACCAATTGTTGGCCCCTTGTTCGGCGTAAAGGATTACGGTAATATTGAGCAGGAAAATGTAAACCAACCAAAGCGGGGGAAAGTTGGATACTACGACCCACAGTGTAACAAAAAAGGTCCAGCCGAGAAAAAACTCGTAAGCATCCGCTCCAGTTTGATATACCTGACCGAAAACGGCATACATTACGCCAACCAGCACCGCAGCTCCTGTTAGGATTGATTTTTTTACAAAAGACTTTCTTTTTATGAAGATTGCTGCAAGAGTAAATACTATAACTAGTGCTTGGACGGCCCCAAGCTTTAAAAACTTGTTTAAACTATCCCAATTATAGGCAAAGAAGAATACGATTCCGGCAACAGAAAACGAAATGCCAAGGGTTAAAATTAGCAACCTTAAAAAGCGTTGCCAAGCGTACCTGTTCGAATATACTTGGTCGTGCAAGGTTTTGGCAACCCCCTGTTCGGACCAATTACTGTGCTGTACGATTAGTTTAATATCGTTACGGTCTGGTTTAGCCATTCCAACTACTTTTAATATGTAATATAGCCAATATCATAAAAAAGGGATCAAAATACTGTTTGATAAAACCAAAAAATCACATTGGCCGAAAAAATGAACAGGGCCAATAAAAAAATAAAAGTCAAGTGTTTTGATAAACCCTTGGCCTCCAAATTTTCAGCTAATTTGGACAAAGAAGGGTCTTTTGGCAAATATGTAACATCCATTGTTTCAATGTCGCTTAAAGTGTCTATTTCCAGTTTCCCAACTATTTTTTTATCGGATCCTTTAATTAGGTTGCCGGAGTCGTCTTTAAAGGAGTAGAAAAACTCCACCAAAGGGTTGTGGTTTACCAATGTCCCTGTATCCCGAAAAGAAGTTATCTCGGCAGAAACGGTGCGTCCATAATAGATCAGGTCCCATTTTAATGATTTTGCACTTTTGTTGGACAATAGACCTATTTTAACCAATAATGGATACGCAATAACCACTATTACCAATAGTGAAAACCCCGAATACCAAATATTGGAATTGGCGAAAATGTTCTCATATTGGTCGGGCGAGGCGAAAACCTTGTTAATGGCCTCGCTCACCAACAAATAACAACCGGATACATATACAATGAGTTTTATACTACAAATCAGGACAAAAGTGAACGATATACGGCTCTCGTTTAATGATAAATAAACAGGATCTTTTGGTTTTTTCGCCAAATTAATTCCAATGGGAATCTTTTTGTCCGCTTTAAAACGATCAAGGTAAGGCCTACTGTCCCAAACTCTAATTTTTCTATGTATGGGGTATCCGGAAAGATTATCAAATAATAATAAAAGCTCCAGTAATGGCCTTTTTCCCAATTTAAGGGTATTTACGGATAAGATAGTGGCTTGTTTGGTTACAATAGATCCATTTTTTTGATTCCTGTAGATACAGAAATACCTACAGAAACAATTTTTCATTAAATGATAAAGCCAAAAAAACAAGATTGTGCTAACCAAGGCAAGGGTAAGTACTGTGTAGGCCATGAACAATTTTTGATTTAAGGTAGCATCAAAATACCTACCCTATTCCAAACAATTGATGGTTGACCCTTGCGAATTGATAGATGCCCGTTATGGGTTGTTGGGGGTTAGATTCTCAACGTAAAATACCATTGTATCTGTTACTATCAGCAAGTAACTCTTTGGCGGTTAGAATGGCATCGTCGTGGTTTAAGTAATATTTATAAAGACCATTTCGATAAAAATACCGGGTAATGATCTCATCTTCCAAATTCTTCTTTATTTCTTTTTTATAGCTGTCCAATGCGGTGATTTTGCCTCTATTTACAGCCAATAGCAGGTCTTTGTATTTTTCCTGAACATCTGGGCCCAAAAGCGAATCATCTGTGTTTATGGATTCTTCAAGAAGTTTTTCTGTTTTTGTTTGAAAAGTAAAGTTCTGTTCCTTTACAAAGGATTTAAATGCGGAGTAATCGTTTTCAGAAAAATTAAAATCACCTACTGAGTTAAAGCTATGGTCATAAAAATAATCCGTTGCAAAATCAAAAATGATATTGTTTGCCTCTAAAGCATCGATAAGGGAATTGGTTTTTAGCGATTCAATGGTAATATCTGGCATAACTCCACCGCCGTCCCAAACTTTTCGGCCGTTTTTTGTTGTAAACTCGTTAAAATTGGTGTTGCGGACTGCATTTCCTTCCGCATCGCGGTTCCAGTAATCCAAAGACTGGATACATCTGCCGGAGGGGGTATAATATCTGGATATGGTAACCTTTAATTGCGTTCCGTAGGTAAGCTTTAGCGGTCGTTGTACCAAACCTTTCCCAAAGCTTCTGGCACCCAGAATTACGGCACGGTCCAAATCCTGTAACCCACCGGAGACTATTTCGCTGGCAGAAGCACTTTTTCCGTTTATTAGAACAACTAAAGGAATCTCTTCGTCCTCTGGCTTGTTTTTGGTCCGATATTCTTGGTTGAATTTTTTTACTTTGGATTTTGTGGTCACTATCAACTCTCCTTTGGGCACAAAAAGGTTGGTTACATTTATAGCTTCGGACAATAGCCCCCCGGGGTTTCCCCTTAGGTCCAATACCAAGCGTTCGGCACCTTGCCCTTTAAGGTCTTGTATTGCCGATTGGGTCTGTTTGGATGCTTTTTGATTAAAACGGGCCAATACAATATAACCGGTTTTTTCATCGATCATATCATAAAAGGGAACCGCATCGACTTCTACACCTTCTCGGGTAATAGTCGTGGTTTTGGTTTCTCCCTGCCTTACAAAAGTGACTTTAACGGAGGAGTTGTTCGCTCCTTTTAATAGTTCTCCTGCATTATCATCGAAATCTGAGACCAGGGTTTCCCCTATTTTAATGATTTCATCTCCGGCCTTTAAACCAGCTTTGTCGGCGGCATAACCTTCGTAAGGCTCAACAACCACTAATTTGCTCTCGTACGAACGTACAAGCGCTCCAATTCCGGAATATTCCCCAGAATTATTGATTTTATAGGATTCAACATCCTGCTCATTTAAAAATTGGGTGTATGGATCAAGTTCGCCCAACATATTCTTGATGGCAGAGTCCATTAATTCGGCAGGATTGGTTTCGTCCACATAATTCATATTGAGTTCTTTGAACAATGTGGTAAAGATTTCTATTTGCTTTGCAATCTCAAAAAAGTCACTTTTAAAACTACTGGCCCCGACAAAAATCGTCACGGCCAAAATGGGAATCAAAACCTGCTTTTTAATCAATTTTTTCATGGAACTCCTTATTTAAAAATAACTCCAATAGTTTTTTCATGGTCAAGTCAACCTCATTAAAACCGGGGGTCTTCTTGCCAAGGTATAAAAATATGAACGCAAAGTTTCCCTCAATGTTGTTAAAAATAAGGGGCTTATTGAGCCGATATGCTTCGCGCAACAAGCGTTTTATATGATTGCGCTGTACGGCAGTCTTAAATTTTTTCTTTGGCGCCACTACGGCAACTTTTATCGGAACCTCGTTACTGGTGGCAGTTTTTAAGTAGATCAATTGAACGGGAAATTCACGAATACTTTTACCTTCTGTAAAAAGAGCATCGAATACCTTTTTGTTGGTGAGCTTTTCTTTTTTAGGGAAAGAAAAATCCATAATAGCACCTTGAGAGGAATTCTCGTGGGATTCTGTACTGTTTTGGTCGTTATTTTGTTCCGGCATTTTAGAGACAGCTCCTTTAAAAAGTTAAATTACTCAAATAAATCTGATGTAGAATAAGAAAGGGCGGCACAATCGGCCGCCCTTAAAAATAGTTGAATTGTAAAGGAAACCTATTCCTCTACCTGATATACATTATTTTCACCGTTAACATCTGCCATCAACAGAGAGGGGTCTATCATTATAGCCTGAACCTTTTCCAATGGCATATCCAAAGTGAACTCATAGCTTGGGTACGCCCATGGCCAATCTTCCAAAACTGTGCGTTTTAGGTTTGGATAAGGGTTTTCTTTTTCACCGTACATCATTCGAATAGGCACATAAAATGTTTCTTGTGTGCCGTCTGTGCTAACCACTAAAATGTCCAGGGGCATGGGCATTTCACCAATACGCTCTATAATTACTTTGGTTTTTTCGCCATCCGCCTCGACACTTTTAATTCCGTAGTCGATGGTGTTGGTGGTCTGCGTCCAATCGGTCAGGTACCAATCAAGCTCCATTCCAGATACCTTTTCGGCAGTTCTTTTAATGTCGTTCGGCACCGGATGTTTAAACTTGAAGTCATCATAATATTTTTTAATGGTCTCCATTAGTTTATCCTGACCAATGATATAGCCCAACTGGGACAAGAAAATTGCACCCTTGCTATATGCGGAAATCCCATAGGCAAAATTGGTTGCATACCTATCTGCATGGGTGGATTGCGGCAATTCCAAACCGGAGTTTACCAAGGCATAATACCCTCGGTAAGACCCCTCAAATGGGTTTTGCTTGTTCTGTTCCATAATTTGGTTCATGCACAAACTACTGATAAAAGATGTAAACCCTTCGTCCATCCATTCGTGTTTGGACTCGTTGGTGGCCAGCACATGCTGAAACCAAGAGTGGGCCAGTTCGTGCACCATAACACCTACCAAACTTCCGAATTCACGCTCGCCGGTGATCAATGTGCTCATGGCATATTCCATACCACCGTCGCCACCTTGTACTACAGAATATTGTTCGTAAGGGTATTTTCCTATGTTATTGCTGAAAAAGGTCATGGCTTCTGCCGTTTTTGGCTGAAGGTTTTTCCAGTTTTCATTGAACTCAGGGTTGTCCTTGTAAAAGAAATGTAGGGTAGGGCCGTTTTCCATTTGGTACACATCGTGAATGTATTCTGGGTCTGCTCCCCACATAAAATCGTGTACGTTAGGGGCTTTAAAGTGCCATGTTAAGGTTTTCCCTTTTGTTTTCACCTTGGTGCCCGGTGTTTCGTAACCGTGCCCTATTTCGTTTGGGTTTTGAAGATATCCCGTGCCCCCAACAGTGTATTCCTTGTCCAAGGTTATTTTTACATCAAAATCGCCCCATACGCCGTGGAACTCACGAGCTATATACGGGTTTGCGTGCCATCCTTCAAAATCGTACTCAGAAAGTTTCGGGTACCATTGGCTCATGGAAAGGGCAACGCCCTCTTTGCTATTTCTACCAGATCGTCTGATCTGCTGTGGCACCTGACCATCAAAAGTCATTTCTAAAGTAGTTTTTCCTCCAGATGGGATTGGTTTTGCCAAATCAACCACAAGAACGGTTCCCTCTTCGGTAAAGGTAACGGGCTGTCCATCTTGAGTAAGGGTTTTGGCATGTAGATACCCTATTTCATCTTCAGAAAGTGAGGCAATTCTACTTTTATCGCCAACCATCATCCTTTTGTCCGGATCCTTAATGTTTTGGAGCCTAATGTCCATTTCACTGCCAGGTTGAAAGGCATTGAAAAACAGATGGTAGTAAACACGGCTCAGTTCATCGGGAGAGTTATTGGTATAGACCAATTTTTGTGTACCGGTGTATTGATAGGTCTTTACATCCATTTGCACATCCATGGTGTAGTCCACATGCTGTTGCCAGCTACTCGAGTTTTGTGCATTGAGGAAGAAACTAGCTCCTACAAAGGCAGAAAAAAAGAATGATTTTAAATGCTTCATATGTTATTTGGAATTACTTTCTAAGGTCATTTTACCGTTTGAAATGTTGCTTGCTAAAATTAAGGCATTATAAGCATTTGCCATTTTGCCTGACTTGGAAATTTTATCAAAAGACGTGGCCTTGCTCTCATCACCAGCCACAATAACGGAGGTTTTTGTCTGTAAACCCGATTGCATAATGATACTTTTTACCTGTGCCGCCGTTAGGTCTGGATGAAAAGAACGGATCAAGGCAGCAATTCCTGCAACTGCTGGAGCGGCCATTGAAGTTCCTCCCTGAAATTCATATTCGTTGTTTGGCATAGTGGAGTAAATTTTTGCTCCTGGGGCAAATACATCCACATTTTGACTTCCGTAGTTTGAGAAAGATGCTACCATTTCCGAACCATAACTGCTGGTAAGAGCACCAACAGTGATCAGGTTGTCCACAAACTCGGTTTTTTCAAATCTATGATCGTTCGGAAAGTTTTTGCTATCTGGCAATTCTAGGTCCAAGCCATCATTACCTGCAGCGTGAACGATCAAAACATCTTTGGATTCAGCGTATTTTATGGCATCGTAAACCCAATCGGCATTAGGGGAAAAGGATTTTCCAAAACTACAGTTGATAATTGATGCCCCATTGTCCACAGCATAACGGATTCCCAATGCAATATCCTTATCGTACTCATCTCCATTTGGAACGGCCCTGATACTCATAATCTCTACATTGGTGGCCACACCGTTTATTCCGATACCGTTGTTTCTTTGAGCGGCAATGATCCCTGCTACATGGGTTCCGTGGCTCTCGGTTTCCACCATGTTCAGTGGATTGCCGTTTCCGTATTTAATATCGGCTATATCGTAGGGATTGTCGCCCACAGGAGTTCTACCGTCAAAATCTTTGTTGAGGTTGTAATTTACCTGTTCGGTAAAGTAAGTAATACCCTCTTCCAGTTCTCCCAATACTTCTTGGATACTATCGCCATAGGTAAACATTTGTGTCAATACCGCAATAGTTTGTTCCATTTGTGGGGATTTTGCTTCAATGGAAAGTAGGTCTTCTTTGGTATAGGAGTCTTTGCCCAATTCCTTTTTTACAACTTCATCGGCTCCTTTTACTACTTGAAAAATTTGCTCGTACTGTTGCTTGTTCTGTAACGCTTCCGGATATTCTTTGTCCAATTTCAACCTTGCTTCGGCCCGATCGGATGCATCGCCAATATTGAGTCGGAGCATTCTAACATATTCTAGCTGCTCGTTGTAGGATTTTCCTAAAAAGTTATAACCATGGACATCATCAATATATCCGTTGCCATCGTCGTCTTTTCCGTTGTTCGGAATTTCGCCTTTGTTTGTCCAAAGAACCGTTTTTAGGTCTTCGTGTTCTAAATCCATTCCAGAATCCAGAACGGCAACTACTACGGTTTTTCCTTTTCGGTTTTTAATGATTTCGCTATAGGCCTTGTCCACACTCATTCCGGGAATGGTATCCGTGATAAGGTCCAAGTGGCCCCAATTTTTTTTCTCCGCATCGGTAAGTTCGGAAACTTTTAAGGGTACGGCATCGATATTTTCAACAGGGGTCGATACTAAGGTTGAGGATCCACATCCTACAAGTAAAAGGGATGCGCCCAAAGAAAAGAACGATAGTTTGCTATATGTGCTGTTCATAGAATTATTTTATTAAATAAGTGAAGTTTTATTGTGTATTGAACAATTCGTCATAAGAGAAAAGTTGATCCAAACGAGCTCCCTTTTCGGTTTTTTTTAGGGAACAGATTTGGTTATGGGCATCGTGCTCGAACAACAGAAGCCAATCGTTTTCTACAGCCTTTTCTAAAAACAAAGCTTTTTCATGTAGCGTTAACAATGGTCGTGTATCGTAGCCCATTACATAAGGAAGCGGTAGATGCCCAACGGTAGGAATTAAATCGGCCACAAAAACCATGGTTTTCCCTTTGTAGGTTATGTGTGGCAGCATTTGTTTGTCCGTATGGCCATCAACAAAATGGATACCAAAACCAAGCTCGGATTTTTCCAAAAAAGAACCTTCTTTTCGGTCCACAAAATGTAGTTGTCCACATTCTTGCATTGGCAAAAGGTTCTCCTTTAAAAAGGAAGCTTTCTCCCTTGCATTGGGCTGGGTGGCCCATTCCCAATGGTCTTTATTGGTCCAAAAGCGTGCATTTTTAAAAGCAGGCTCGTATCCGGTTCGGTCCTTGTTCCATTGTATGCTTCCACCACAATGATCAAAATGCAGGTGTGTCAAGAAAACATCGGTCACATCATCACGATGAAAACCGGCATTTTTTAATGACTTGTCCAACGAATGATCGCCCCAAAGAGAATAGTAACCAAAAAACTTTTCGGATTGTTTGTTGCCAAGCCCGTTATCGATCAAAATAAGTCTATCACCATCTTCAATTAAAAGACAGCGAGCAGCTAGATCGATCATGTTATTGGCATCGGCAGGATTGGTTCTGTTCCAAATGGATTTGGGCACTACGCCGAACATAGCACCACCATCCAATTTAAAATTACCTGTCTCTATGGGATAAATTGTCATGTAGAAAATAAAATGGTCTGCAAAATAAGAAAAGCCTCACCCAAATGCCGAAAAAATAAGGATTTATTAGCCGTATTTTAACAAAAATGGGTCTATGGCAATAGAAATGCGCAAGGAATCCATTGATACGGGCATGGGTTCCCAGTATGAATTTGATCGCGTTGATGCGTGCGGAACGATAATCTAAAAGAAAAACATTAAATTTCCGCAAAACTTGGACCATGGTCGAACTTGCGGGAATTATAATTCTTGGCATTATTGCACAATGGGTAGCTTGGCGTTTTAAATTACCGGCGATTCTACCCCTGATTTTGATAGGTTTGTTGGTTGGCCCCATTGCCACACTATACACAGAAGACGGATCAAAAATTATTGAACCTATTTGGAATGGACAAAAAGGCCTTTTCCCGGGCGAGGGGCTCTATTACTTTGTTTCTTTGGCAATCAGTGTTATCCTTTTTGAAGGAGGCCTAACACTAAAAAGGGCAGAAATATCCAATGTAGGTCCCGTTATCACAAAATTGATAACAGTTGGTACTGTTGTGACTTTCTTTGGCGCTGGTGTGGCCGCTCATTATATTTTTGGGTTGTCGTGGCAAATATCTTTTCTGTTTTCCGGTCTTATAATTGTTACTGGCCCTACGGTAATTACACCTATTTTAAGGAATATTCCGCTTAAAAAGGACGTTTCTGCCGTATTAAAATGGGAAGGAATATTGATTGACCCCATTGGGGCACTTGTGGCCGTATTGGTTTTTGAGTTTATCAGTGTTGGAGAAGGACAGGCGTTTACCCAAACAGCTTTGATAGAGTTTGGTAAGATTATATTGTTCGGCACCACTTTTGGGTTTACGTTCGCGCATGCGCTTGCCTTTGCTATAAAAAGAGATTTTATTCCCCACTATTTATTGAACGTGGTTTCCCTGTCCACGGTGTTATTGGTTTACGTGGAGTCCGACCTGTTTGCCCACGAATCGGGATTATTGGCCGTTGTGGTAATGGGAATGGTGATGGGCAACATGAACCTTCCCAACTTAAAGGAGTTGCTCTATTTTAAGGAGTCTCTTAGCGTCCTGTTGATTTCTATCCTGTTTATTTTATTGGCCGCCAACATAAATATGAGTGATTTGGAACTGATCTATAACTGGAACACTGTTGCTCTTTTCGCTGTAATCGTATTTATAATACGGCCATTGGGGGTGTTCTTAAGTTCGCATGGATCTAATTTAAAGTTTAACGAAAAGCTTTTTATCGGATGGGTAGGGCCAAGAGGTATCGTGGCCGCGGGTATTGCCTCCCTTTTTGGCTCTAAGCTTATGCAAAGGGGAGAACCCGGAGCAGAATATATTACTCCGCTGGTTTTTATGATTGTTTTGGGAACCGTTTTGTTGAACGCTACCACTGCAAGATTTTTCGCGAAACTTGTAGGCGTGTTCTTGAAAAAGTCAGAAGGTATTTTGATTATCGGCGCCTCCAAACTGTCCAGACTTATTGGAAATTATCTTAGAAAGAACAATAGGCACGTAGTGTTGATAGACAACAACGAGAACAATGTGGATAAGGCTAAAAAACTTGGGCTGGAAGCGATTCCCGCCAATATTTTCTCCGATTCCCTTACTGATAATATTGAGCTGAACGACATGGGTTACCTAATGGCATTGACCGGTAATTCGGATATTAACAAGTTTGCCATCGATAAGTTTCAAAAACAATTTGGGGAAAACGGGGCATTCCGTTTGGTGAACACAGAAGAGGTCAATGATCCCGAGAACAACCCAAAGGAGGGGCTGTTTTCCCACAATGATGATTTTATACAATTGATGGATACCGTTCGCAAACACCCTACTATCCACGAAATTGATCTAAAAGGCAAAGAACATTACGACAGCTTGATCGATATTACCAAAAAAATGAGGGATATTGTTCCGCTGTTCACCAAATCACCTAATGGAAGTATTGATATAATTCCTGCCAACAGCAAAGATTTTACCCCCAAAGGAGAAGGCTACAAATTGGTTTACCTAGGTAAAATATTGGAAGCCGATGTGGATAATGGGACAGAAGAATAGGTAGTCCAAGAATTCTTTATACACCTTAACTGAGGATTGTTTGTTTCGTACTTTTCAACAAAGATTAGACTTGCGAAGGAATGAAATCATTCTTTTTGCCGTTTTGAAAATGAGCTTACGAATTAAGAATCCGACCTACAGAGATTAGATGTTGCTTTGCCTGTCTGCCACCAAGGGAAGGTACAAAAGTATAAAACCCGCCCCCCTTGTCCTATCGAAATGAGTTGTGAAGCAACGATTGAGAAATCTAAAACATCCGGCAGTCCGAGATTTCGATATGCGGATAAAAGAGGACAGGTATGGATAGAGTTTGTCACTACTGGTAAAAATTAACGATTACCTATTACTATGAGACCCTGAAACAAGTTCAGGGATGACAAAAAAGGAGAGCAAAATACCCTCCCTTTTTTTAAAATAGATGATTATATTTATACAGATCATTCATTGCAAGTGACCCCTGTATCTCCTTGAATATCCCAATTAAGTGGCGCGCCCAACAAATTATTGCGAGCTACGGTAACCTCACTGTCATTGCTGCAATATATCAGCCCGCTTGCACCTAGGGTAATATTAGTGGGTATTGGCCCCTCTCCGGGTTCTTGCGTTGCCCAACCCACTAGGGTAGCCCCATAATTTTCTGCGGAGAGTCCTCCTGAAAAAAATCCTATCATATTGGTTACACTTGTTATATCCCAATTACCAAGACTTTGATTGAACTTATTGGCTCCAGAGAACATAACAGACATATCCTTTACACTGGATACATCCCAACCACTTATATCCTGGTTAAATAATTCAGCAAGATTGAACATATATGCCATACTGGTAACGCTGGATACATCCCAACCACTTATATCTTGATTAAAAGATGTTGCTTCATTGAACATACGAATCATAGAGTTCACTTTTGCTGTTTTTTCACCCCAGTTCAAAGGTTGGTTAAATTTTGTAGCTCCATAGAACATAAGGTTCATATTTTCCACATTAAATACATTCCAATTGCTTATATCTTGGTTAAATGATTCAGCCTTACTGAACATACTTTGCATATGGGTCACATTTGATACATCCCAATTGCCAATATATTTATTAAAATTTGTTGCTTCCCAAAACATGCCTGCCATATTAATCACATTTGATACATCCCAATTGCCAATATCCTGATTAAATGCTGTTGCCCCATAGAACATAAAACCTATATTGGTCACACTAAAAACGTCCCAACCACTTATATCACTGTTGAAAGAGCTTGCTCCAGCAAACATACTGTGCATATTGGTCACATTGCTTAAATCTGGCATATCTATTGCAGGGATGGTCAAATTCGCACAACTAGAAAACGCATTTTCCATAGAACCCCAGGGGTTGGTGCCCCATTGATCCACAGAAAGGATTTTTTCGGCATCTAATTCATCATTAAAAAAAATGTGTGGAAAAGTACCTGTAATAGCTATCCTATAAGTTCCCATGCTACCAAATTCTATGGTAATACTTGAGGTTATGCCTTCCTCCATACCATTGTGAGATGGGTTGCCCACCTCTTCCCAATAGATAGTATAGTTATAGATTTCTCCTGGATAAGTGGGGATTATAATCTGAGTACTGCTGCTTGTTCCAGGGTTGTCCGTTTTCCAAGTGGTGATAAAGGAGGTTGGATCTTCCAACAAGGTTTCAATAACATTGGTCACATTTATGGTAATGGTAATGTTTTCTGCAGCAGTGAACTCACCGTCGGAAACACTAATGGTCAGTTCATGCGATTGCATGGTCTCATAATCGAGGTTCTTGCCGGGGGCAAGGCTTAGCTCTCCATCCGCATTGACCTCAAAAAGACCATTATTGTCCCCTTCAGTTATGGTGAACTCAAGGGCATCGCCCTCAGGGTCGGTTACAGCTATTTTTGTTCCTATGGCCTCGGTATCTGATATATCCTCTGCCACATCAAACTCATAAGTGGTCGATTCTATTTCTGGCGCCTCGTTTACATTGGTCACGTTTATGGTGACCTGTGCCTGTGCGGAGTCTTTTTGATCGGTAACTTGTACAGTTACATTAATGGTAGGGTTCTCCAGTGCCTCAAAATCAAGTTCCTTACCTTCCACAAGACTCAGCTCCCCCGCTTCGGTAATCTCAAAAAGACCGGATTCGTCGGTCATGCTAAAAGTAAGTATATCGTCTATATCTGCATCTTGTGCACTTACTGTTCCAAAGGAATCGGCGTCGCCAATGTTCTCCGTTACATCAAAGCTTTGTGCCTCTATGGTGGGGGCGCTGTTCTCTTCCACGGGCGTTTCTTCATCTACATCCGTTACGTTTATGGTAATTGTGGCCTTGGCAGTTGCCTCACCATCGTTCACGGACACGGAAATGGTATGCTTGGCAGCGGTTTCAAAATCAAGGCTCTTTCCCGTGGCCAGGCTCAAGGCACCCTTGGCGGTAATGGCAAAGAGGGCGTTGTCGTTGGCGGCAATACTAAAGGTAAGCGCATCGCCGTCCTTGTCGGATGCGGTCAAGGTTCCGATCGGATCGCCGGCGGCGATGTTCTCTTTTACCGTGAAGGCCTTGTCGGCAATTGTAGGGGCATTGTTCTTGGGTTCATCGTCCTTACTGCAGGAGAGGACCACCAAAGCGAACAAGGCGACAAAAAATAATTTTTTTAGGGCCATAATAATTTTATTAAATGGTTATTCAGCGCAATTTGTCCAATTTCGGGCTGGTTTTGCTGCACCAATTGACGGACACCCCTTTTGGCTTGACGGATGTAGGGGTATGAATGTTGCGTGTAGGATAAAGGCTAACCGTTTACTTGAAATTACACCTTTGAAATTCATAAAACCCCATCATTCTTTTCTTCATTCATCAGCTCAAATAGGGTATCCATCAATTGAGGCCCAATTCTAAGTTTCAGTACAAGTATTTTGGTGTTTTGATAACCAAAAAATCATTTAAAAATGAAAAAATTTGTACTGGCAGCAATGGTTGCTGTTTTGTGATCTCCTGTTCCAAGGATGATGATAAGAAATGTGAATCTTGCGAAAAGGCTAAAATGTGCGACAACGGGGATGGAACCTATACTTTTTCCTATGATGGAGCAGAAGAAATAGTGAAGGAAGAAGTGCTGGAGTCATTGGAATTGACACCAAAGGAATATGTGGAACTCGTTTGTATTGCAGGAAGTTCAGATTAACCTTTACGATTAATCATTCAACTTTAGAACGGCCATAAAAGCTTGTTGCGGGATTTCCACATTACCTACTTGGCGCATTCGCTTTTTACCTTTTTTCTGCTTTTCCAATAGCTTACGTTTACGTGAAATATCACCACCGTAACATTTGGCGGTAACATCTTTACGCAAGGCTTTTATGGTCTCTCGGGAAATAATTTTGGAACCAATGGCCGCCTGTATCGGGATGTCGAATTGCTGTCTTGGTATCAATTCCTTTAATTTCTCGCACATTTTTTTGCCAATGTGGTGGGCATTGTCAAAGTGAACCAAGGCAGAAAGGGCATCCACGGGTTGGGCGTTCAATAAAATATCCACTCGCACCAGTTTTGATGGGCGCATTCCAATCGGTGAATAATCAAAAGAGGCATAACCTTTGGAGACGGTTTTTAAACGGTCGTAAAAATCAAAAACGATTTCTGCCAAAGGCATGTCAAAAATAAGCTCAACACGCTCGGTGGTCAAATACGTTTGGTTAACGATTTGTCCGCGCTTTTCAATACAGAGAGACATTACGTTGCCCACAAAATCCGCTTTTGTGATAATGGTCGCCTTAATGTAAGGTTCTTCGACCCGATCAATGGTCGAAGGGTCGGGCAGATCCGAAGGGTTGTTTACAATTAGTGGGGTTTCCCTGTCTTTTGTAGTGTAGGCGTGGTAGCTAACGTTGGGTACCGTAGTAATAACGGTCATATCGAACTCGCGCTCCAAACGCTCCTGAATAATCTCCATGTGCAGCATTCCCAAAAACCCGCAACGGAATCCAAATCCTAGTGCGGCACTACTTTCAGGAGTAAACACCAAAGAAGCATCATTCAATTGCAATTTTTCCATTGACGAACGCAAATCCTCAAAATCTTCAGTGTCCACAGGATAGATTCCGGCAAAAACCATAGGTTTTACATCCTCAAAACCACCAATAGGGTTTTTGGTAGGGCTTGCAGAATCCGTAATGGTATCACCCACTTTTACCTCACGAGCATCTTTAATACCGGTTATCAAATAGCCCACATCACCAGTAGAAATTTTATTTTTAGGTACTTGGGTCAACTTTAAAGTTCCGATTTCATCGGCCTCATAAGACTTCCCGGTAGCTACAAATTTAATTTTCTGTCCTTTGGTGATTTCTCCATTGACTACCCTAAAATAAGTTTCAACACCTCTAAATGGGTTATATACAGAATCAAACACAAGCGCTTGAAGCGACTCGTTGGGATTGCCCTTTGGTGCAGGAACACGCTCTATGATCGCAGTTAGAATATCTCCAATGCCAAGTCCTGTTTTTGCACTTGCCGGAATCACATCTTCTGGGGAGCACCCTAAAAGATCCACGATATCATCGGTAACTTCTTCAGGGTTGGCACTTGGCAAATCAACTTTGTTGAGTACGGGAATTATTTCCAGATCGTTTTCCAAAGCAAGATACAAGTTGGAAATGGTCTGTGCCTGAATGCTCTGTGCCGCATCTACTACCAAAAGTGCACCTTCACAGGCAGCAATGGATCGAGATACCTCGTAAGAGAAATCTACGTGCCCGGGAGTATCGATCAGGTTGAGCACATATTTTTCGCCATTATGAACGTAGTCCATTTGGATAGCGTGACTTTTAATGGTAATGCCCCGTTCGCGTTCCAAATCCATATTGTCCAACAACTGGTCCTGTTTTTCGCGTTCGGTCACCGAACCGGTAAAGTCCAACAAACGGTCTGCCAAGGTGCTTTTACCATGGTCTATATGCGCAATGATGCAAAAATTCCTGATCTTCTCCATATCAACAGTAACATACCCAAAAACGGGACATAATCAACTGCAAATATAGTTGTTTTATATACCTGAAAATGTATTTTTCTAAATAAGAAAAATAGCTGCTTATCTTGCTCAAAAATAATTTCTTAGATTTGAGGTACAACCCAAACCTCGAATGAAGAACCTAACCATTACAATTTTATGGGTGCTCTTTGCAGTATGTGGCGCATACGGGCAAACCTTTAAGATAACCGGTAAGGTTGTGGACGAGCAAAACCAGATTGTCCCATACGCCAACATTTTGCTTCTTCAAGCAATCGACTCCACTTTTGTGCAAGGAACATCGGCCAACGAAGAGGGTTTTTTTGAACTGTCCGATGTGGTGGCAGACCTTTACCTTTTACAGGCGAGCTATGTAGGAAGGGGCTCGGAACCTAGGGCTTTGGACATTGCAACAGATGTTTCCCTAGGGGCATTGATAATTCCTTTGGCAGATAACGAATTGGAGGAAGTGGTTGTGACCGCTCAGCGCCCCAAGCTTCAACGATTGCCGGACAGACTTGTCTTTTCAGTAGAAAATACAGTGGTTTCCCAAGGAACATCTTGGGATATTCTTAAAAATACACCAGGTGTTATTGTAAACCAAGATCAATTATTGATTCGCGGACAAAATGCCACGGTGTACTTAAACGACCGAAAGGTTCAGTTATCCGGGCAAGAGGTTCAAGACCTATTGCAAGGCCTGTCGGGCACAAATATCAAATCGGTGGAAGTAATTGCAAATCCTCCGGCCAGTTATGATGCGGAGGGAGGGCCGATCTTGAATATTGTTACCAGTAAAAACATTGTGCCGGGATATAAAGGAAGCGTAAACGGAACCTTCACACAGGCTGTTTTTCCAAAATTCAGTTTGGGGACAAGTCATTATTACAAAACGGACAAGCTTAATCTGTTTGCGAACTATACCATCAACCCCCAAAAGGAAATCAACAAAACCAAAAAGGGCATCAATTATAT
>JAAEZN010000053.1 GCA_018222835.1 Algicola sp. | reverse complement strand
ATTTTAAAGAATTGCTTACTTTTGTAACCAACCGAGTTGGTCGTACACAGCATATGAGTCAAAAAGTTCTGCTTACTTCGAAGGAAATCAACATCATACTGCACCGGTTGGCCTGTCAGCTAATGGAAAACCATTTGGATTTTGCCGATACCGCACTTATTGGTATTCAGCCCAGAGGAGTGTTTTTGGCAGAAAGATTGGTGAAAATCCTCAAAAAAGAATACAAAGTCAAACATATTGACCTTGGTTTCTTGGACATCACATTTTTTAGGGACGATTTTGGACGAGGGGAAATCCTCAAGGCCAATTCCACACAAATGAATTTTTTGGTGGAAGATAAGAAAGTGGTGTTCATAGACGATGTTCTTTATACCGGAAGAAGTATTAGAGCGGCCCTTACGGCCATTCAATCGTTTGGGAGACCTAGTAACATAGAGCTTTTAACATTAATTGATCGTAGGTTTAGCAGACATTTGCCCATCCAACCGACGTACAGGGGGAGGCAGGTGGATGCCATAAACGAAGAAAAAGTAAAAGTGATGTGGCAAGAAAACGACGGCGAAGATAAAGTATATTTAGTAAGCAAATAAAAGATAATGAGCGAATTAAGTGTAAATCACTTGTTAGGGATTAAGTATCTGAACAAAAAAGATATATCGCTTATTTTTGAAACTGCCGACCATTTTAAAGAGGTAATCAACCGTTCCATTAAAAAGGTGCCCACTCTTCGGGATATTACTATTGCCAATATCTTTTTTGAGAACAGTACACGTACCAAGCTATCCTTTGAACTTGCAGAAAAACGACTTTCAGCCGATGTGGTGAATTTTTCAGCAGGGCAATCTTCCGTTAAAAAAGGGGAGACTCTTATTGATACCGTAAATAATATCCTGTCCATGAAAGTGGATATGGTAGTGATGCGACACCCTAATCCGGGAGCAGGAATATTTTTATCGCAACATGTAAGTGCCTCCATCGTAAATGCAGGGGACGGTGCCCATGAACACCCAACACAAGCATTATTGGATTCCTTTTCCATTCGAGAGAAACTGGGCGATGTAGGAGGTAAGAATGTGGTGATAGTAGGTGATGTTTTGCATTCCAGAGTAGCGCTCTCCAATATTTTTGCCTTAAAATTACAAGGCGCAAATGTAAAAGTTTGTGGCCCAAAAACATTGATACCTAAGCATATTGAGTCTTTAGGAGTGGAAGTGGAGACCAATTTGAGAAAAGCCTTGGAATGGTGCGATGTGGCAAATATGCTGCGGGTGCAGAACGAAAGGATGGATATCAGCTATTTTCCATCCACCAGAGAATACACCCAACAGTTTGGGGTGAACAAGGAGCTATTGAACAGTTTGGACAAAGAAATTGTGATCATGCATCCAGGTCCCATTAATAGAGGTGTGGAAATTACCAGCGATGTGGCCGATTCCGATCAGTCCATTATTTTGCATCAGGTAGAGAATGGTGTGGCCGTTCGAATGGCTGTACTTTACCTATTGGCATCAAAAATTAAGTAAGACATGATTTTCGATAAAGAAGGCACAACAACCATAGTTTTTCAAGAAAATACTACCCTTTCCGGATTTTTGGAGAACTTGGACAAAGCGTATCCAAAATTAAAGCATGATAACATAGTTATCAACCTATTTTCCTTTGACCAACTCACGGTGAGCGACATTCTTGAGTTTTTGGATATTTCCAATGCTCACAAAGCATCAGGACAATCTTTTGTTTTGGTTACAGATAAACTGGGTTACGACGAAATTCCAGAAGAAATCAGTGTGGTGCCCACCTTGCAAGAAGCCAAGGATATCATCGAAATGGAAGAAATTGAACGTGACTTAGGAATTTAAAAGTGGAATCATTCAAAAAAATAATGGAAATTTTCAACTTTCGACTTAAAATTTATCATTTGTGAAATTGACCGTACTTGGTTGTTATGCCGCTACACCACGAACATTTACCAATCCTACCTCTCAAGTACTCGAAATAAAGAACCATCTTTTTTTGATCGATTGTGGTGAGGGAACCCAAGTACAGCTGAGAAAATATAAGGTCAAGTTTTCCAGAATCAATCATATTTTTATATCACATCTCCATGGTGATCACTTTTTTGGTTTGCCAGGTCTTATATCCACTTTCCGATTGTTGGGAAGAGACAAAGCAATGCACATTTATGGTCCTAAAGGCATTAAACAAGCCATTACGTTACTTTTAAAATTGGGCGATTCATGGACCAATTACCCTTTAGTGTTCCATGAATTGGAATCGAAAGAATCTGAAATTGTCTTTGAAGACGAAAAGGTAACCGTGCGTACCATTCCATTAATTCATAGGGTATATACCAACGGATTCCTGTTTCAAGAAAAAGAGGCACCCAGAACCCTGAATATTGATGCGGCCAGAAAACATGGAGTGGATAAAAGTCAGTTCATTAAAATAAAGGAAGGGGTGGATGGTGTGGATAAGTATGGTAAGACGGTGCCCAATAAACAACTTACCTTAGATCCGCCTGCGCCAAAGAGCTATGCTTTTTGCAGTGATACGGCTTATAATGAAGCTATTTTGCCTATTATCAAAGATGTGACCGTGTTGTATCACGAATCCACTTTTCTCGAATCGGAATCACATCTATGCGAAAAAACAAAACACGCCACAGCCAAGCAGGCAGCCCAAATTGCCAAAAAAGCCAATGCCAACCTTTTGGTATTGGGGCATTACTCTACAAGGTACAAATCAATAGAGCTTTTTAAAAAGGAAGCCAAAGAGATTTTTCCAGTTGTTGAGTTAGCTGACGATGGTAAGGAGTTTGATTTCGGGATGTAAAAAATTACCATACTTTTACAGGTCTGTAGCTTTGAGTTGAGCCTATTTTTGACGAACTTCACATCATGCAAAAAGACCTGAGCAACTATAGGAAATCGTACGAGAAAAGTGAATTGACCGAGGAGACCGTAAAGGAAAACCCCCTTGAGCAATTCCAAAAATGGTTTTATGAAGTAGAAGCTTCAGATGGTGTGGACGAGCCCAATGCCATGACGATATCTACCATTGGATTGGATGGATTTCCCAAAAGTAGAGTGGTTTTGATGAAGAAATTCACTTTTGAAGGTTTTATCTTTTACACCAACTACCAAAGCGAGAAAGGTAGGGCCATTGCAGCCAATCCATCGATTTGTCTATCGTTTTTTTGGCCTATTATGGAACGTCAAGTCATTATAAAGGGTAGGGCGGAAAAGATTGCCGATAACCTTTCCGATGGTTATTTTGAATCACGACCTACCGGGAGTCAACTTGGAGCTGTGGTTTCCGACCAAAGTGAAGTGGTGCCTTCCCGGGAATATCTCGAAAAAAAACTAAAGGAGCTGGAACAAAAGTATGAAGGACGGGAAGTGCCACGACCCGAATATTGGGGAGGTTATTTGGTAAGGCCCGTATCCATAGAATTTTGGCAGGGACGCCCTAATAGACTTCACGATAGGATACGATATACCCTTCAAGAAGATTATGATTGGAAAATAGAACGGTTAGCGCCATAAACCTCTATTCAAATGAAACAATTGATATTAATGCGGCACGGCAAATCCTCTTGGGATTACGATGCTTCCGATAAGGATAGGCCGTTAAAAGAGCGAGGAATCAACGATGCCCATTTGGTATCCAAAACGTTTAAGCTCCACGCTCCGGAAATTGATTTTATATATTCCAGTCCGGCTAATCGAGCATTGCACACCAGTATGATTTTTGTTAGGAATCTGGACTTTGATCTATCCAATTTTAGGATAAACAATGCGCTATACGATTTTTCGGGAGATAGTGTGGAGAGGTTTGTGCATCGATTGGACAATAATTTGAACACGGTGGCAATATTTGGTCATAACTATGCTTTTACTTCGCTTGCAAATACTTGGGGAGATCAGTATATTGAGAATGTTCCAACGGCAGGACTAGTGCACATTACATTTGGTGTGGACGATTGGTCCAAGATATCCAAGGGTACCACAACGCAAATGGTCTTTCCAAAACACTTGAAAAAATAAATGGTAAAAACAAAGAACGAATATATTAATAGGGAAATCAGCTGGCTGCAATTTAATGCCAGGGTACTGCAAGAAAGTAAGGATCACAGGGTTCCATTGATTGACCGATTACGATTTTTAGGGATTTTCAGTAACAATTTAGATGAGTTCTTCAAGGTTCGCTATGCTACCGTAAAGCGTATCGTGGACGCAGGAAAAACCGGAAAAAGTGTACTGGGAGGTGAAAAGGCCAAGGATTTGTTGGAAGAAATCACCAAGATTGTGATCGACCAACAGGCCCGTAGTCTGGTTATCTTTAAAGAGATTGATAGGGAGCTTCGTGAGGAAAATATCTTTATCATTCGAGAAACCGAGGTCAACGAAAGTCAGGCAGAATTTATAAGGGACTATTTCTTTAAAAAGGTGAATCAAGAAATTATGACCATCATCTTGAACGACCTTACGGAATTTCCACTTTTAAAGGATACGGCAGCCTATTTAGCTGTAAAAATCGTAATGAAAAATGGTTCCCCGGGAGGAAAACACAACCGGTATGCACTGATAGAGATTCCAAAAGGAATTGACCGTTTTGTGGTTTTGCCAAAAGAAGGTGATAAGGACTACGTGATCATGCTGGATGATTTGATTCGTTTTTGCTTGGACAATGTTTTTACCATGTTCGATTTTGAATCGATTTCCGCGCACATGATCAAGATTACCCGAGATGCCGAATTGGATATCGATAATGATTTGAGCAAAAGTTTTATCGAGAAAATCTCTTCAAGTGTTGAGCACAGAAAAATAAGTGACCCGGTTCGTTTTGTTTACGATAAAAGTATCGATAAGGATACCCTTCAGTTTTTAAAGGAAAAAATGGACATTATGGACACCGATAGTGTTATTCCAGGAGGTCGTTACCACAATAGAAGGGATTATATGGGCTTTCCAAGTTTGGGAAGGCATGATTTAATGTACGACAAAATAGAGCCCTTACCGGTCAAAGGATTGAGCATGAAGGGTAGTCTGTTGGACATTATCGCTCACAAGGACTATATGATCTATGCTCCTTACCATACATTTAGTTATGTGACCAAATTTTTGCGCGAAGCGGCCCTAGACCCCCAAGTGCGCAGCATCAAAATAACTATATATCGTTTGGCCAGCGATAGTCAGATAGCTTCGGCTTTGGTCAATGCGGTAAAAAATGGAAAGCAAGTAACCGTACAAATAGAGCTACAGGCCAGGTTCGATGAGCAAAATAATATCGAGTATGCCAATTACTTACAGGATGAAGGAGTGCAATTGATTTTTGGTGTACCCGGCCTTAAAGTGCACAGTAAAATATGCTTGGTGGAACGCGAAGAAGAAGGCGGATTAAAACGATATGGATTTATTAGTACCGGCAATTTTAACGAGTCCACTGCCAAGATTTACACCGATTACACCTTGTTTACCGCTCATCAAGGTATATTAAAGGATATGAACAAGGTATTTGGGTTCTTTGAGACCAACTACAAGATCAATAAGTACAAGCATTTGATCGTATCTCCTCACTATACAAAATTAACTTTCATGAAGTTGGTAGATAGGGAAATCATCAATGCTCGTGAAGGAAAAGAGGCCTACATCAAAATAAAGATGAACAGTCTTACCTCTTATAAAATGGTAGATAAGCTTTATGAGGCCAGTAGGGCTGGAGTAAAGATAAAAATGATTGTTCGTGGAATTTGCTGCCTAATACCCGGAGTAGAGGGCATGAGCGAGAATATTGAGGCCATTAGTGTGGTAGATAAATTTTTGGAACACCCCAGGCTCTTCATTTTTGGAAATGGAGGAGACCCCAAAATTTATATATCTTCCGCAGATTGGATGACACGTAACCTAGATTTTAGAGTTGAAGTAGGTTGTCCGATATACGATGAGGACATAAGACAAGAACTGCTGGATACTTTTGAGATTTCTTGGAAAGATAATTCCAAAGCAAGAATATTTTCGGCAAAACAGGATAATGCCTACAGAAAACGGGTAAGGGGAGCTACAGAATTCAGGTCTCAATTTGAAATGTACGATTATTATAAGCGAAAGCTGGAATCTTAAGGTTACTGGATTTGATAATAAAGAAATTTGCCGCTATCGATATTGGGTCCAACGCCGTTAGGCTGCTTATAAACAATGTGATCGAATATCAGGATAAACCTACCATATTTAAAAAAAGTGAATTGGTAAGGGTGCCGGTACGTTTAGGTGAAGATGCCTTTTTGAACGGAGAGATATCCGAGCGTAACCTAAATAGATTGGTCAAAACCATGCAGTCCTTCAAGCTTTTAATGGACGTTTATGGCGTTGAAAAGTATATGGCCTGTGCCACTTCTGCACTAAGAGAGGCAAAAAATGGTGAACAGGTAGTGGCTAGGGTGAGGGAAGAATCTGAGGTAGATATACAGATAATCGATGGTAAAGAAGAAGCATCGATCATAGCCTCTACAGATCTTAAGGATATTATTAAAAACGATAGGCTTTACCTGTATGTTGATGTTGGTGGAGGAAGTACGGAGTTTACCATAATAGACAAAGGACTCCCTATATTTTCTAAATCCTTTAAAATAGGCACGCTTCGGATTTTAAATAATCTGGTAAACGAAACAGTTTGGGACGAGATAAAGGCTTGGATCAAATCCAACCTTCCTTTGGATGCCACTGTGGAGATAATAGGTTCTGGCGGAAACATTAATAAATTGCACAAAATGTCCGGTAGAAAGGTCGGTCAGCCACTTTCCTATATTTGGTTGAATGCCCAATACCATTTTTTGGACAGTATGGCTTATGAAGATAGGATTTCGGAGCTTGGTCTTAATCAGGACCGCGCAGATGTAATTATACCCGCAACCAAGATATTTTTAAATGCAGCAAAATGGAGCAAGGCCAAAAAGATTCTTGTTCCAAAAATCGGTTTGGCCGATGGCATGATCAAAACTTTGTACTATAAATAGGATTAACCGTGCATGGTCTCCTTTTTGCCAAGGTCTTTCATTAATTGTGCTTCGTACTCCAAAAGGGCTTCCCATTTTTGGTCAACTTCCTCCCGATTCCCGTACTCACGGGCAAATTTTAAGAACATGGTATAGTGGTTGGCTTCGCTCACCATTAGATTACGATAAAACTCGGACAGTTCCTTATCGTTGATTTCTTCAGATAACAGTCTAAAACGTTCACAGCTACGAGCCTCGATCAGTGCTGCATATAAGAGTTTGTGCACCAAATGTGTTTCTCGGCTTCCACCTTTGGGAAAGAACTTCATAAGCTCTATTACGTATTCATCCTTACGTTCACGGCCCAATACCCATCCCCGTTGGATAATTTTATCGTGTACCATGTTAAAATGCCCCATTTCTTCTCGGACAAGAGCTGTCATTTCCTTTACCAATTCCGACTTTTCAGGAAATCCTATAATCAAAGAAATCGCAGTACTTGCCGCTTTTTGCTCGCAATATGCGTGATCTGTCAAAATTTCCTCAATGTTCTTTTCAACAATGTTTACCCATCGTGGGTCCGTTGGTAGTTTAAGGCCTAACATGAATCCGTTTTAAAAATTATGGTTACAAAGATAAAAGTATTGTACGGGTTGTTTAAAAATCTAGGTCAAACTCTTTTCGGAGCAGCTCAATATTTGGGTTCTTCTCCTTCAATTTTTCATATTTTTCCTCCGGGGTAAAGGCAAATTTTTTCGCGACTTCCTCATTTACCGTAATATGAAGCGAAATCGAATAATTGTTCAATTTTTGTTTTAGGTAGTCTAGCATTAAGCTTTGTTCCCGCTCTATCTCCTTTTTCATGGTGCCATTAGGAAGTTCGATCCAAATGGTATTTTCATTCTTCATTTTAGGAACATCTGTTTGGAGGTTGCTTGCCAAGATTTTGCGGCCTTGTTTTTCCAACTGATGCACAAAATCGTCCCAATGTTTTTGCATGTCGGCCTCTAAAAAGGAATCGTGTGGTAAATCCTCTTCGTTAACGGTCGGGGACTTAGTGTTTTCGTGGTCCTTTTTTACTTTAATACTGGAGAGTGAAAGCCCAGAGACCCGCTTTTTGGGACTGGAAATATTTATTTTTTGTGATGAGTAAGCTTCTGTTGGTTCGTTGACTTTTTCTGCTACTTCTGGTTTGGATTCTGTAGCTTCTTTTACTACTTCTGTAGCTCGGATAGATTCCGGTTCGGGTTTTTCTACAGTCGGAGTCGTAACTTTAATTTGTGTGGCTTGGGTGTTATTGGTCGTAGGTGTGGCTTTAGTCGTAAAACGAGAAGCCGGGATTATGAAATTAGAGTTTTTTTTTTCTCCATCGAAAGTGATGGATGCTAATTTCATAAGGGTTAGTTCAACCAATAACCGCTGATTTTTACTGCTCTTGTATTTTAAGTCACAATCATTGGCTAGGTCAATGGCCTTTAAAAGAAAGTCTTTGGTCGTTTTTTTTGCCTGATCTTGGTATTGCTGTTTTACATCCTCACCTACTTCTAAAAGATTAAGGGTATCCGGGTGCTGGCAAACCAATAAATCCCTAAAGTGTGATGCCAGGCCAGTTATAAAATGATGCCCATCGAACCCAAGGGAAAGGGTTTTGTTGAACAGTACCAAAAGTTCGGGTATGTTATTTCCTAAAATTAAATTGGTCGCGGAGAAATAAATGTCGTAATCGAGAACATTCAGGTTTTCTGTTACTGCTTTTCGTGTTAATTCTTTGCCAGAGAAACTTACCACTCTATCAAAAATGGAAAGGGCGTCCCTCATGGCGCCATCTGCCTTTTGGGCGATGATGTGCAAGGCACTTTCTTCTGCCTGTATGCCTTGTTGTTCAGCAATATGTTTTAGGTATTCAGTGGCGTCCTTTACTGTGATTCGCTTAAAATCAAAAATTTGACAGCGAGATAATATAGTGGGGATTATTTTGTGTTTCTCGGTGGTCGCCAAGATAAAAATAGCATGCTTGGGCGGTTCTTCCAAAGTCTTTAAAAAGGCATTGAAAGCTGATTGAGATAGCATATGGACCTCATCAATAATATATACTTTGTATTTACCGGTTTGCGGAGGAATCCGTACTTGATCTATCAAACTACGGATGTCGTCAACAGAGTTGTTGGAAGCTGCATCCAGCTCAAAAATATTAAAGGCAAAATCCTCATCGTCCCTTTCGGTGCCATCTTGATTGATTTTTTTGGCCAAAATACGGGCACAAGTTGTTTTGCCTACACCTCTTGGGCCGCAGAATAGCAGGGCTTGTGCCAAATGATCGTTCTCAATGGCGTTCATTAAGGTGTTTGTAATGGACGATTGTCCCACTACATCCTTAAAGGTTTGCGGTCTATATTTTCTAGCTGATACTATAAATGGTTCCAATGCTGGGAAAATAGAATTATTACAAATATAAAAATAGGATCGGGCAAAGTGGACTACTAGAGTAGAGTAAAGCCGTTTTTTATTAACAATTGAACTACCTTTGTAAACAAGCAGGCCACCTTATCGCTGAAAGTATGGGCAACCGTGCTTTAAGAGGAAAGTCCGGACACCAAAGTGCGGCATAGCGGGTAACGCCCGTCCGCCGAAAGGCGAGGACCAGTGCAACAGAAAGCAAGTACAGTTCGGCTGTAGTGAAATCGGCAAACTCTATGCGGTGAAACGCCATGTAAACCAACGCCCCGATTGCTATCGGGAGAGGGCTGCACGCTCGAGTTGGAGGGTAGGCGGTTGGAACACTTGGGCAACCATTTGTCTAGATAAATGATAAGGAGTTCCCAGATTAGTCTGGGATACACAGAATCCGGCTTATGGCCTGCTTTTATTCTGCTTCAAAAAAGCTGAAAATACTTCCGCCGTATTTTCTCTGTTCCGTAAACTTGGGATGCCCCGAAAGATTCGTTTGTTCGGAGTGTTCAATAATTAGGAGTCCATCTTTGAGCAAGAGTTCTTTTTCAAAAACCAGATCAGCAATTTTAAAGAACTGCTCGACTTCAAAATTGTAAGGGGGGTCTGCAAAGATAAGGTCAAATTTGTCCGGAGTAGCCTGTAAAAATTTATACACATCGGATTTTATAGTTGCAATGGAAAAATCCAATTCTTGAGCCGTTTTGGCAATATACCTTACACAGCCCTGATGCCCGTCCACTGCAGTCAATCTTTTAGTGCCTCTGGAGGCAAACTCGTAGCTTATGTTGCCGGTTCCGGAGAATAGGTCTAGAACATTGAGCTCATCAAAATAAAACCGATTGTTAAATATATTGAACAGCGCTTCTTTGGCCATATCGGTAGTTGGGCGAACAGGTAACTTTTTTGGCGCAGTGAGTCGCCTTCCTTTGTATTTTCCTGAAATAATCCGCATTTAGAGAGAACTTAAAATGGAGAAATCTATGCTCTCGTTTTCCAGTTGATCTACGGGGAAAACTGTATTGCTGGGCACAAATACAGAAATGTTTTTAATATACTGGTAGCAAAGGTCGTAAATGGCATCTCCTTCTTCAATGGCTCCAAAAAGTTTGAGCTGTACTTTTTCCAGATCCATTTGCAATTGTTCCAAACTAAACAAAAGGTAGTACAAAAAGTCTTCTTTATTACTGTACTCAAATTGATTATAGAACAGTAGTTTCTTGTTAGAGATTACCATTACTTCCATTTCTCGCTCGGCCACTTGTACATAGCAAACCGGTTCTGAGGATGATCTATTCTGATTCAACAACGTGTTGATGAGAACAGTTCCACTATGTTTGAACTCAAACTCTCCAAAAAGCTCAAAAATATAGTTGTTGATGTTGGTATATGGAATATACACATTGATCATGTCCTGATTGGGAATCTCATCGTAAGCGATAAGGTCGTTTGCCATTATTTTGGCATTGAACTTAAGATAGTTTGGAAGCTCTTCTTTATTAAAGATAGGTTTGGGCACCAAACTGAACATATTGTTTTTGTGTACGACCATTACCTCGGAAAAATTTTGCCCAATCTCACCATGCTTGCTGAGTTTCTCCTTCAACTCTTTTAGCATAAGGTAGGGGGTGAGCTGAGTTTTAAAACTCTGTCGCTCAAAAGCAAGGATTTTATTTGTGATGGTATCCAGTACACAAAAAGAAAGTCCATTCAAGCCAGCTTGAATGGACAATTTTCTATAGGTCTTATTTGTTTCGTTCTGTACTATAACTAGTTATTCTTTTTCCTATCGTAAATAGGGGGCCAGTTACCGTTGGTACTTACATCTGTCAAGGAGCCAACCTTTATTTCGGTGCCATTTACTTCTTCAACACTTTGATAGGAGTTCTCTTTCTCTACTAAGTCTTGTGGTTGATCGTATAGAACAACGTTTTTCTTTACTTTGGCTTCAAAAACAGGGGCTTTGTATCCACTCTTATCGATAATATCCGCCTTCATTTCAAATTTTTCGTTGTTCTGGGCATAAGGTACTTCCATCATGTTTTTGTAACGGTTATCCGCTCCAAAAAGAGAGTCTTTAACCTTTACCGTTCCCAAAGTGTCAACGATAACGGTATCTTTCTGCATATCGATTTGATAAGCACGGTCGTATCTCATAAAAGAGGAATCTCTTTGGGTAGTGATAGTGTAGTTCCCAGTGTCAATAAATTGAATCAAGCTTTCAAAATTACCTGCATATTTCCCGTTAACTGTTTTGTAAGCTTCTTGGGAATCTCTAATATCCTTAAGCTTGTCAATAACCTTTGAGAATCTTTCGTTTCTTACCTTATTGAACTCAATGGGGGCGTTGATGGAATCATATATCTTGAAACCTAGGAAAATACTAAGAACTCCAAATAGAATTACTAGTACTGGCTTTATTTTTTGAGGTAAAAATCTATCGATCAAAAATACAAGCCCAATGGTAACAAGGCATATTATTACAACAATAAGAATTAAATTTAACATATCTGATACTGTCTTTCAAAGTTAATTTAGTGGTTACAGACAAATCTACAATATTTTTTTTATTGCGAAACTTTTTGCTTTAAAAAAGAGCACCCTATATTTAGCGCTCATGAACGATTTTACCACACCAGTATTTTTAAAGATTTTAAACGAAAAATTTCCCCATGAACCTACTTTAAAACAAGGTCTGGCACTTAAAAAGTTGGCCGACTTTGTTTTAGATGGAAAAAGGGATGAGCTGTTCCTTTTAAAAGGTTTTGCGGGAACAGGAAAAACTACCTTGATCGCTACTTTGGTAAGCAGTTTATGGAAGGTGAAAATGAGCGCTGTTTTGATGGCCCCAACAGGTCGGGCTGCCAAAGTAATGTCGGTTTATTCGGGAAACAAAGCGTTTACGATCCATAAAAAAATATACTTTCCCAAAAAGCAAACTGGAGGTAACATCCAATTTGTATTGTCTCCGAACAAGCATAGGAATACTGTCTTTATCGTGGACGAAGCATCCATGATTCCGGATTCCCCTGCTGATTCCAAATTGTTCGAGAATGGTTCCTTGTTGGACGATCTAATGTATTATGTACACTCTGGTCATAATTGTAAATTGATATTGATTGGGGACACGGCCCAGTTACCGCCGGTAAAACTGGAACTGAGCCCGGCCCTGGACGAAAATCGCTTGTCCATTAATTATAACAAGGAAGTAGAGTGTTTGGAACTGAACGAGGTAATGCGACAAGCAGACGACTCCGGTATCCTATATAATGCCACCAATCTTAGGGAGCAATTACAGTCAGAGTTTTTTGATGACTTTAAATTTGAACTTGGTAGTTTTAAGGATATTGTGCGCTTGTTGGAGGGCAACGAGATCCAAGAGGCCATCGACTCATCCTATAGTGAGAACGGAAAGGAACAAACGGCGATTATCGTACGTTCCAACAAAAGAGCCAACCTGTACAATCAAAATATAAGGGAGCGGATCCTTTTTTTGGACAACGAAATATCTGTCGGTGATTATATGATGGTGGTTAAGAACAACTACTTTTGGCTAAAACCGAATTCCGAGGCAGGTTTTATCGCTAATGGGGATATTATAGAGGTGTTGGAACTATTTGCCATTAAAGAACTATACGGTTTTAAGTTTGCCGAAGTAAAGGTGAAAATGGTGGATTATCCCAATCAAAAACCATTTGAGACCGTTCTTATGCTGGATACCATAGCAGCGGAGACACCGTCTTTATCTTACGAGGATGGTAACAGGCTTTACCAGGAAGTAATGAAGGACTACGCCCACGAAAAATCCAAATACAAAAAGTTTCTAGGGGTAAAGAACAATAAATTCTTCAATGCATTACAAGTAAAGTTTTCATACGCTATTACTTGTCATAAATCTCAAGGAGGGCAATGGGATACCGTTTTCGTAGAACAGCCCTATTTGCCCAATGGGGTGGATAAAGATTATTTAAGATGGCTCTACACAGCGGTCACAAGGGCAGAAAAAAAACTATATCTTATAGGTTTTAAGGATGATTTTTTTCTTGACTAGGAATACCCTATTTTAGACATCGGCATGAATATAGAACCAGATACATTAATAAGCTTGTTCCTCGGAATAGGATTGGCGGCCTCCGTAGGTTTTCGTGTTTTTTTACCACTTTTTGCCCTTAGTTTTGCGGCATATTTGGGGGTATGGGAACTTAACGAGAGCTGGGAATGGATTGGCAGTTTAACGGCACTTATAACCTTAGGTGTTGCTACAATTGTTGAGATATTCGCTTACTTTATTCCATGGGTGGACAATGCCTTGGATAGTCTTGCCATTCCTTTGGCGGGAATTGCAGGTACCGCAGTAGTGGTGTCCACTGCAGCCAATTTAGATCCTGTGGTAACTTGGTCTTTGGCCATTATTGCCGGTGGAGGAACCGCAACTATGATCAAAGGGGCAAATGCAGCGGGCAGACTGGCATCTAGCGGAACAACTGGTGGATTGGCCAACCCGGTTGTGTCCACCGTAGAGACCGGGGCCGCAGTTGCAGTAAGTACCGCTTCTATTTTGGTTCCGCCGATTGCCGCAATTCTTGTAATTATCATTTTACTGATCATTTTCAGAATTTACAGGAAGCTCAGGCCCAAAAGATAACTTTCAATCAATCATATAAAATAAGAAGTGAAAATAATTTCAATGATTCCCGCTCGCTATCAAGCATCAAGGTTTCCGGCTAAACTAATGCAAGACCTTGGGGGCAAACCCGTAATTGTGCGTACTTACGAAGCAGCAGTGAAAACAGGACTTTTTGATGAGGTTTATGTGGTGACGGACAGCCCTATAATTTCCGAAGTGATCCAGGGAGTGGGCGGTAACGTCATCATGAGCAAAAAAACACACGAGAGTGGTAGCGATAGGATAGCCGAGGCCGTGGAGGATATGGATGTGGATATCGTAATCAATGTACAGGGAGACGAGCCTTTTATTGATACCATAAGCTTGGAGAAGATCATCACGGTCTTTAAAAATGATACAGAGAAGGAAATCGATCTGGGCTCGCTGATGACACCCATTACGGATTGGGAAGAAATATCTAACCCCAACACGGTAAAAGTGGTTGTGGACAATCAGGGTTTCGCACTCTATTTTTCGCGTTCGCCCATTCCATATCCAAGAGATAAGGAAGTAGAAGCAACCTATTTTAAACATAAAGGTGTCTATGTTTTTAGAAAAAGAGCCTTGATGGATTTTCAAAAGTTGAATATGCTGCCCTTAGAGGCCAAAGAAAAAATTGAGGCCATACGTTTTTTGGAGTATGGCAAAAAAATAAAAATGGTAGAAACCCATGTCACAGGTATTGAAATAGATACACCCGAAGATTTGGAAAGAGCAAGAAAGGTATGGAAGTAGATTTCTCCAATATAAAAGTAATCGGATTTGATGCAGACGATACCCTTTGGGTAAACGAAACCTATTTTAGGGACACGGAAGAAAAATTCGCAGATCTATTGGATTGTTATGAAACCAAGAACAAAATCGATCAGGAACTCTTCAAGATGGAAATGGCCAACTTGGAAACCTATGGCTATGGCATAAAAGGCTTTATGCTCTCCATGATCGAGTCCGCTCTGGACCTTTCCAATAATAAGGTGTCTCAGCAGACCATTGTAGAAATTTTGGACCTTGGCAAAAAGATGATTGCGCACCCGGTAGAATTATTGGATGGCGTAGAGGAAGTGCTTTCTGGATTGGTTGGCAAGTATAGGTTGATTGTGCTAACAAAAGGAGACTTATTAGATCAAGAGCGAAAATTGGAGAAGTCCGGTCTTTCCAAATATTTTCATCATGTGGAGGTGCTTAGCGAAAAGAAAGAAAATAATTACAGTAATTTGTTGGAACATTTAAATATAGATGTCAACGAATTTTTAATGATAGGCAATTCCTTGAAATCAGATGTTTTGCCAATTATCAATATAGGAGCAAAGGCAGTGCACGTTCCTTTTCACACAACTTGGGCGCATGAGATGGTAGCCGAAGATGAAATTGTGAACAACCATCTTAAATTAAATAACATCAAAGATATTTTGAAGTATTTGGAAAATTAATGAAGACAGAGAACAACTTGAAAAAACAACAAACCTCACCAACCCGTAAAACAATGTACAAGAACTTTCCCATGGTGCCGAAGGTAATCTTTGGCTCAGGAAGTTTTTCTCAATTGGGGGATGTTTTGTTGCCTATGCGCAAAAGTTCGGAAGCACCCTTTATTTTTTTGGTCGACGATTTTTTCGAGAATGGTGAGTTCTTATCAACATTGCCCTTAATGTTCAACGATGAGGTTATATTTATTTCTGCAGACGAAGAACCCAAAACAGCTCAAGTAGATGCTTTGGTTTTACAAATACGACAAAAATATGATGAGATTCCTTCCGGGATAATCGGTATTGGTGGTGGTACTTTACTGGATTTGGCAAAAGCCGTTTCCATTCTGTTGAACAACAAAGGATTGGCCAAAGACTATCAAGGGTGGGATTTGGTTAATCATCCTGCACTATATCATGTTGGGATACCCACCATAAGCGGGACCGGAGCAGAGGTGTCTCGAACCACGGTATTGCTTGGGCCAGAAAAAAAGCTAGGGATAAATTCCGATTTTACCACGTTTGACCAAGTACTTTTAGATCCAGATTTTACCAAAACCGTACCCAAGGAGCAATGGTTTTATACAGGGATGGATTGTTTTATTCATTGTGTGGAATCATTGACAGGAACTTATTTGAATGCCTTTAGCCAAAGTTATGGCGAAAAAGCCATGGAGCTTTGTATGGAGGTGTACTTAAACGACCTTGCTCCAGAAGAATCCAGAGATAAGTTAATGATGGCATCTTGGCACGGGGGAATGAGCATTGCATACTCACAAGTGGGTGTCGCACATGCTATGAGCTACGGACTATCTTATCTTTTGGGTATAAGACACGGCATTGGGAATTGCTTGGTGTTCCAACATTTAGAAGAGTTTTATCCAGAAGGGGTGAGGCTGTTCAATAAAATGATGGATAAACATAACATAGTTTTGCCCAAGGGTATTTGTGCCGATCTTTCCCAAAAGGATTTTGATGTAATGGTGAACGTTTCAATGGGGTTGGAGCCTCTTTGGGAAAATGCATTGGGTAAGGACTGGAAAAAAATCATGACCCCGGAGCGGCTTCAGGCCTTATATCAAAAAATATAAAGTTTGTACTCGATTAAGGACAAATAATCTTAAGCCATGCATAGGCTTGCAAAATTCATATACTTTAAAATTTTGGGGTGGAAACTCAACGGTTCTTTTCCCCAAGTGGATAAATGTGTTGTAATTGTGGTTCCCCATACCCATTGGTTGGATTTCTTTTTGGGGCTGTTGATTCGAAAGGTCATCAACCAAGAAATCAATTACATCGGCAAAAAGAGTCTCTTTAAGCCACCTTTCGGATGGTTTTTTAGATGGACCGGCGGGGCTCCTGTCGACCGAACCAAAAATTCCAATACCGTGGACAGCATTGTTCAAATTTTTAATGAGAGGGAGGTATTCAGGTTTGCACTTGCTCCAGAAGGCACACGAAAAAAGGTGGACCAATTAAAAACGGGATTTTATCATATCGCAAAAAAGGCCAATGTGCCCATTGTAATGGTCGCCTTTGATTTTGGCAAAAAGGAAATCAAGATAGGGAAGCCATTTTTTGCTGCCCAGAGCCAAGAAAATGACTTTGAGAAAATCCATAATTTCTACAAAGGGGTAAAAGGCAAGGTGCCCGAATATAGTTTTTAGGTAATCAATCGCAAACAACATTAAAGATTGGAAAATTTCGTTCTGAAGTTTTCAAGATTATCATTGCTTTTTAATTGGAGTTTTATTCCGTCGATACTTTGATGGATGAACAATTTAGATACCGAAATATCTTATATTTAGGCAACTAATAACCAATCAAATTATGATGCAAAAAAACTCAACGAAGAATTGCTTTAAACTATTTGTCGCGGCAAGTATAATGTCGATTTCAAGTATTTCGGCCCAAGATTGGCAGGGATATACGCCCACCTCGCTTCAGGATCAGGAAAAACTGGAAGAAACCTTTAAGAATCAGGTCGATTACCCAAAATTTCGCGAACATCTAAAAACATTAACGGAAAGACCTCATGTTGCAGGAACAGAAGCCAACGAAAAAGTGGCGGCATACATGGTAGATGTGATGGAAAAAGCGGGAATGGATGTAAAATTATATCCTTACGACATATATATGACCACAACGGGAGGGAGTTCTGCCGTAGAATTGGTCACCCCACTTCGCATGCCTTTGAACCAACAAGAAGATATCTTGGCAGAGGACAAGTTTTCCTCGGACCCAACCTTGGAAAAAGGATGGAATGCTTATTCTGGTAGTGGAGATGTTACCTCTACTGTGGTTTACGCCAACTATGGGACCAAAGAAGATTTTGAAAAGCTGGAGGAAATGGGCGTTGCTGTAAAAGGTAAGATAGTTATAGCTCGCTATGGTCGCAATTTCCGGGGCTATAAGGCCAAGTTTGCAGAACAGTACGGAGCTGTGGGACTTATTATGTACACGGATCCAGAGGATAGTGGATATATGAAAGGTTTGGTGTACCCGGACGGACACAATTATAACGAAAGTGGAATTCAGCGTGGTTCTGTGCTGACCTTGGACTACCAAGGCGATCCATTAACACCTTTTGAGCCAGCATTGCCTTTGGATGGCAAAAAGAAAGTTGATCGTATGGATCCATCCGAAGCAGCATTGCATACTATTCCCGTATTACCATTGCCCTACGGGTCTGCAAAGGAAATTATTGGTAGAATGAAAGGAAAATCGGTACCAAGCGAATGGCAAGGTGGATTGCCCTTTACATATAGATTGGAAGGAGGAGAGGAGCTTACCGTTCGCTTAAAAGTGGACCAGCCAAAAGATTTTGTGCGAGTAAGCAATGTAGTGGGAACCTTTAAGGGAACCGAGTATCCAGATGAGTGGATCATATTGGGCTGCCATTATGATGCTTGGGCTTTTGGTGCTACGGACCCGAACAGTGGTACTGCAATGCTTTTGGGATTGAGCGAATCCATAGGGAAACTCGTAAAAAAAGGAATGGGCCCTAAAAGATCTATACTGATCGCCCATTGGGATGCCGAGGAGCATGGAGTGATCGGATCATCGGAATGGGTAGAACAATTACGGGATGACTTGGGAGCAAAGGCAGTGGCCTATCTCAACTTTGATGGAGGCGTTTCCGGTAAAAACTTTGGAGCATCATCTTCACCAACGTTAAAAAATCTAGTTACCGAAATGTCCAAAAAAGTGGATTATCCCTATACGGATAACTCGCTATTTGACCAGTGGAGAGGAGATAAAGAAGAACCTAGAATTGGAAATTTGGGAGGTGGTTCCGACCACATCGGATTTTATATGCACGTTGGCGTACCATCCCTAAGTGGAGGTGCCGGTGGACCAACATTGTATCACACCAACTACGATAGCTTCCATTTTTATGAAACTTTTGTAGATCCCGAGTTTAAAATGGGAGGTACAATAGAACAATTGGCAGGTTTAATGGCGCTTCGATTGGCCAATGCCGAAGTAATTCCGTATGATGTAAAAAGATATTCCGTTGATCTAAAGGGACACTTTGCCAATGCTGTTAAAAAGATAAAGGCATTCGATAAAGATTTTCAAGGTTTCGATAAAGTTGAAGCATCCATCGCAGTACTGGATAAGAACACTGAGATTTTGGATAAAGCCCTATCTGAAATTTTGACAAAGGGTTCGTTGTCGAAAAAAGAAATCAAGGATATAAATAAGCAATTGTTGGCGCTGGAGAAAAGTTTTATCGATGAAAAGGGCATGTATTATGGCTCTTGGTTCAAATCTATATATGCCTCTACGGACCCTTTTAGTGGTTATGCGTCTTGGATCTTGCCAGGTTTGGAATATGAGATTTCCTTGAGTTCTTCAGATAGATTGGAAGAGTGGGACAATCGCTATTCTGCAGCTATTCAGTCTTTAGCTGATAAGATTCTTAAACTTGCACAAAGTATCTCTTAGGAAAATACCTTTGCTGTAAATAAAGAAGGGGCGCATTTTAAAAATTACGCCCCTTTTTATTTTTGTTTGGATATGGTAATTATTCCTTCATGCTATGAAAAACGTTCTGGACATCGTCATCTTCTTCGATTTTCTCTAAAAGTTTTTCTACATCGGCAGCCTCTTCTTCGTTAAGCTCTTTGGTCACCTGCGGAATACGGTCAAATCCTGAGGAAATTATTTCGATTTCACGCGATTCCAACTCTTTTTGAATGGCTCCAAAGTTTTCAAAAGGTGCATAAATATGAATACCGTCTTCATCCACGAACACTTCTTCAGCACCAAAATCGATCATTTCCAGTTCCAGTTCTTCGGGATCTAATCCTTCACTGTTTATAGTGAAATTGCAAGTATGGTCGAACATAAATTCAACAGAACCAGAAGTGCCCAAGCTCCCGTTACATTTATTAAAATAGCTGCGGATATTGGCAACGGTTCTTGTGTTGTTGTCGGTAGCGGTTTCGATCAATATGGCAATGCCATGTGGAGCATAACCTTCAAAAAGGACCTCTTTGTAATCTCCTTGATTTTTATCGGAAGCTCTTTTAATAGCCCTTTCAATATTGTCCTTGGGCATGTTTACCGCCTTGGCATTCTGAATTACGGCACGGAGCTTGGCATTGGCATCGGGATCGGGGCCACCTTCCTTGACGGCCATTACGATATCCTTTCCAATTCGTGTAAACGCTTTGGACATAGCCGCCCAACGTTTCATTTTTCGTGCTTTTCTAAATTCGAACGCTCTTCCCATAAAATCTTAAATTCTGGATGAAGGCAAATTTAGCAAAAAATGCCCCTTTGTCAAGTTGAATGTTTTCAACTTTGTTCTATTATGTTTTCGATGGTTTTGGCTAGGTCGATATCCTTTTGGGTGATGCCATTCGCATCGTGTGTGTTCAGCTTTATAATAAGAGTATCGTACACGTTTTCCCAGTTAGGATGATGATTCTGCGCTTCGCATTCAAAGGCAATTCGGGTCATTGCGGAAAAAGCTTCTTTAAAATCACCAAATGTGAATGTTTTTTTGATCATTTCATCTTCCAAAAGCCAGCCCGGCAGCTTTTTTAATGCCTGCTCAATTTGATTTTTGCTCAGTTTCTCCATATTCAGTTTTTAGAAAAGATAACGAATTAAACAAGGAAAGAAAAACTAGACCGGTAGATGGTGGTCGATTATCTCCTGGCAACTAATGCGTAAATTCTTGGGCAGGATATTGTCCTTTGGCAAAGCAGCGAGATAACGATCTTCGTTGGTGGTGTACACCCTTTTGTATACAGGATGATAGTTGCCCAAATGTGAGATTATCTCTTTTATAAACTCTTCGTGCTGGATAAGGTCACTGCTGCCTAAATGATAAATACCTGTCTTGTTCCTATTGATGAGGTAGTGGATTTGTTGGGTAAGCCTATCATCGTTGGTCACATTAATGATCAGGTTGGGAAAGACTTCTATGGGTTCTTTGTTGTCTATAAGTTCCTTTAGCTCCTTTATCCGGGGTGAAGCATTGCCAAAAACCATGGGAACTCTAAGAATGGCCGCTTTCCCTTTGGGCAAACGCATCATCATGTTCTCTATTTTGATTTTTAGGCGACCGTAAACGCTCAACGACAAAGTTTTGTCGTGTTCATACGACGGGAATTTGCTATAGGCATCAAAAACATTGGCAGACGAGATAAAGTACAACTTGGCATTGGTCTTGATCAAATACTCCATCAAGTGTTGATGAGCCTGTATTTGTGCGGGAAAGTTTCCTCGCAAGGCCGATACGATTACATCGGGTTTAACACACTCTAAAACCTGGAAAATATCATCCTCCTCCAAATCGTATCGTAAAAACTGCTTGTTCAAAGCAAAGGAACGATTGGTAAAATAGGTGCCATAGGTATCAAAATAGGAGCAAAGCTCTTTGTAAATGGCATTGCCTACAAATCCACTCGCTCCTAGTATCAATATCTTTTTTTTATCCAAAAGCTACTTACGTATTTTTATAAAACGGCAATTTTACAATGGTTGCAGGTACTTTGTTTATTCTAATCTGGATGTACACGTTGCTATCCAAAGCTGCATGCTCCGTAGAAACATAACCCAAACCTATTCCCTTGGATAAGGATGGTGACATGGTTCCAGAGGTTACTTCTCCGATTTGGTTGCCATTGGCATCCAAAATAGTATATCCAGCTCTTGGGATGCCACGTTCTTCCATCTGAAAAGCCACTAGCTTTCGTTTTGACCCTGCTGCTTTTTCTTTAGAAAGATTTTCACTGTTCACAAATTCCTTGGTGAATTTTGTTATCCACCCTAAACCGGCTTCAAAAGGAGAAGTGGTATCGTTAATATCGTTTCCGTAAAGGCAATAACCCATTTCCAAACGTAGTGTATCGCGTGCAGCCAAACCAATGGGCTTTATGCCAAAATCGGCACCAGCTTCGAAAACTTTGTCCCAAACTTGCTTTACTTCTGAATTCTTACAGTAAATTTCAAATCCACCTGAACCCGTATAACCTGTAGCAGAAATAATTACGTGTTCTATGCCTGCAAAATCGCCTACAACAAAGTTGTAGAATTTAATGGCGGACAAATCCACTGAAGTCAACGATTGCATTGCCTCCACAGCTTTTGGTCCTTGGATGGCCAACAGGGAATAATCGTCAGAAATATTTCGCATTTCCGCACCTATGGCTTCATTGTACTTGGAAATATGGTTCCAATCTTTCTCAATATTTGCTGCATTCACCACCAAAAGGTAGGTTTCTTCTTTGATCCTATAGATAATAAGGTCATCCACAATCCCACCGGTTTCGTTGGGCATACAACTATACCTGTCTCTTATACACATCTCCGAGCCC
>JAAEZN010000052.1 GCA_018222835.1 Algicola sp. | reverse complement strand
CTCCCGTGATGTCGTCGTCCGCCACACTGTCCACATATGCCTTCGTAGCGGCATCTTGTGGATTGGCGGGAACAGCCAAATTGGTTATTGTAGCTCCACCAGCATCATTGCCTTGCGATAAAACCTCAGTAAGTGTTTGATCATCTGTATTGATCAAAGCCGCTAAGTCCGCCAACGCCACAGCGAAAGTGTTTGTTTCGGAATCAGTGATTACAAGGTTTGTGTTTGTACCATCTATCCCGAATGATGTTATGGTCGTATTTGTATCTGTAAAAACATCGCTTAAACTACTCAAATCAACGTTTACAGTGCCTCCGTTCTCTAATGTTAATGATAGTGTATTTGTAACACCATCAAAATTGAATCCGGTCAATTGTTGGTCATCAGTAGCGGTAAGCTCCCATGAATTACCGTCCCAAAAATATATGGTTCCTGTATTCGTGTTTACGTAAATATCTCCCAAATCCGCTCCTGTCGGGGTCACTGCGCCGGGGCTGGAAACATCTGTTCCTTTGAGGACCTCACAATCACATTGATCTTGGAGGGTAACGGTAGTTTGAGAAAAGGCAATTCCTGTAAAAAGAAGGAATAATAGGGCTAGAATGCTCTTTTTCATGAGGCTACTATTAGTTGAGAGTTTATTTTTTGTGTTTTTGTTGTAATCAAACGATTAAAATGATGGAGTTCCTTACAATACGGAATACACCTAATTTTAATTACCCAACAAAATTACCCAGACATATAACCGTAGAAAATAATTGTTGTGAACGCATAAAATCCTACGGCCTAGTCCTTAATAATTGAGGTTAGCCCTCTATTTTTTTATATTTTTTTTAAGACATTTCGTCGATGAGCCCAATTATATCGACCAAAATCATAGGTGAAATCCTACAATTTTTCAATCCAATGTTTTATTTGGATAAGTATAATCTTTATGGAAATATTAAATGTAGTACCATAAAAAAACGACCCTTTTTACAGAAAGGGTCGTTTTAAAAATGTCTCGAGAATCAAGGCTTATTCATAAATTATGAATTCCGACCTTCTATTGAGCTGATGCCGTTCTTCGGAGCATTGTACCCCATTAGCACAATCGTTTACCAATCGGGTCTCCCCGAAACCTTCTCCTTGTAATCTTTCTGCAGATATTCCTTTGGATATCATATAGTCAACTGTTGATTCTGCTCTTTTTTGCGATAACCAAAGATTGTATGCATCTATTCCGCGGCTATCGGTATGCGAGTTTACCTTAATTTTTAAGCTTGGATATTTTTCCATGGCCACGATTACTTTTTGAATTTCAATTTCTGCGTCCGGCCTAATGTTATGTTTATTCAAATCAAAGTAAATCGTACTCAACTGAAGAAGTTTTGCCAAATCGTCCCCAAAACCTCCGGTAACCAGGTCGCGTTCTAGATAAAAATCCACGATTTTTGGTTTCCCATCGGATATGGGCAAATATTCTTCCGAAGGAACATAACCATCCCTTGAAGCCCGGACAAAATTACCTTTGGAACAATCCAGTTCTAAAATATAATTTCCGTTGGAATCTGTTATGGTAGAAGAAACTTCATTGTTTTCTTCATCAATTATTTTTACGGTGGCTCCTGCCAACACCTCATTTGATATTCTGTCCCGAACGGTTCCAGTAACTTCTTGGATACAGTCCAGCATTAGGGGTTCGTTCTCTACAAACTCGTAAATATCATCATCCCCCATTCCTCCATCACGGTTTGATGAGAAATATCCTGTTTGGTTCCCCGAATTGTATATGTATGAAAAATCGTCCTTTGGGGTGTTGATAGGTTTTCCCACGTTGACCACTGGTTGTGTGTAATCATTGTACGTGATTTTAGTGGCAAAAACATCCAATCCCCCTAATCCTTGATGTCCATCTGAAGAAAAATACAGCACGCCGTCGGCAGAAATAAAAGGAAAAGTTTCTCTTGCTATGGTATTGATATTGCTCCCTAAATTTTTGATTGGCCCATAAGTACCATCTCCTATAATCTCGGTAACAAAAATATCCGATTCCCCTAAACTCCCCGGCATGTCGGATACGAAATAGAGTTTTTTGCCATCGGGACTCAACATGGGATGGGCCACGGAATACGAATCGCTGTTAAATGGCAGTTCAACAATATTTGTCCATTCACCATCAATATTTTCTGCACTATATATTTTTAGCCTGATTATTCCTTCTTCATCCTTTTTCTTTCTTCCATCAAAGAAATTATTACGTGTAAAGTACATGATAGTTCCATCTTTGGAAACTACCGAAGTGGACTCGTGCAACCTGGTATTTACCTCTCCTCCCAACTTTACCACTTTATTATTGGATGCGCTATCGGCATTTACTTTATACAAATCCAGAAAATCCCTTGCGTTCCATGTGTGCCGGTATCTTGCAAAATTCCCAGTATCTCGGTCAGAGGCGAAAATGAGCCCTTCCTCGTAATAGGCTGCAGCGAAATCGGAATACTTACTGTTATAAGGGAACTGCTTAACCGAGTATCTACCCGAATTCTTTTCAATCTTTGCCATGTAGTCTTCGTTAAAGTCTATCATGGTAGAAGTCATTTCCCTAAAATTGCCCATAATTTTGGCCGCTCCATCATAATCACCTTCCGACTTTAAACTTTGTGCATATCGGAACACATCTTCCACCGACATCTCATCAGGGTATGTTTCTTCCAATTTTTTGTAGATTTCCGCTGCTTCTTTGTATTTAGCGTTGAAGTAATAGGAATTCGCCAGCTTTTTCAACAAATCAGAAGAAGTATAGCCTTTGTCCAGAACTTTTTTGTAAATATCTATTGCCGGACTAAAGGAATATTGATTGTAGCGTTCGTCCGCCTTTTCCATTATCCTGACCAGCTGCTTGTCGGGAATACTATCTTGCTGGGCCGACACTTTAACAAAACATCCGCAAATTATAATCAATAATGTGAGTAATCTTTTCAGCATTCCAATCTATATTAAAAGAATCTTGGTGATATGGTTCTCTGGAAGGATTTTAATAATTCCAACCTTAGGAATACTTCAAAAGAACCATCGTTAAACTGTGTTCCGCCCAATTCCGTGGTTTCGCGATCATAGGCCAATCCCAACATAATCTGGTCGGTGACTTGAAATCCTACCAAACCACTTACTGCGGCATCCCAACGGTAAGCCGCCCCGAAACTGAACCTATCTGCGAATAGAAAACTGGCCGAAAGATCTACCTGCAATGGTGCTCCAGCAACGGCTTTGGTGAGCAACGCCGGTTTAAATTGCAAATCGGCACCAATATCGAACACATATCCAGTAATCAAATAAACATTCATTCGCTCCGCTGAAAGAAAATTGACACCATCATCAGAATTGTCATTATCAAAATATTCGGATTCCAACACATTAGGTGTAGAAATACCTGCATAAAATTTATCTGTGTGATAATAGATGCCCAGTCCAAAATTTGGATTAAACCTATTATCAATATTATTTTGATTGACAACTTCTTGGTCAAAATTTCGCAGCTTATTGAAGTCGAGACTCAACATATTTCCTCCAGCTTTTAATCCAAAGGATAGTTTAGCGTCCATGGAAACATCAATAGTATAGGAAACTACAGCGTCCAGATAGGTTTCTTGTACCACTCCATCGCCAATATTATCGTTCACAACGGAAATCCCATATCCCAATCTACTGTTACGTATGGGCGAATGTAGATTTAAGGTGAAGGTTTCCGGGGCTCCGTCCAAACCTACCCATTGCGAGCGGTACAATCCGGCAAAACTTAGCTGACCTCTTGAGCCAGCGTAAGCAGGATTGACACTCAAAGTATTGTACATGTATTGTGTATATTGTGCATCCTGCTGGGCCATTGCGCCTGTAGTAATCGCTCCAATAAACAACAATGTTATTAAAAAATGCTTCTTTATCATTCTATCAAAAAGTTACCTGCTTATATAAATGTATTCGGAATCCGTGAAACTTCCTTGGGCGGTTTCATAGTTAAAAATATAAAAATAAACTCCTGCCGGAAGGTAGTCGTTAACGCTTAGGGCCGATTTACCTCTAACCCTTCCATCGAAAACATTGCTCACGTTATCGTAATTGGCACTTTCAAACACTTGGGTTCCCCAGCGGTTGAATATTTTCAGGGTACTTGACTTAATATACTCTACTCCTCTAATAAATAGGAAATCGTTCTTGAGATCACCGTTGGGCGTCAACATCTGATTTACCTCGATTTCCTCAACAATTACTGTAACCGTAGCTGTGTCGCAATTGTTCTGGTTGGCCGCTTCACAAATGGTATATTCTATCGTATATGTACCAATTGGCGTATTTGGGAACACCCTTATACTACCATCATCCTCAATTGATAGTTCGTTTGTTGGTGTAGATGTAAGTATAACATCGATTATGGATATGGAACCATCGTTTAGGGTATCATTTGATAGCACATTGCCATTGGCTATAACTCCCCCACCTATTCCAGTATTATAGGTATCATCCACGGCATCGATTACATTATCCGCACCTTCAACTACCTCCACAGTGACCGTAGCGGTATCACAATTATTGACATCCATAACATCACAAATAGTGTATTCAATGGTATAGGTGCCTGCTTCGGTTCCGGAAACTACTTCAACAGTTCCGTCTGCATTGATAATGAGCTGATCGGTCGGTGTAGAGGTCAAAACAACATCTGCAAGGGTTACCGACCCTCCATTGTACGTATCGTTGGTCAAAACATTGCTGTTCGGGATTGTTCCGTCCTCTCCTACTTCTGCAGTAAAGGTATCGTCCGCGGCATCTATACTGTTCCCCGTGCCTTGCGAAATTTCAACAGTAACCGTTGCTGTATCACAATTATTGACGTCCATAACATCGCAAATAGTATATTCAATGGTATAGGTGCCTGCTTCGGTTCCGGAAACTACTTCAACAGTTCCGTCTGCATTGATAATGAGCTGATCGGTCGGTGTAGAGGTCAAAACAACATCTGCAAGGGTTACCGACCCTCCATTGTACGTATCGTTGGTCAAAACATTGCTGTTCGGGATTGTTCCTCCATTTCCTACTCCCACTGTATAGGTATCGTCCACCGCATCCAAGGTATTAGCACCAATTTCTATATAAATTGTTGCCGTTGCACACACACTTGGATCGGGCAATACGTTACACACTTGGTAAACTATAGTTACTGTAGAATTAGATTCAGACTCTATTGGGGTATAGTTCACAAAACCAGTCTCGTTATTAAAGCTTACTGTTCCGGTAGCATCCCCGCCAATTCTGGATATGTTGGTAACACCCACATTGTTCGGTGCGTTATTGGGAAGAAAATCATCATTCTCCAAAATATTTATTGCTACTTCGGTAATTGCGGAGGTCGATCCAAAATCATCTTTGGCATTTGCTGTCAATGGGTTTGGGTCGGTTTCATTAGGGTTTCCATCATCATCGCAATCAAGTGCATCCCAATTCGCTGATTGTGGCAAGGTTATACTTTCTGGATTATAATCGCATGGATCTAGTGGATCTGTTCCATCTTCCTTTTCATCTCCGTTGGTCACCCCATCACCATCGCAATCCAGATTTTTCCATTCTTGGGATGGAGAGCAATTTTGGTGCTCCAGTATAAAGTCACATGGATCCAATGGATCAGTCCCGTCCTCTTTTTCCTTTCCATTGGTCACGCCATCACCGTCGCAATCCATATTCTTCCATTCTTGGGATGGAGAGCAATTTTGGTGTTCCAGTATAAAATCACAGGGATCCAACGGGTCTGTCCCATCTTCTTTTTCCTTCCCATTAGTCACACCATCACCATCGCAATCCATATTCTTCCATGTATTTGGAATGGAACAATTTTGGTGTTCCAGTATAAAATCACAGGGATCCAATGGATCGGTCCCGTCCTCTTTTTCCTTTCCATTGGTCACGCCATCACCATCGCAGTCCGAATTTTTCCAATTTTGGGATGGCGCACAGTTCTGATGTTCTAATATAAAATCACATGGATCATTTGGATCGGTCCCATCTATATTTTCTTGTTCACAAGTCACCCCATCACCATCACAATCTTGATTACTTTGGAATATGGATAACGGATTCCATAAGGAATCCGGTTGAAAACCGGTACCATGGGGTTGGTTGGCCTGCCCGTTATCGGTATCCAGACCTAAGGAGAATGTAAAACCATTAATATTGGCAGCACTAAAGGATGGAGCAAGTCCAAACACCAAAATGCCCATCGCAAGGATGGCCTTTTGGACTAGTCGATTCTTTAGTCTCACAAAAGTAATTTTGTCCATAAATGATAAGTTTTGGTCAACTATCACCATGGCAAAAAGTAGTTCTCGTAATTGTAAGAAAATTGGGGTTTTCTTGTTTGTTCTAATGTCACTGGTCCATATGACACATGTTGACACAATCACGTCACATAATTAAACCATTTGGCCCCTACCTCCTATTTTAATCGATAAAAGGCACTTTCCTCATCATTACTTACCTCTTCTGTATGTTTCACGAAGATATAATCCTTCTAGAATGGTCAGTGTTATTAAAACGGGCGAAAAATACTTCTCTTTTTTATTTTGACTGCCTTAATTCCTTTATTTTTTTCCAATAATATTAACAATATCGATTCATTGGCAAAATGCGCCGCAAAAAATTTAAATCCATTATTTTTGCCGAAATTTTTGTTGATGGAATTTCAAAAGGAAATAGCAAAACGAAGAACCTTTGGTATCATTTCCCACCCAGATGCCGGAAAAACTACCCTGACCGAAAAATTACTTTTATTTGGTGGCGCGATTCAAGAAGCTGGTGCCGTAAAAAGCAATAAAATCAAAAAGTCGGCTACGAGTGATTTTATGGAAATAGAGCGCCAAAGGGGAATATCGGTTGCTACTTCGGTTTTGGCATTTATTTATAAAGACAAGAAAATAAACATTCTGGACACACCGGGACACAAAGACTTTGCCGAAGATACCTTCCGAACCCTAACCGCTGTGGATAGTGTTATTGTTGTAATCGATGTGGCAAAAGGTGTAGAGGAACAGACCGAAAAACTTGTAGAGGTCTGTCGTATGCGAAATATCCCCATGATTGTTTTCATCAATAAGTTGGATCGTGAAGGTAAAGATGCCTTTGATCTATTGGATGAGGTGGAACAGAAATTGGGGTTGACCGTAACCCCTTTAAGTTTCCCCATTGGAATGGGATATGATTTTAAAGGAATCTACAACATCTACGAAAAGAACATCAACCTTTTTAGTGGTGATAACAAAAAAAATATCGAGGAAACCATTGCCTTCGATAACCTCAACAACCCTGAACTTGAAAAAATAATAGGTGCCAAAGCTGCCGAAGAGCTACGTGGCAATTTGGAACTTGTGGATGGCGTTTATCCTGATTTTGATAAAGAGGCATACTTAAAAGGTGAACTGCAACCTGTATTTTTTGGTTCTGCCCTGAACAATTTTGGTGTGCGCGAACTATTGGACTGCTTTGTGGATATTGCCCCTCCCCCCCGCCCAAAAAAGGCCGAAGAACGATTGGTGAAGGCTGATGAAAAAGATTTCTCTGGTTTTGTTTTTAAAATTCATGCCAATATGGATCCTAATCATCGGGATAGATTAGCTTTCGTTAAGATTGTTTCCGGAACTTTTGAGCGCAATACTCCATATTTACATGTGAGGCAGGGTAAAAAACTGAAGTTCTCCAGCCCAAACGCCTTCTTTGCGGAGAAAAAGGAAATCGTGGACATTTCCTATCCTGGCGACATAGTTGGACTGCACGATACAGGAAACTTTAAGATCGGTGATACTTTGACCAGTGGGGAAGAACTGCATTATAAAGGAATTCCTAGTTTTTCTCCTGAACATTTTAGGTATATAAACAATGCCGACCCAATGAAAGCAAAGCAATTATACAAAGGCATTGATCAATTGATGGATGAAGGGGTCGCTCAGTTGTTCACATTGGAAATGAACGGAAGAAAGGTAATCGGAACGGTTGGCGCACTACAATATGAAGTTATCCAATATCGATTGGAACATGAATATGGCGCTAAATGTACCTACGAGAATTTTCCGGTTCACAAAGCATGTTGGGTAGAGGCAGAGGACGAAAACAATGAAGAGTTCAAGGAATTTAAACGTGTAAAGCAAAAGTTTTTGGCCATCGATAAAAGAGGTCAGTTGGTGTTTTTAGCCGATTCACCATTTTCATTGCAAATGACACAACAAAAATATCCTTCGGTAAAATTGCACTATACTTCTGAGTTTGAATAACCACCTCTTAGACCAATGCCTACCAAGCTGAAAACGAATTGATTATATAGTTCATATTTCTTTTTTTTGTACATTGATTGGTATAACCAATTAAATAATCAAATTATGACGACTTCAGTAAAACCACCAACTTGGTTCTGGGTAGTAAGTGTTATCGCGCTTTTATGGAATTTAATGGGTGTTTTCAATTATCTTAATCAAGCCTTTAACCAGCAGGCTATTTTAGAGACTTTGAATCAAGCACAACGAGAAGCTTTCGAAGGCATACCTGCTTGGGCCACTGCAGCTTTTGCCATTGCAGTTTTTTCTGGAACCCTCGCCTGTATCGCTCTTTTACTGCGTAAAAAATGGGCAAGACCCCTTTTTATTATCTCATTGATTGCTGCATTGGCACAATTTATCCATTGGTTGTTTATTTCCAACGCTGTTGAAGCATTTGGACCTTCCACTTATGCTATGCCGGTAATTGTTATTGTAATTGGAATTTACCTTATTTCATTTTCGAAAAAGGGTATTGTAAAAGGATGGTTAACATAAAAAAGCACCTGTCCAGAAATGCATCATCAGCCTAAACTTGTTTCATGTTCTCATGAAAACCTGCTGATTGATGGAATGAACGTGGTTCTGAAATAAATTCAGAATTACGATTTTAAGATTTCTGGACAGGGTTCCCTATGCTTCCCCTGTAGGGCCAAAATTCAATGGGATTGCTGGTTGCTCATAGTCCTGTATAGTTCCGTGGGCATTTTCGAACCTACTCACATTTTCATTCAATGCCTTGAGCAATTTTTTGGCATGTTGGGGTGTTAGGATTATTCTGCTTTTCACCTTTGCTTTAGGAGCACCGGGCATCAAGCTAATAAAGTCCACTACAAACTCGGATACTGAGTGGTTGATAATGGCCAGATTGGAATATGTTCCTTCTGCTGTTTTCTCGTCCAACTCTATATTAATCTGCTTCTGATTTTTCTTTTCTTCAGCCATATTGTATTTATCTTAAAAAGAAAAACCCCGACCTAAAGGCCAGGGTTTGTTTTTATTTAGAATTTGAATTCCTCTTTTCGGGCCATGATCTCATCGTACTCCTCTTTGGAACCTACAATGATACTGTCATAATCCCTCATACCGGTACCGGCCGGAATCTTATGTCCTACGATTACATTCTCTTTCAGACCTTCCAAGGTATCAACTTTACCGCTAACAGCAGCTTCGTTCAATACTTTTGTAGTTTCCTGGAACGATGCAGCCGAAATAAACGACTTGGTCTGCAATGATGCTCTTGTAATACCTTGCAAGATAGGTGTTGCCGTTGCAGCAACTGCATCCCTTGCAACCACCAAGGTCTTGTCCTCTCTTCTAAGAATAGAGTTCTCATCCCTTAGCTCACGTATTGTTACTATCTGTCCTGGTTTCAACCTTTCGGAATCACCAGCGTCCTCAACAACTTTTTTACCGAAAATCTCATCGTTCTCGTTGATAAAGTCATCTTTGTGTGCCAATTGATTCTCCAAGAAAATGGTATCACCTGGATCTTGAATCTTAACTTTACGCATCATTTGCCTAACAACAACCTCAAAGTGCTTATCGTTGATCTTTACACCCTGTAAACGATATACTTCCTGCACCTCGTTCACCAAGTATTGCTGTACTGCAGATGGTCCTTTAATGGCCAAGATATCCTCTGGGGTAATTGAACCATCTGACAATGGCATACCGGCACGTACGTAGTCGTTCTCCTGGACCAAAATCTGGTTGGACAATTTAACCAAGTACTTTTTGATATCACCTGTCTTAGATTCAATAATGATTTCGCGGTTACCACGCTTGATCTTACCAAAGGAAACAACACCATCAATCTCGGATACAACGGCAGGGTTGGATGGGTTACGTGCTTCGAAAAGCTCGGTTACCCTTGGAAGACCTCCGGTAATATCCCCTGCCTTAGCAGATTTACGTGGGATTTTCACCAAAATCTTACCTTCCTTCACTTTCTCACCGTCATCGATCATTAGGTGGGAACCAACTGGCAAGTTGTACGAACGCAATGTTTCACCTTTTCCATCTTTGATCAACAAGGTTGGAATAAGTTTCTTGTTCCTACTTTCAGAAATTACTTTTTCTTGGAAACCGGTCTGTTCATCGATTTCTACTTGGTAGGTAACCCCTTGCTCAATGTTTTCGTAAGCTATCTCTCCAGAGAACTCGGAAACAATTACACCATTATATGGATCCCACTCACAAATTACAGTTCCCTTGGCTATTTTCTCACCGTTTTTAATGTACAACTGAGAACCATAAGGAATATTATTTGTACTTAGGGTAATTCCTGTTTTTGGATCAACAATCTTAACCTCGGATGTTCTAGAGATGACGATGTTGGTTTTTCCACCTTCATTATTTTCTCCTTCTACGACCCTTAGGTCTTCGATTTCTGCAATACCATCAAATTTGGATTCCAATTTGTTGTCCTCTGAGATGTTACCTGCAATACCTCCTACGTGGAAGGTACGCAATGTCAACTGTGTACCAGGCTCACCGATGGACTGCGCAGCAACAACACCTACAGCCTCACCTCTTTGAACCATTTTATTGGTAGCAAGGTTACGTCCATAACATTTGGCGCAAATACCTTGTGGCGCCTCACATGTTAATGGCGATCTTACTTCTATCTTCTCGATTGGGGCTGCTTCTACCCTTTTAACATCAACTTCATTGATTTCCTGCCCTGCTCTTAGGACAAGTTCTTCGGTCAATGGGTTGTACACATCGTGTAAGGATACCCTACCCAAGATTCTCTCACCTAAGGTTTCAACAACTTCTTCATTTTTCTTCAAAGCTTCCACTTCGATACCTCTCAAGGTTCCACAATCCTCGCTGTTAACGATAACATCCTGTGAAACATCCACCAAACGACGGGTCAAGTATCCAGCATCCGCAGTTTTCAAAGCGGTATCCGCAAGACCTTTACGCGCACCGTGGGTAGAGATAAAGTATTCCAAAATCGATAGACCTTCCTTAAAGTTGGAAAGAATCGGGTTTTCGATAATTTCACCACCACCTGCGGTAGATTTTTTAGGCTTGGCCATCAAACCACGCATACCGGTCAACTGACGAATCTGCTCTTTGGAACCCCTCGCACCAGAATCCAACATCATATACACAGAGTTGAATCCTTGCTTGTCCTCACGAATTCGCTTCATGGCCAACTCGGTCAACATAGCATTGGTAGATGTCCAAACGTCGATTACCTGGTTGTAACGCTCGTTGTTGGTGATAAGACCCATGTTATAGTTCATCATAATACCATCGACTTGCTCGTTGGCTTCGCCGATCATATCCTGCTTTTCGGCAGGGATGATAATATCACCTAAACTAAAGGACAATCCACCTTTAAAGGCGAAGTCGTATCCCATAGCCTTGATCTTATCCAAGAAATCAGCCGTTGTAGGTACATCGGTCACCGCAAGAATATCCCCGATAATATTTCTAAGGGCTTTCTTGTTCAATACTTGGTTGATGAATCCTGCTTGTTCCGGCACTTCTGTGTTGAACAATACACGACCTACCGTGGTTTCAATGATTTGATATACCAATTCACCTTCTTCGTTAAAGTCCTTGGCCCTTACCTTGATTCCGGCGTTAAGCGAAACTTTTTTCTCGTTGAAGGCAATCTCCACTTCTTCAGAAGAATAGAAAGTCAAACCTTCACCTAATACAGGCTCTTCTGGAGTAGATTTTTTATGCTTGGTCATATAGTACAATCCCAAGACCATATCCTGAGATGGTACAGTAATCGGAGAACCGTTCGCTGGGTTAAGGATGTTCTGTGAAGCCAACATCAACAATTGAGCTTCCAAAATGGCCTCTGGCCCCAATGGCAAGTGAACTGCCATCTGGTCCCCATCAAAATCCGCGTTAAATGCGGTACACGCTAATGGGTGCAAACGAATCGCCTTACCTTCGATAAGTTTAGGCTGGAACGCTTGGATACCCAATCGGTGCAATGTGGGGGCGCGGTTCAACAATACAGGGTGTCCTTTAAGGACGTTTTCAAGAATATCCCAAACTACGGGCTCTTTCTTGTCTATAATCTTTTTCGCGGATTTAACGGTCTTTACTATACCTCTTTCTATCAACTTACGGATGATGAAAGGTTTGTAAAGTTCGGCCGCCATATCTTTTGGAAGACCACATTCGTACAATTTCAATTCCGGCCCAACAACGATTACGGAACGAGCGGAGTAGTCCACACGTTTACCCAAAAGGTTTTGACGGAAACGACCTTGCTTACCTTTCAAAGAATCAGAAAGGGACTTTAATGGTCTGTTAGATTCTGTTTTTACCGCAGATGCTTTTCTCGTGTTATCGAAAAGGGAATCCACTGCTTCCTGAAGCATACGTTTTTCGTTCCTCAAAATCACCTCTGGTGCCTTGATTTCCATCAAACGCTTCAAACGGTTGTTACGGATAATTACCCTACGGTACAAGTCGTTCAAATCGGATGTCGCAAAACGACCACCGTCCAACGGCACCAATGGACGTAATTCTGGTGGAATCACCGGAATCACTTTCATGATCATCCATTCTGGATTGTTCTCCCTGTTTCCTTGCGACTCACGTAAAGCTTCTACTACCTGAAGACGCTTCAAGGCTTCGGTTTTACGCTGTTTTGATGTTTCGGTGTTTGCCTTGTGACGTAGTTCGTACGACAATTGCTCCAAATCGATTCTGGACAATAGATCGATTAAACACTCGGCACCCATTTTGGCAATGAACTTGTTGGGGTCTGTGTCTTCCAAATACTGATTTTCAGTAGGAATAGACTCCAAGATGTTCAAATATTCCTCCTCGGTCAAGAAATCCATTTTATGGATTTCCTCACCTTCTGGACCTTTGGCTATACCTGGCTGGATTACCACATACCTTTCGTAGTAAATGATCATGTCCAACTTTTTGGAAGGCAATCCCAAAAGGTATCCAATTTTGTTTGGCAGTGAACGGAAGTACCAGATATGCGCTACAGGAACAACAAGGTTAATGTGTCCTACTCGATCCCTACGTACTTTCTTCTCCGTTACTTCAACACCACAACGATCACAAACGATTCCACGGTAACGGATTCTCTTGTACTTACCACAGGCACATTCGTAATCCTTTACAGGACCAAAAATACGCTCGCAGAACAATCCATCACGCTCAGGCTTGTGCGTTCTATAGTTTATGGTTTCAGGTTTCAATACCTCTCCACGGGATTCGGCCAAGATAGACTCTGGAGAAGCCAATCCGATGGAAATTTTATTGAACCTTTTTTGTGCGTTATTATCTTTTATTCTAGCCATAACAATATGGTGATGATATAATTAATGTAATATAGTGTTCTATTCTTCCAATCTGATATCCAAGCCCAAACCTTTAAGTTCGTGCATCAATACGTTGAAAGATTCTGGCAACCCAGGTTCTGGCATGGTCTCACCTTTTACAATGGTCTCATACGTTTTGGCCCTTCCGATAACATCATCCGACTTAACGGTCAATATTTCTCTTAGGGTAGATGATGCTCCGTAGGCTTCCAATGCCCAAACTTCCATCTCTCCAAAACGCTGGCCACCGAACTGTGCCTTACCACCCAATGGTTGCTGAGTGATCAATGAGTATGGTCCAATAGATCTTGCGTGCATCTTGTCATCTACCATGTGACCTAGTTTCAACATGTAGATAACCCCAACGGTTGCCCGTTGATCAAAACGCTGACCTGTTCCACCGTCGTAAAGGAAAGTGTGTCCAAATCTTGGAACACCTGCTTCATCGGTAAGCTTGTTGATCTCGTCCAATGATGCACCATCGAAAATCGGAGTAGCATATTTCTGACCCAATTTTTGTCCGGCCCAACCCAATACGGTTTCGTAAATCTGACCAATGTTCATCCTTGAAGGTACACCAAGTGGGTTCAATACAATATCCACTGGGGTTCCATCTTCCAAGAACGGCATATCTTCTTGACGAACGATACGGGCAACGATACCTTTGTTACCGTGACGACCCGCCATTTTATCACCTACTTTAAGCTTACGCTTTTTAGCGATGTAAACTTTGGCCAATTTCATGATACCTGCAGGAAGCTCATCCCCTACGGAGATGGTAAACTTGTCTCTTCTCAGGTTACCTTGAATATCGTTCAACTTGATTTTGTAGTTGTGCAACAAATCGGCCACCAATGTGTTGGTATCGTCATCTGTTGTCCAGCTTCCACCAACTAAGTGAGCGAAATCGTCAACAGCGTTCAACATTTTGATGGTGTATTTCTTTCCTTTCGGAAGTACTTCTTCACCCAAATCGTTGATTACTCCTTGTGATGTTTTTCCGCTGATCAAACTGAACAATTTCTCGATCAATTCATCTTTCAGCTGTTGGAACTTCACTTCGTAATCCAACTCCAATCTTGCGATGGCCTCCTTATCTTCAGAACGTTTTCTTTTGTCCTTAATAGAGCGAGAGAACAATTTCTTGTCGATTACAACACCTCTTAATGATGGAGAAGCTTTTAATGAAGCATCTTTTACATCACCTGCTTTATCACCAAAAATGGCACGCAACAGTTTTTCTTCCGGAGTTGGATCGGATTCTCCTTTAGGAGTAATCTTCCCGATCAAAATATCACCAGGCTTTACTTCTGCACCGATACGGATCATACCGTACTCGTCCAAATCCTTGGTTGCCTCTTCGGATACGTTTGGAATATCGTTGGTCAATTCCTCTGCACCCAATTTGGTATCTCTTACTTCCAAGGAATACTCATCTACGTGGATAGAGGTAAAGATATCCTCACGAACAACTTTTTCCGAAATCACGATAGCATCCTCAAAGTTGTATCCTTTCCAAGGCATAAAGGCCACTTTCATGTTTCTACCCAAGGCCAATTCACCTTTTTCGGTAGCATATCCTTCACAAAGTACCTGACCTTTTTTCACCTTGTCGCCTTTTCTAACAATCGGCTTCAAGTTGATGCTGGTTCCTTGGTTGGTTTTTCTAAACTTCACCAATTGGTATGTTTTAGAATCTTCGTCAAAGCTTACCAAGCGCTCTTCATCGGTTCTATCGTACTTAATGGTGATTTTTTGTGCATCCACATACTCAACAACTCCATCTCCTTCTGCATTGATCAATACTCGAGAATCGGTAGCAACTTGTCTTTCCAAACCAGTACCTACGATTGGAGAATCTGGTCTCAACAATGGAACGGCTTGACGCATCATGTTCGAGCCCATCAAGGCACGGTTTGCATCATCGTGTTCCAAGAATGGAATCAAGGATGCGGAAATGGATGCAATTTGGTTTGGTGCAACGTCGGTATATTTTACCTCTGTTGGATCCACAACCGGGAAATCACCTTCTTCACGGGCAATTACCTTTTCCCTTTCAATGGTACCATCATCCGACAACGGAATGTTGGCTTGGGCGATTTTCATCCCTTCCTCTTCTTCTGCACTTAGATAGATGTGGTTTTCAGTATCCACTTTCCCATCCTCTACTTTACGGTAAGGGGTTTCCAAGAAGCCCATATTGTTCACCTTGGCGAATACGGACAATGAAGATATCAAACCAATGTTCGGACCTTCAGGTGTCTCGATCGGACACAATCTTCCGTAGTGCGTATAGTGAACGTCTCGCACCTCGAAACCGGCTCTTTCACGGGAAAGACCACCTGGTCCTAGTGCGGACAATCTTCTTTTGTGTGTAATCTCGGCCAACGGGTTAGTCTGGTCCATGAACTGAGACAACTGGTTGGTTCCGAAGAAGGAGTTGATCACGGAAGATAAAGTCTTTGCGTTGATCAAATCGATCGGGGTAAACACTTCGTTGTCACGAACGTTCATACGCTCACGGATGGTACGTGCCATACGTGCCAAACCTACGCCGAACTGCTGGGACAGTTGTTCCCCAACGGTTCTAACACGACGGTTGGACAAGTGATCGATATCATCAATCTCGGCTTTGGAGTTGATCAACTCGATCAAATATTTAATAATGGTGATGATATCTTCCTTGGTCAACACTTGTTTGTCCATTCCGATATCCAATCCCAATTTTTTGTTCATTCTGTAACGACCTACTTCACCTAAGTTGTAACGTTGGTCGGAGAAGAACAATTTATCGATAATACCACGAGCTGTTTCCTCATCTGGCGGCTCTGCATTACGTAATTGTCTATAGATATGTTCTACCGCTTCTTTTTCAGAGTTGGTAGGGTCTTTTTGCAGGGTGTTATGGATAATGGCGTAATCCGATTGCGCATTGTTTTCCTTGTGAAGCAAAATAGTCTTCACGTCGGCATCAATGATCTCATCGATATGCTCTTTTTCCAAAACTGTATCACGATCAAGTACAATTTCGTTTCTTTCGATGGAAACCACTTCTCCTGTATCCTCGTCCACGAAATCCTCATGCCATGTGTTCAACACCCTAGCGGCCAGTTTACGGCCCAATACTTTTTTAAGTCCGGATTTAGAAACCTTTACTTCTTCCGAAAGGTCGAAGATCTCCAAGATATCCTTGTCCCTTTCAAAGCCGATGGCACGGAACAAAGTGGTTACCGGTAATTTTTTCTTCCTATCAATGTAGGCGTACATCACCGAGTTGATATCGGTGGCGAACTCGATCCAAGATCCTTTGAAAGGAATTACCCTGGCCGAGTATAATTTTGTCCCGTTTGCATGAAAAGATTGTCCAAAGAAAACCCCTGGAGATCTGTGCAACTGGGATACTACGACACGTTCCGCTCCGTTGATCACGAAAGTTCCACTTGGAGTCATGTAAGGGATTGTCCCCAAATACACGTCTTGTACAATGGTTTCAAAATCTTCGTGCTCTGGATCGGTACAGTATAGTTTTAGACGTGCCTTTAACGGTACGCTATAGGTAAGTCCACGCTCGATACATTCTTGGATGGAGTATCTTGGCGGATCAATGAAGTAATCCAAAAACTCAAGTACAAACTGATTTCTGGTATCGGTGATTGGAAAATTCTCCATGAAGGTGTTGTAGAGACCTTCGTTTCCTCTTTCGTCAGATTTAGTTTCAAGCTGGAAAAAGTCTTGGAACGATTTTATCTGAATGTCCAAGAAATCCGGGTATTCCGGTATGTTCTTAGCGGATGCGAAATTAACTCTTTCAATAGTGTTTGTGAACATCTATGGACAAATTTTGATCGTGAATACTAAGTGGGTCGGTGTACGGCTTTATACACTCCTTATATAAATAGGCTAAGGTCTAACCAAAAATGGAAAGACCTTAACCAAGTTCTTATGGGAAAAGCGATTATTTAAGCTCAACTTCTGCTCCTGCTTCTTCCAATGATTTTTTGATACCTTCTGCTTCGTCTTTAGAAACACCTTCTTTAACAGCTTTTGGTGCACTATCAACGATATCTTTAGCCTCTTTAAGACCAAGACCTGTCAATTCTTTTACCAATTTAACAACTGCCAATTTAGATCCACCAGCAGCAGTAAGGATTACATCAAATTCTGATTTTTCCTCAGCAGCTTCAGCTTCACCACCACCGGCAGCACCACCAGCAACAGCTACTGCAGCAGCAGCAGGCTCGATACCATATTCTTCTTTTAAAATGTCGGCCAACTCATTTACCTCTTTTACTGTAAGGTTTACCAACTGTTCTGCAAAATCTTTTAAATCTGCCATTTTTCTATCGTTTAATAAAAATTTTTAAAAATATACTTAGTTTATTGTGCGCGAATTATTCTTTCTCAGAAAGAGTTTTAAGGATACCTGCCAATTTACCGCCACCAGACTTAAGTCCAGAAATAACGTTTTTGGCCGGAGATTGCAACAATCCAATGATATCCCCGATAACTTCCTCTTTTGACTTGATGTTAACAAGTGCCTCAAGGTTTTCATCCCCAATGTAAACTGCCTCTTCAATAAAGGCACCTTTCAATACAGGCTTTTCTGATTTTTTTCTAAAATTCTTGATAAGTTTCGCAGGCGCGTTCCCGGTTTCGGACAACATCAAAGATGTATTGCCTTTCAACACTTCGGGTAGTTCGCCAAATTCCTTATCAGAAGCTTCCATTGCTTTTGCAAGCAAGGTGTTCTTTACAACCGCAAGCTTAATGTTTGCTTTGAAACACGCTCTTCTTAAGTTAGAGGTGTCCACGGCATTCAAACCTGATATATCCGCCAAATAAATATTTGGATTATCAGCCAACTGTGCAGTCAAGTCTTTTATTACTGTTGCTTTTTCTTCTCTTGTCATAGTTATAAAAATTGAACTACCAGTTATTGAACTGCTTTTGGATCTAATTGAACACTAGGACTCATGGTGCTAGACAAGTAAATACTCTTCATATACACACCTTTTGCAGCAGAAGGCTTTAATTTAACCAAGGTATCTATTAATTCCTTGGCGTTTCCTGCGATTTTATCAGCAGAGAAAGAAGCTTTTCCGATTGCAGCGTGCACAATACCTGTCTTATCCACTTTAAAGTCTATTTTACCGGCCTTAACATCAGATACAGCTTTAGCTACGTCCATTGTTACTGTTCCGGTCTTTGGATTGGGCATTAAACCTCTAGGTCCCAATATTCTACCTAACGGCCCTAATTTACCCATAACGCTTGGCATGGTGATGATTACATCAACATCGGTCCAACCGCCTTTGATTTTCTCCAAATATTCGTCCAACCCAACAAAGTCAGCTCCTGCTTCTGTTGCTTCCGCTTCTTTGTCCGGTGTCACCAATGCTAAAACTTTTACATCCTTACCTGTTCCATGAGGAAGGGTAACAACGCCACGCACCATTTGATTGGCTTTTCTTGGATCTACGCCCAAACGAACTGCCAAATCAATGGAAGCATCAAATTTTACATTGGTTATTTCTTTTACTAAAGCTGATGCCTCTTCCAAAGAATACAATTTATTCTTGTCAATTTTGGATTGGGCCTCTTTTTGCTTTTTAGTCAACTTTGCCATTTAATAATGCTTTTAAGATTTTAAAAAGGTCTTTGTCCGGCTATTTTCAGACCCATAGATCTTGCAGTACCAGCAACCATACTCATTGCAGATTCTACAGTAAAAGCGTTAAGATCTACCATTTTGTCTTCGGCAATCACTTTTACTTGATCCCAGGTAACTGAACCATTTTTAACCCTGTTAGGTTCACCAGATCCTTTTTTAATCTTCGCTGCTTCCATCAATTGAACTGCCGCAGGTGGTGTTTTTACAACAAACTCGAAAGATTTGTCTTTGTAAACGGTGATAACAACAGGTAATACCTTACCTTGCTTGTCCTGTGTACGAGCATTAAACTGCTTACAGAACTCCATAATGTTAACACCAGCAGCACCTAAGGCGGGTCCAACCGGTGGCGATGGGTTCGCAGCACCTCCCCTAACTTGTAATTTAACTACCTTATCTACTTCTTTTGCCATTGTTTCTAATTAAATTTAAAGTGTGTCAATTGGAAGCAACACAGCTTTATATATGTAACAGCTCTTTATTATAGAGTTTGAATTTTAGAGGTTAAATTCGAGCAACACATTTAAGAAGCCCAAAACCCAACATCCAATATTCTATTTCTATCCAACTTTTTCAACTTGCATATAACTGAGCTCCAATGGTGTTTTTCTTCCGAAAATCTTCACCATCACCTCTAGCTTACGCTTTTCTTCATTGATTTTTTCAACAGTTCCATTAAAACCATTGAAAGGCCCATCAATTACCTTTACCGTTTCACCCAACACAAATGGAATCGAAACATTGTCCGTATTCACGGCCAACTCATCCACTTTACCCAACATACGGTTAACCTCGGACTTTCTCAAAGGAACAGGATCCCCACCTTTAACTTCGCCCAAGAAACCGATTACATTGGTTATGGAACGAATAATATGGACCATCTCACCTCCAAGATTGGCCTTTATCATTATATACCCTGGAAAGTAAACGCGTTCTTTGTTTATTTTCTTTCCATTTCTAATCTGAACTACTTTCTCGGTAGGCACAAGAACTTCTTCGAGGTAATCACCAAAACCAGCTCTTTCCACCTCGCTTTCAATATAGCCCTTGATCTTGTTCTCTTGACCACTGACCGCTCTTACTACATACCATTTTTTCTCTAGTACCTCAGACATACGACCGATCTTTATCCTATTAACTTATCAAAATACAATGTAATCAACTTACTGAACAAAGAATCCACACCCCAAGTCGCCAAGGCGAACAAAATGGAGAAAACAGCCACAACGACCATTAAATTGGATGCTTTTCCACGCTCCAACCAAGTAACATTGTTCTTAAGTTCTTCTAATGATTCCTTTATATAAGTGACCATAATATTTGCGTATTTTGCTTGCACGGGAGGAGAGACTCGAACTCCCGACACCTGGTTTTGGAGACCAGTGCTCTACCAACTGAGCTACACCCGTTTAATTACACTGAAAGGTATCCCGAAAAATCAGGACACCCTTTAGTGCACTATTTATTGTAAAATGATTAATCTAAAATCTCAGTAACCTGACCAGCACCTACTGTTCTACCTCCTTCACGGATTGCAAAACGCAGACCTACGCTCAACGCGATCGGCTGAATCAAATCAACAGTGATTGTCAAGTTATCACCTGGCATTACCATTTCAACTCCATCAGGAAGGTTGATGTTACCAGTTACGTCAGTTGTACGAACGTAGAACTGTGGACGGTAGTTGTTGTGGAATGGTGTGTGACGACCACCCTCTTCTTTCTTAAGGATATAAACCTCAGCTTTGAATTTAGCATGCGGCTTAACAGAACCTGGCTTACAGATAACCATACCCCTTTTGATATCAGATTTCTCGATACCTCTCAAAAGAAGACCAACGTTATCACCAGCTTCACCTCTATCCAATATTTTACGGAACATCTCTACCCCAGTAATTGTAGAAGACAATTTCTCAGCACCCATACCGATAATATCTACAGGGTCACCTGTGTTGGCAACACCAGTTTCGATACGACCAGTAGCAACAGTACCACGACCAGTAATCGTAAATACATCTTCTATAGGCATCAAGAAGTCTTTATCAACATCTCTAGCAGGAAGCTCGATCCAATTATCAACAGCTTCCATCAACTCCATTACAGTGTCAACCCATTTTTGCTCACCGTTCAAAGCACCAAGTGCAGAACCAGCAACAACAGGCCCATTGTCACCATCATACTCGTAGAAAGAAAGCAATTCTCTCACTTCCATCTCAACAAGCTCCAAAAGCTCCTCATCATCCACCATATCAACTTTGTTCAAGAAAACAACGATACGAGGAATACCAACCTGACGACCTAGAAGGATGTGCTCACGAGTTTGTGGCATTGGACCATCAGTAGCAGCCACAACCAAAATAGCACCGTCCATTTGGGCAGCACCAGTAACCATGTTCTTTACGTAATCCGCGTGACCAGGACAGTCAACGTGAGCGTAGTGACGATTAGCTGTTTGGTACTCAACGTGCGAAGTGTTGATAGTAATACCTCTTTCTTTTTCTTCTGGCGCGTTGTCGATGGAGTCGAAGCTTCTTAGCTCAGACAAACCAGCGTTCGCCAATACAGTGGTAATAGCAGCAGTCAATGTTGTTTTACCGTGATCCACGTGTCCAATGGTACCAATATTTAAGTGGGGTTTGGAACGATCAAAAGTTTCCTTTGCCATTTTAAAATAATTTTAATCTTAGTTTATATTAGTGTACAAATCGTTTTGAGCCAATGACGGGATTTGAACCCGTGACCTCTTCCTTACCAAGGAAACGCTCTACCCCTGAGCTACACCGGCCTATGGGTTATCAGGTTTAGAGTTTAAAGTTACAAGTCAAGCTCGCCAAAACTTCAACCTTTTTTACTCGAAATCCAAATTTCAAGTTTAGAGCGGGAGACCGGGTTCGAACCGGCGACATTCAGCTTGGAAGGCTGACGCTCTACCAACTGAGCTACTCCCGCATTTTTCTTGGACAACCGTCCAAGCAATCCAAAATTCCAATAAAACCTTTTTCCCTGTTGTTCCGACGAACAACTTTTGTGGGGGGAGCAGGATTCGAACCTGCGAAGGTAAAAACCAACAGATTTACAGTCTGTCCTCGTTGGCCGCTTGAGTATCCCCCCGCCTTAATTTTCAATAACTTACGAGCCGATAGAGGGACTCGAACCCACGACCTGCTGATTACAAATCAGCTGCTCTAGCCAGCTGA
>JAAEZN010000051.1 GCA_018222835.1 Algicola sp. | reverse complement strand
GTCATATTGTCCGCACCCTTGTCTATAAGTTCTGCCACTACACGATGGGTTTTGCTCGATGTGGAACGGTATTTAAAAGAGCCGGTATCCGTCATAATGCCCGTGTATAGATTTGTAGCCATATCGGCATCAATACAATCCGTATCTCCTAAAAAGGCAATAAAATTGTACACCATTTCGCAGGTAGAGCTCATGGTAACATCGGAATAGGTCACTTTGGCGTAATCGCCAGGCTGCTGGTGGTGGTCTATCATAATAAAATCAGCTTTGGCTTCTTGCAAGGATGATTCCATTTGGCCAACACGCGATAAATCGTTAAAGTCTAAGGTGAAAATTACCGAAGCATTATCAATAGCTTCCTTTGCCTTTGGGTTTTCCCTTTCAAAATTGATGACATCATCGTTTCCCGGCATCCATTTTAGAAATTTTGGGTAATCGTTGGGGGCAACCACCTGTACGGTATGCCCTTTGGCCCTTAAAAATCCGCTCAGTCCTAAACATGATCCCATGGCATCACCATCTGGGTTTCTATGGGGTACTATTACTATGTTCTGAGGTTGGGAGAGAATGGATTTTACTGTCGTGATATCCGCTGAATTCATGCGGCCAAATATACAATAATATAATATAGAGGTAACTCTGTTTATATGTATTTTTGGTTGAATTAAAATTACTTCATGAAACATTTTTATATTTTTCTAGTAGCAGTGATTCTTTTTGCATCTTGTAAAAAGAAAGAAGAGAAAAAGGTTGAAGTCGAAGAGAATGCAACGCCCGATTTTGTGGTTGCCTTTGGTTCTTGCAATATGTCGCAAGAGCCAAATCCTTTTTGGGACGATATTTTGGCAGAAAAACCAAATGTTTGGGTCTGGGGCGGCGATATTGTTTATGCCGATACGGACGATGTTGACCGATTAAAATCTATCTATGCCATGCAGGATACCGTTTCGGGGTATGCAAAATTAAAAAGCGAGGTTCCAATTATCGGAACATGGGACGATCACGATTTTGGCCTGAACGATGGAGGTTCCGATTTTGCAATAAAGGCAGAAAGCCAACAAGTATTCCTCGATTTTATGGGTGTGCCCAAAGAGAGTGAACGGAGAAACCGAGAAGGGGTATATGCTTCACATGAATATGAGGTAGATGAGGGCAAAGTAAAAGTAATCGTATTGGATACCCGTTATTTTAGAAGTGAGCTTATTAAAGATGAAGATTCCCAAAAAAGATATAGACCAACCATGGACTCTACGGCAACGGTATTGGGCAACGCCCAATGGCAATGGTTGGAAAACGAACTCAATGAATCCGATGCCGATTTTAACTTGATCATGTCAAGCATACAGGTACTTTCCAGCGAGCATGGTTTTGAAACTTGGGGCAACTTTCCTTTAGAAGTTGAGAGATTGGAGGGCATAATTGTACGGTCTGGAGCGAAGGGGGTTATCATCTTATCGGGAGATCGGCATATTTCGGAGTTTTCAAAATCCAGTGTTTCCGGACTTTCTTACCCATTGATAGATTTTACCAGTAGTGGACTTACACATTCCTATTTTAGCTTTGACGGGGAGCCGAACCAACATAGAGTGGGAGAGGTGGTTTCCGATAAAAGCTATGGAATCATCAACCTAAATATTAAAAATAAGGAGGCTGAGTTTAAGATTATGGGAGACAACGGAACGGTGCTCCAAGAGTTAAAACAAAGCTATTGAGCCTTGTACCTTGGTCGAAAAAGTGTAAGTTTGCGCAAAATTTAAAAAATGACTGGAAATAGAACATTTACCATGATTAAGCCTGATGCCGTAGAAAATGGGTATATCGGGGCGATTTTGGATAAAATTACGGCTGCTGGATTTAAGATTGTGGCCATGAAGTACACACAATTGAGCAAAAGGGATGCCGAAATATTCTATGCCATCCACAAGGAGCGACCATTTTTTGGTGAATTGGTAGAGTTTATGACAAGAGGACCCATTGTTGCGGCCATTTTGGAAAAAGACAACGCTGTTGATGATTTCCGTGCTTTGATCGGGGCAACAAACCCAGAAGAAGCTGCAGAAGGAACCATTCGTAAACTGTATGCAGCAAGCATCGGCGAAAATGCCGTTCACGGTTCCGATAGTGATGAAAATGCTGCTATCGAAGGTGCTTTCCACTTTTCAGGAAGAGAAATGTACTAATTTCGATACACAAGATATTTTTTTGATGAAAGCCGCCTTTTAGGGCGGCTTTTTTTATTCCGCACAAATAGATTTTGGATTTCTCGCCGCTCTGCTCGCTCGAAACGCCCTGCTTTCATAATTGTCATTTCGAACAAATGCGGGAAATCTAATTACTTTATTTCATTGTGGGTTATGCTTAACAGCTGATTATCGCAAGACCAATTTTTTCACCAATTCCTTGCCCAGTTCCTCATTGATCATTTTAATGATCTTGCTCTTGCCCAAGCTCAATTCCTCGCGAAGAACGGAGGAGGAAAGGGAAACAAACAAGGTTTCATTTTTAAGCTCTACTGCCGTTGTGTAGTTATTGACCCCGTTGCCCATCAAATTGGCCCAAGCCTCCCTGGCGTTTACCTTATCCATTCCTTTTTGGAGTTTGTTTTCTTGGATAAACTCATTGAGTGCCTCACTAAGCGGTATGTGCGAGCTGTGTCTCTTGGCCATTATTGCGGAATTTTGATGGGTTCAAACCGTTTATACTTGTACGTTACGCCCTCTTGGTTCGTTACGGAAAACGAAACGGAATCCAATTGCACCAATTTTTCTTCCCACTCGCTCAACGGAGTCGAATAGCGTAAAATCACCGATTCGTTGGCGTGCGATATTAGAAAGCTCTCCATATCTTTTGAAGTGTCGTAGGTGCCATCGAACTGTGGTTTCATTTTTTTGCGATATCCCTTGTTTTCCTTCAATTGGATAAAATCGATATTTGGATTAATACCATACTCCTTTACCCCACCATCAGGAAAAATCACTTCCGAAATTTCCCAGTATCCGTTTAAATAATGTAAATCCTCTTTGCTTATGGAAGAATCTGCACATCCCCACAAAATCAAGATCAATAAAAAAGAAAGGATTCTTTTCATGTTGTTACAAGTTAAATATTTTATAGCTCTGATGAATGTTTTTAACTACATCTTCTGTTCTTTCCGCATGGGTGTCACTGATAAAAATCTGACCAAAATTGTCGTTTTTTACCAATCCAACAATATGGGAAACACGATTTTCGTCCAGTTTATCAAAAATATCATCCAACAAAAGAATCGGTGTGGTGTCCGCCAATTGTTTGATAAAATGAAACTGTGCCAATTTTAAGGCGATCAAAAAAGATTTTTGTTGTCCCTGACTTCCGAATTTTTTGATGGGATGCCCTGCTATGGTAAAGCTGAGGTCGTCTTTGTGCACTCCCACAGAGGTGTACTGTAGGGCACGGTCTTTTTCAACATTACTTTCCAAAAGGGATAAAAGGGAGGTGTTGCTCAACTGACTTTCGTAGGCAAGGTCTATTTGTTCGTCCTTTTCCGAGATATTTTGGTATTGCTCCTTAAAAATGGGTAGAAAGGAATCAATAAACTCTACTCTTTTCTTGTAGATGGCTGTTCCCAAGGTATCCATTTGTTCGTTATAGATTCCTAAGGTGTCAGGGTCAAAAGTACGGTTGGCCACAAAATATTTAAGGAGTGAATTCCGTTGCGAGACCACTTTGTTGTATTTGAGGAGGTTTTGTAAATACACCCGATCGGATTGCGATATAACGCCATCCATAAATTTTCTACGTGTCTCGCTTCCCTCCAAGATAAGGTCTCGGTCAGATGGTGAGATGATTACCAAAGGTAAAAAGCCAATATGCTCGGAAAACTTTTCGTAGGGTTTTCCGTTACGTTTGATTACCTTTTTTGTTCCTTTTTTAAAAGAACAAAGAATTTTTTCCGTCCTGTTATTTTTCTCAAACTCCCCTTCGATAACAAAAAAATCTGTACCGTGTTTTATGTTTTGTGTGGATACAGGGTTAAAATAGCTTTTCCCAAAACACAAGTGATAAATTGCGTCCAAAACATTGGTCTTGCCCACGCCATTGTCGCCCACCAAACAATTGATCACTGGGTCGAATTCCAGCGTTTTGGAATCGAAATTTTTGTAATTGACTAAAGATAAATGTCTTAAAAACATAAAAAATCAGAGAAACAATTCGGGATTAAAAGGTGACCCTTTTAAAAAGGGGTTTCAAAAATAACGAATAAATTACCTTTTGGTTTTGGATAAAAACTTTATTTTTGCGCGACCAATTAAATGACGGATGGCAACATACAAGAAGAGAGGCTTTAAGCCAAAAAATAAAGAGGAAGAAGCTCAGATAGAAGAACACGACAGCACAACTGCTGAAGTTTTTAATACTTTGGACGAGAGCGCTTCCAAAACCGAAGCATGGGTTCAGAAGAACCAAAACTATATTTTGGGCGTTATCGGAGTGGTGGCCGTAGGTGTTTTGGCCTATCTGGGGTACCATCAATTCATCCAAAATCCAAAAGAAGCTTCTGCGGCAAACGAACTTTTTTACCCACAACAATACTTTGATCAAGCCTTGGCAAGTGAAACTGAAAAAGATTCCTTGTTGACTTTGGCATTGAACGGTGCCCAAGGTAAGTACGGCTTTTTGGACATCATTGAAGAGTACAGTGGTACCAAGGCGGCCAACCTTGCCAAATATTCGGCAGGTATGACCTATCTGAATTTAAAGCAATATGACCAAGCGGTAGCTCATTTGGAAGGTTTCTCTTCTGATGATGACATTATGGGAGCTATGGCCAAAGGTGGTATTGGGGATGCTTTTTCTCAGTTGGACCAGAATGATGATGCTCTGGATTATTACGAGAAGGCCATTGCACACAGTGATAATGAATTTACTGCACCAAGATTTTTGTACAAAGCAGGTATAGTAGCTCTGGATTTAGGAGACAAAAGCAAAGCTTTGGGATATTTTGAACGCATCAAAGAAGAATATCCGAGCTCACAAGAAGCCAGTGGAGTTGATGCCCTGATTGGATTGGCGCAAAACTAAACCATGGCCACAGAGAACAAAAACTTATCCGTTTACGATAAAAATAAAATCCCAAATGCGAAGGAACTTCGGTTTGGGATTGTTGTTTCTGAATGGAACGATGAAATTACCGAGGCCCTGTACGAAGGTGCCCAAGAAGCCTTGTTGGATTGTGGCGCACTTCCAGAAAATGTAATTCGATGGAATGTGCCCGGCAGTTTTGAACTCACTTTTGGGTGCAAAAAAATGATTCGAACGGAAAAAGTCGATGCCGTTGTTGCCATAGGCAGCGTTATCCGTGGAGAAACCAGTCATTTTGATTTTGTTTGTAGTGCAACCGCCCAGGGAATCAAAGATTTAAACCTAGCCTACGATGTTCCCGTAATTTTCTGTGTATTGACGGACGATAACATCGAACAATCCAGAGCTAGAAGTGGTGGTAAACATGGGAACAAAGGAACCGAAGCTGCCATTGCCGCCATTCAAATGGCTGTGCTCGGAAAGTAAATCCCGGGTAACGAAATCAAGCCCAATCTTAAGGCCAAGTTCAAATTCGGCTATTCTTACAATCGAGCAATCGGAATAATCGGTTGTTAACATTTTTTGGGACTAACCCTCGACCCTTTTTTTCTAATTTGAGTACCTTTGAGATTACAGCGACAAGGATGCCATGCGAAACCCTTTAAAACTTAGAAGAAACAAGAGCTTTGATTACACCCCTAGATATTATAAGGGGGAGGGAAATCCTTTTAAGATTGAGCATAAGTTGGATAAATTCCGGACTACGGCGCATTCCAATAAGGGCCTCAAGAATAAGTTTACATCCGCAATGGACGATTTGCAGAACGAGGGCGACAAGAATTTGAAGCTTCGGTTTTGGGTCATTGTGGCCGTCTTGGTACTAGTGTTCCTGTTTATTATCGATTTTGACCTATCAATATTCCTAAACCCATAATGGCGGACATCATTAAACTTTTACCGGACCATGTCGCTAACCAAATAGCCGCAGGGGAGGTGGTTCAACGACCTGCTTCTGTAGTAAAGGAGCTTATGGAAAATGCCATTGATGCAGGGGCTACCTCCATAAAATTGATTGTGAAGGATGGTGGAAAAACACTTATACAAGTAGTGGACAATGGTTTGGGGATGAGCGAAACCGACGCTCGTTTGTCTTTTGAGCGACATGCAACTTCCAAAATATCATCGGCCCAGGACTTGTTCAATCTGCGGACCAAGGGATTTAGGGGCGAAGCTTTGGCTTCTATCGCTGCAATTGCGCATGTAGATATGCAGACAAGGACTGGCGAAAACGAAATTGGCACACAAATAAAAATTGAAGGTAGTAAAATAGTGTCCCAAGACGTGGTCGCTACTCCAAAAGGAACTTCGATTTCCGTTAAAAACCTGTTTTTTAATATTCCGGCCAGACGTAATTTTTTAAAGTCGGACCAAGTGGAACTTCGTCATATTACGGATGAGTTTCAACGGGTGGCCATGGTTCATCCCAATATCGAGTTCCATTTTTATAATAATGGTTCAGAGATTTTCAATCTTCCCATTACAAAGCCCCGACAACGTATTGTGCACATTTTTGGCAGTAAAATGGATAATCGTTTGGTTCCTGTCAACGAGGAAACCGAAGTGGTTAAGGTATCCGGCTTTATCTGTAAGCCCGAATTCGCCAAAAAGAGCAGGGGAGAACAATTCTTTTTTGCCAATAACCGATTTATAAAGAGCCCTTATTTGCACCATGCCGTTGTGGCCGCTTTTGAAGGTTTGATAAAATCCGACACCTACCCTGGTTACTTTTTGTATTTGGACGTAGATCCATCTTCTATCGATATAAATATACACCCCACTAAAACCGAAGTAAAGTTTGATGATGAAAACACGCTGTACGCCATTTTACGATCTACCATAAAGCATAGCTTGGGACAGTTTAACGTGGCACCGGTTTTGGATTTTGATCACGATCCCAATTTGGATACACCCTATTCTTACAAAGAAAAAGGTGCTGTAATTCCCAAGGTAACTGTGGATGCTGCATTTAATCCTTTTGAGGAAACTGCGAAACCGAAAAGTACAGGAAGCAGTGGTTTTCGAAAACAGAGTTCCAAAGGTTGGGAAAATCTGTATGAAGGACTTGGTCGGCAGGCCGATCAGAATACCTTTAGTAGTGTTGTGATCGAATCCGAAAGTGAGGAACAAGGAACCTTGTATTCCGGGGAAGAGGTCGAGGAGCATCTGGCCAGCACATTTCAATTAAGAAGAAAATATGTAGTGAGCACGGTTAAATCGGGAATGCTGGTCATTCATCAAAATCGGGCGCACGAACGTATTCTTTTTGAAAAATTCTTAGGTGAGATTACGGTAAAAGAAGGCGTAAGCCAACAATTGTTGTTTCCTTTAGAACTGACTTTCAGTAAACAAGAATTGGCAGTGTTAAAAGAGATTCGTGAAAGCCTGACAAACATTGGATTTGCTTTTCAAAGTTTGGAGGAAGAAACTGTAAAAGTGACAGGCGTACCCATGATGGTCCCCGAAAGTGGAATTGGCACGGTATTGGACCGTTTGATTGCGGATTATATGGAAGGGTTTGCAGATGGCTCTATTTCGCAAGCAGAGATGCTCGCCAAGGCACTTAGTAGAAACTTGGCCGTTAAAACGGGGAATGTATTGGATCAAGAGTCACAATTAATGTTGGTGAACAATCTTTTTGCATGTAAGGAACCTACGCTGAGTCCTTTTCAAAAAATAACATATACCATTATCTCCGAAGGGGATATTGATAAAAAATTCAACTAGATGGGTAGAATGACCGAGGCAGTAAAGCATATTTTGATCATTAACGTGATCATGTTTTTTGCTACATCCTTATATGGAGACCAAATGTACCAATGGATGTCACTTTGGTTTCCAAATAATCCAAACTTTGAATGGTGGCAAGTGGTTACCCATATGTTTATGCACGGTAACCTTATGCACATTTTGTTCAATATGTATGCATTGTGGGCCTTTGGAACACCATTGGAGCAGGTTTGGGGCAGGAATAAGTTCCTCTTCTTTTATTTTTCGGCAGGTTTGGGATCGGCTGCCTTACATACCGGTGTTAATTATTATCTTTTCAACGAAGGAATCAGTGCTTTGGAAGGTGCCGGTATTGCTAGAACGCAGATTTTGGATATTTTGGCCAATGGCCAATATAGTCCTGGCTGGTACGACATCGCAGGAAAAAGTACCATCGATAGTATGTTGATGGCATTTAATACACCGGCGGTGGGAGCTTCGGGAGCTATTTATGGTATTTTGGTGGCCTTTGCCTTTATGTATTCGGAGGCCAAACTGATGCTCATCTTTTTACCGGTACCGATAAAAGCAAAATATTTTGTTCCGATATTAATAGCAGTGGATCTAATATTCGGCATAGGTAACGTAAATACAGGAGTAGCTCATTTTGCCCACATAGGAGGAGCGTTGATTGGATTTTTAATGATGTGGTACTGGAAAAAGAACCAGTTTAACAATAATCGCTGGGATTAATATATGATGAATGGAGGACTTGGATATCAATTCGCTAGACTGAATATAGCGGAAAAGTTGATTGCTATCAACGTATTAATTTTTCTTGTTGATGGACTTTCGGGAGCATTGTTGGGTCAGACGTTTTCACATTGGTTCCATTTGCCCAAGGACTTTTTTGAGTTTTTATTGCAACCTTGGTCCCTGGTGACCTACTCATTTTTCCATGCCGGATTAGGACATATTTTTTGGAATATGCTCATGCTTTACTTTGCCAGTAGGATATTCCTTAACCTTTTTGATTCCCAAAGATTTATCAATGTCTATTTTTTAGGTCTAATGTTGGGCGGAATGGTTTTTCTATTAAGCTACAATGTTTTCCCGACCTTGGTGAATTCGAATACAGCATTGGTAGGCGCTTCAGCAGGAGTTAATGCTATTTTGATTTTTGTATGTGCCTATTTGCCCAATCAAGAGGTCCGTCTAATTTTCTTTAATATCAAATTGTGGTATATCGGCGCCGCTTTGGTAATTAAGGATTTGGTGTTGATCGGTATGGGAGAGAACATTGGAGGGGGAATGGCCCACTTGGGGGGTGCTTTTTTAGGATATATGTATGCCCGTCAGTTATTAAAAGGGAACGATATAGGTGCTGGGTTCTCTAAGTTTAGGCAGGCTGTTCTAGACCTTTTTAAACCTAAAGAAAAGAAAGCTCCGTTAAAAACAGTTTACAAGAAAAAAACGGCTGTCAATAGCACAGAGGCATACAATAAGCAGGCAAAACAGCGAAAGATCGATACTATTTTGGATAAGATCAGTAAATCTGGTTATGAAAGTCTGTCCAAAGAGGAAAAAGACTTTTTGTTTAAAGCCGGTAAGGAAGATTAAATTGTGAGAAAATCCACCTCCATATTAGATAGGTTGATTTTTGCGGTCAATATTCTGATTGCACTCATGTTGGTTGTTACTGGGATTATTTCTTTTTTACCCTTTAAGTTTGTATCGCCACTTTCCGTGCTAAGCTTGTTTGTACCCTTTCTTTTTGCTTTTAATATATTATTTCTTCTTTTCTGGCTATTGCGACTAAATAGAAGGCTATGGCTTTCATCCTTGGCCATATTGGTGAGTTATGTTATGCTTGGTTCGTTTTATGGATTGGGCGGTGTTGGTGAAACCGAAGAAAAAGCCTCCGACTTAAAGATTATGTCGTACAATGTTTGGGGGTTCAATAAGAACGGATGGATAAAAACACCGGGAATAGGGGACAGTATCGTGGAATTTATCACAACGCAAAATCCGGATATTCTCTGTATTCAGGAACATAACAGAACAAAGCACCAACAATTAGGGCAGTACACCTATCGTAGTGAGACCCCCTATCCTGCGCGAAGAACAACTCAAGCTATATTTTCTAAATACCCGATTGTAAACAACGGTTCTTTGGATTTACCAGGCACCATAAATAATATTATTTATGCGGATATCGTCTTTCATAAAGATACCGTAAGAGTGTACAATCTTCACTTGCAATCTTTTAGAATTGTGCCCAGTGCAGATAATTTTTCCGATGGCGAAAAATCCGAACGCACCTATAATAGGTTGGTGGATACTTTTTCTAAACAATTGGAGCAGGCCAAAATATTTAGGGCGCACCTAGCGGAAAGCCCATATACCAATATATTGTGCGGGGATTTTAATAATACCCAGTTCTCCAATGTCTATAAAATTGTGAAGGGAGACATGAAGGATTCTTTCTTAGAGGGCGGTAATGGTTTTGGACGAACTTACGATTTATGGAAGCTCCCCCTGCGTATTGACTATATATTGGCAGATCCAGATTTTGAAGTTCTTTCCCATCAAAATTTTGATGTGAAGTTGTCCGACCACTATCCGGTTATGGCTACTTTACGTTTAAATTCCTCACATAAGTAGGCAATCTGCAATATCGGCAATAATATGAATGATCAAGGCCAAACCTACAATCCGGGTTGGTTTAAAAAATGGCATTAGGCTGTACACCAAAATAGCCCAAATGCTATGTAGTGGGTGAAACCCTACGCTGCAACGATTGGGGTCAAAAAGAGGAGTGGCCCATAAATGATCTAGATCGATCACAATTCCAGCCAAAAGTATTAATGCGACCCTTATCCTATTATCCTTAAAAAAATAAAAAGCGATAAGGATGGGGATCACAAAGTGAATTCCGTAATGGATAAAGTGCCTAAGCATGGTTTAAATCTAAAGAAAGACTTTTTAAATAGGCAAGGGTATTGGTGCCTTCGTTGAACAAAAGGTCTAGGACACTTAAGTTTGGGATAAAGTTATGGCGCTCTTCAAAAACTTGGGGGTACGGCTCCATTTCCCAATTTTTCTCTTTTTTGGCATCAACTAAAAACCGAGCATCTATTAGGTTTTTCGGGGTTACCTCGTAATGATCTGTTCTTTCATCGGGTACTTTGATCCCGATACAATCTGCAATGGTTAAGATGGTCTTTAGATTGAAATTGAACAGGGATTCATCAGGTCCTGTAAAAAGTGGTTTTAGGTCGTCTTCGTAAAATTCAAAAAAGGGAGAGGTGCGATAGGCGGTCTCCAAGGTGCGCCAATGCTCCTTTTTCCAATTGTAACTGTTCTCCATGACAACATCGGCATATTTTTGACGTCCTTCTTTTCCGCCAACATGTTTAATGGGGATATTGAGCATGTGCTTGCCTTTGTCCGTGGAAATATAGCACCGATTTCTATAGGTCTGTTTTTGAAAATTATCATATGTTTCCCAAACCACTTGATGCTGTGCAATAGCGGCAAATGTGGCAATACTTGGAAAATATGAAGGGTGTACCAGGATTTTCAAAGAACAATGGGATTAAATATTATCTATTCTTTTTTATTCTTTTTCTTACGAAAGAAATCAAATACAAACCAAGCGGCCACTAGGGCTATGAAATACCAAAAATAGGAAACAGGCTTCCCGCTCCCTCCAACAGTGGTAAATACACGGTCCCAACGAACCCTCCAATTGGTAATGCCTTGTCTAAAATTGTCAAAGCTCATCCAAAGGAATACCGGTTTGCCCACAATGTGGTCTTCGGGGACATAGCCCCATGTTCTACTATCTTCGGAGTGGTCGCGATTGTCGCCCATCATCCAATAGTAATCTTGTTTAAAGGTGTAGGAATCTGCTTCTTCTCCGTTGATGAGTACCTTGCTACCTGTAACTTTTACATCGTTGTGCTCGTAATCTCGAATAATTTTTTTGTACAACGGAATGGTTCTGGAATTGATTTCTACCGTAGTACCGGCCTTAGGTATGTAGATTGGACCAAAATTGTCGTTGTTCCAAGGATATAGATTAGGTTTCTGAGGAAATGTATTACCGCCGTACATACCCTTGGGGTCGTTGGTTTGTACTACAGAGTCAATAGCTGGATTATTTCTTAATGCAGCAACCATTTCACTGGTCAAATTGGCCATTCGGGAACGCGGTTTTTCTTCCGAAAGCGAAATTCTAAATTGACGGATAACCTCTGTTGGTATTCCATTTTCACTTGTATAGAGCTCTATTTTGCCATCGTTTCCTGTATTTGCTCCAGAAACGTAGGGAACCAGTGCATTGTATTGCGCTTCGTTGAGATTGGTTGCGATGTACGTTCGTAAATAGTCGGAGGCATCTACTTCTTCCAAATACCTGCTGGAGACTCCATTTTTGGCATAAATGTCGTAAACATACATAGGTTTGGCCCTGTCCGATAGTTGTAACTGCTCTCCGTTAATGTGTACGTATCCATTAATTACCTCTAAAGAGTCTCCAGGCGTTCCAACACATCGTTTTACGTAATTGGATTTTTTGTCGATAGGCTTTATTACAGCTTTTTGAGCTTTAAAGAACTGGTACAAAGTATCGGCCGGCAGGCTAAAAACAACGATGTCGTTTTTCTTGACTTTTTCAAAACCGGGTAATCTCATGTAGGGCAGTTGCAGCTTGTTTATCCAAGAAGTTTTGTGGGTTTCTGGATTTACATCCGCCAAATAGGACCTGGTTTTCAGCACAGGGAGCGTATCGTGTACCATGGGGGCGGCCAGAGTGGTCATGGGTACTCTTGCACCGTAATGGAACTTGCTTACAAACAAGAAATCTCCCACTCTCAAAGTACGTTCCAAAGATCCCGTTGGGATTACATATGGTTGAATAAAATAGGTGTGTACAAATGTGGCGGCAACTATGGCAAACACTATGGAGCTTACCCACTCGCCCAAACCTGTTTTAGGCTTTAAGCTACGGTCTTCGATATACTGTACATCTTCTGCATAGTTGATATAGTACGTATAAAAACCAAGGGTTAGAATCACCAACCAAGTATCTACAAGAGAGTTTTTGCCAAAACTTCTAATGGTTTCGACCCACACTACTGGGAACATCAATAAATTGATAATGGGTATGAACAGTAATAGAACCCACCACCAAGGTCTGTTTATTATTTTCATTAAAACTATACCATTGTAGATGGGAACGGCAGCTTCCCAAGGTTTTCTACCTGCTTTAACGTATAGTTTCCATGTTCCCAGAAAATGGATGACCTGAATAATCAAGATAAAAATGATCCACTGTGTACCGTCCATATAAAAATATTTCTTTGTTAGACCTTTGGTCTATATTTTTGTTACGTTTTTTAGCTTAGGTTTAACACATCCTTCATCGTAAATACGCCTTCTTTTCCTTGAATCCATTCCGATGCAATAACAGCACCCAGTGCAAAACCTTCCCTATTGTGCGCTTCGTGCTTTATTTGAATAGTGTCCACCGCACTACCATAGCTTACGGTGTGGGTGCCGGGAACCATGCCTTCTCGAATTGATTTTATGGGAACAATATGCTCTCCGGATTCATTCAACTTCCATTTGTTGTAAGTTGAATTTGAAATAATCCCCTCTGCAAGAGTAATTGCCGTGCCACTTGGGGCATCCAACTTTTGGGTATGGTGGATTTCTTCCATGGAAACCTTGTACTGATCTAATCCGGCCATCATTTGGGCCAGTTGTTTGTTCAGTTCAAAAAAAATATTGACTCCCAAACTAAAATTGGAGGCATAGATAAAGGCGCTCTGGTTGGCATTGCAAATCTCGATTGCATCTTCGTATTTTTCCAACCAGCCTGTTGTACCACTAATTACGGGTACCTTGTGCTCAAAACAGCGAGCTATATTTTGGAAAGCTGATTCGGGCGTACTAAAATCTATAGCAACATCGAATGCGGAATAATCGACTTCTTGCGAGCTATCGTTTATTTTTGCGGTTATGGTATGGCCTCTTTCCTGAGCGATTTGCTCTATCATTTTTCCCATCTTACCATATCCGAATAGACCAATATTCATCAAACTAAAATTTTATGACCATAGCCATACCATAGTTTGGCTTATTGGTAAATGGATTTATTTCTATGTAGGGGTTAAAATCGACAGCAAGATCATCACTCACATTATACTGTTTTAGGTGAGAATCCACATTGGCATCGATAATATTAAGGGCGTATAGTGCAATGCTGATAACCAAGGCAAGGTCCCTGTCCCTTTGACTGCTTTCTTGTGCCTGTTGCAATGCTTCGGAGGATACATCCGGTCCGTTGCCATCACCATTGATGTCATAAAATTCATCATCGGTGAAACCGGCAAGCCTTCTCTTAAAGGCATTTCTTGCCCTGCGATATTCTGTGTTGTTAAAGGAATACACATAGATACTGGTTCCCAGAGCTCCCCAAACTATTGGGGCTTTCCAATACCGTTTGTTGTATATCTGCCCCAAACCTGGAAGAATGGCAGAATAGAATGCGGCTTTACTGGGTGCCAATGGGTTGATGTTCTCTCTTTTTGTGACTTCTTCAAAAGTAACACCTTCTCCTTCCATTTTTTGTGAAAGGGAGTCTGCCTCTTTGGTCTGTTGGGGCTGCTGTTTTTTTTCGTTTTTGTCTTCTTCCTGAGAAAAGCCCGACTGAAACATCAAAAAAGAAAAGAGCAATAAAAGGAGGTTTTTATTCACCTGTCAATAATTTTTTGATACGCTGGAATTCTTCTTCGGAATGAAAGGGTATCACAATCTTTCCTTTTCCGTTTTTGGAAGCGGTTATATCCACTTTGGTCGCCAATCGATTTTTAATGGAGTCCAGACTTTCAGAGACAAATCCTGGTACGTTCTGGGTGTTCTTTTTGCTTTCTGCGGCGGCAGCTTTTGGATTTTTGTGCGATTTTACCAATTGTTCCGTAGCTCTTACGGAAAGACCATCTGAAACAACTTTTTCGTAGATCGCTATCTGTTCCTTTTTCTTGTCGATATTGATCAATGCCCTACCATGTCCCATACTGATAAAACCATCCCGCATGCCTGTTTGGATAATGGGGTCAAGTTTTAACAATCGTAGATAGTTGGTAATGGTGGAGCGTTTTTTGCCCACACGATCGCTCAATTTTTCTTGGGTGATTTCTATTTCATCAATCAACCTTTGGTAGGAGAGGGCGATTTCGATAGGGTCAAGGTCCTGTCTTTGGATGTTTTCCACCAAAGCCATCTCTAGGGATTCTTGATCGTTGGCGATGCGAATGTAGGCTGGAATAGTTTCCAATCCTACCAATTTTGAAGCACGGAACCTACGTTCACCGGAAACCAGTTGGAATTTGTTAAAATCCAACTTTCTGACCGTAATGGGTTGTATAATGCCCAGCTCACGAATAGAACTAGCTAGTTCTTCGAGTGCTTCGTCGTTAAAATTGGAACGAGGTTGAAAAGGGTTTACTTCTATGGAATTGACATCCAGTTCTACTACATTACCGATTACCTGATCCGCATTTTTGTCCGACACGGACTTGATATCGTTGTCCGGGTCTTTTAAAAGGGCGGACAGGCCTCTTCCCAAAGCCTGTTTTTTTGTTGCTTTCGCCATTTAAACTTTCTCCTTGTTTTTTTTCAAAATTTCGTTGGCCAAGTTAAGGTAATTGGACGCTCCTTTACTACTGGCGTCATATTTTATGATGCTCTCCCCATAACTTGGAGCTTCACTTAGCCTAACGTTTCTTTGGATAATGGTGTCGAAAACCATATCCGCAAAGTGTTTTTTTACTTCTTCAACAACTTGGTTGGACAGTCGTAACCTGGAATCGTACATGGTCAAGAGCATGCCCTCGATATCCAAATCGTTGTTGTGTATTTTTTGGACACTCTTTACTGTGTTCAATAATTTGCCAAGACCTTCCAAGGCAAAATACTCACATTGTATAGGAATCATTACGGAGTCTGCAGCTGTTAGTGCGTTCAAGGTCAATAAGCCTAACGAGGGAGCACAATCAATCAATACAAAGTCGTATTTGTCACCCAAGTTTTTCAAGGCTTCTTTGAGCATATATTCCCTATTGTCCTTGTCCACCAATTCAATCTCGATGGCAACTAGATCAATATGTGCAGGCACCAAATCTACATTTGGGGAGTCTGTTGGGATGGTTACTTCTTCCACGCTCATGGTATGTTCCAAAAGCTGATAGGTTCCTTTTTCAACAGAATCCACATCAACACCTAAACCAGATGTTGCATTGGCCTGGGGGTCGGCATCAATGAGTAACACCTTTTTTTCCAATACACCAAGGGAGGCCGCAAGGTTTACCGTAGTGGTAGTTTTACCTACACCACCTTTTTGGTTTGCAATTGCAATAATCTTGCCCATTTCATAGTAAGTTAGGGGCTAAAAATACGATTATTTAGGATGCAATAAAATGTAATTTGTTAACAGTGGGTGAATAAACCCGGTATTCTGCGTTAAAGTACGTTAAACTTTTGATTGGTAGAGCCTTAAAGTTTCTAGTCCATTAAAATGTTGAGCATTTCAATGGCAGCATCGGCAATTTTGGTGCCCGGGCCAAAAACAGCCACCGCACCATTTGTTAATAGATGATCGTAATCCTGTTTTGGAATTACTCCCCCTACAATCACCATAATATCTTCGCGCCCATACTTTTTTAGTTCCTTTACTACTTCGGGAACCAAAGTTTTATGTCCTCCGGCCAAGGAAGAAATTCCTAAGATGTGCACATCGTTCTCTACGGCTTGCTTGGCTACTTCGGCCGGGGTTTGGAACAATGGCCCTATATCTACATCAAAACCAAGGTCTGCATATCCTGTGGCAACTACCTTGGCACCACGGTCGTGGCCATCTTGCCCCATTTTTGCAACCATAATACGAGGTCTTCGTCCTTCTTGTTCAGCAAAGGTGTCGGCCAGTTTTCGAGCTTTTTCAAAGCTCGCGTCGTTTTTAATTTCTTTGGAATACACTCCGGTAAAAGATTGAATTTTAGCTCTATATCGACCAAATACACTCTCCATGGCATCGCTAATTTCGCCCAGAGTTGCGCGTAATTTGGCTGCTTCTACCGCTAAAGCTAGCAAATTTCCACGGTCCAAATCGTTGTTCATAGCTTTTTTCGATGCGGTTCGAATTGCTTCGAGTGCTTCTTCTACAGCTTTTGAGTCTCTTTTACTTCGAATTTCGTTAAGGCGCGCCATTTGTTGCTTTCTAACCTTGGCATTGTCCACTTCCAAAATTTGAAGGTCATCTTCGTTTTCCAATCTGTATTTGTTCACTCCTACAATAACATCTTGTCCACTGTCAATACGAGCCTGTTTTTTGGCTGCGGCCTCTTCAATGCGCATTTTTGGGATACCTTTTTCAATGGCTTTTGTCATGCCGCCCAATTTTTCCACTTCTTCGATCAATTCCCATGCGTTTTCGGCAATTTCTTGGGTAAGTTGTTCCACTTTATGGCTCCCGGCCCAAGGATCTACGGTTTTGGTGATATGGGTTTCTTGCTGAAGATATATTTGTGTGTTTCGAGCAATACGTGCCGAAAAATCGGTTGGCAATGCGATAGCTTCATCCAAGGCATTTGTATGAAGACTTTGTGTACCGCCAAATACAGCTGCCATTGCCTCAATAGTGGTTCTCGCAACATTATTGAAAGGATCCTGCTCCGTTAAACTCCATCCACTGGTCTGGCTATGGGTCCGGAGCATTGATGATTTTGGGTTGGTAGGATTGAATTGTTCGACCAATTTGGCCCAAAGCATCCTACCTGCTCTCATTTTGGCAATTTCGGAGAAATGATTCATTCCAATACCCCAGAAAAATGAAAGTCGGGGAGCAAACTCATCAATTTTTAAACCTGCCTTTATCCCAGTTCTAATGTATTCTATCCCATCGGCCAAGGTGTAGGCCAATTCCATTGAGGCCGGAGCTCCTGCTTCGTGCATATGGTATCCGGAAATACTGATACTGTTGAACCTCGGCATATTTTTACTGGTGAACTCAAAAATATCCGCAACAATCTGCATGGATGGCGAAGGAGGGTAAATGTAGGTATTCCGAACCATAAATTCTTTCAAAATGTCGTTTTGGATGGTTCCGGAAAGTTGTTCCATGGGTACTCCTTGCTCCAATCCTGCTACAATGTAAAAGGCCATAATGGGAATTACGGCCCCGTTCATGGTCATGGAAACCGACATTTTATCCAAAGGTATTCCGTTAAAGAGAATTTTCATGTCCTCAATGGAATCTATAGCAACTCCTGCCTTGCCCACATCGCCGACAACACGATCGTTGTCCGAATCGTATCCACGGTGCGTTGGAAGATCAAAGGCTACAGAAAGCCCTTTTTGGCCTGCTTCCAAATTTCGTCTATAAAAAGCATTGCTCTCTTCGGCAGTAGAAAACCCGGCATACTGGCGAATGGTCCATGGTCTGCGCACATACATGGTAGAGTAGGGGCCGCGCAAAAATGGAGAAATACCTGCAGCAAAGTTTCCATGCTTGTTGTTTTGAGGCCTGTCTGCGCTCGAGTTGACAGCGAGTTCCAAATGTTGAAGGTCTTTTCTACTCATCGTTCAATCTTTTTTGTTCGGCGGCTTCGGCCAATCGTTTTTCGATAATGGGCTCTATGATGGTTTTCCGGGCTTTGGTTTTTACAAAGGGATAGAGTTCTAGGTCACCCTTCATCCGATCTTGCGGATTTTGGTATTTGTTGGTGCCTAACGAAACTATCTTTCCTTCATCAAAAAGCTTCTGCTCTTTTTCGGCACTCTCCTTTATTTTTTGTTGGATGTTTCCTTTCTTTAAACTTTCCAAAAACCCTCCCGACTTTTCAATTTGTTTAAAAAGTGCTAGGGCCTTTTCTGCCAATTGGTTGATGATTGATTCAATATAATAAGCGCCGTTCGTGATTTGAGGTGCATTGGAGAAATACCCTTCTTCTTTTAAAAGTAACAATTGATTGCGCGCTATACGTTCTCCAAATGCATTGTCCTTATGGTAAATGGCATCGTATGCCAAATTGGAAACCGTGTCGGCACCCCCCAAAACGGCAGACATGCTTTCGGATGTGGTTCGCAGCATGTTCACGTTATAATCGTACAGTGTTTTATTGCGTTTGGAGGGTACTGCGAGGATGGAGCATTCACTGGTAATCCCATATTCCGAAGCTAAAGTGGTCCAGAGCCACCGAAGTGCTTTTATTTTAGCTATTTCAAAGAAATAATTGCTACCTACCGCTACTTTATATGTAATGGGGAAAGACTTCTCGGTCTTCTTAGAATTGACAAAATGATTAAGGTATTCGTTGGCGTGGGCCAAGCCATAGGCCAATTGCTGAACCATGTTGGCTCCAGCGCTTTGATAGAGCGATAGGTCCACACCAACAATTGAGATTTCCGAAGTGCCCAACGATACTATTTCGGCAAAAATCTCATGGTCTTTTTCCAAATTACGGTACCAGTTACCTTCTTTGGCCAAATTACCAATGATGTCTATGTTTAAATGTGCCTTTGCTTTTCCCTTAGATAGGAGGGGTACTAATTTCTTTATAGGCTCTAGAGCTAAAAACTCGAAATTGAAATAAAGCTCCAATCCGTTTAGGTTTATGCCCGAGAGCAAATTTTCGAAATCAGTGGATTCGTCCGGAATTATAAAAACAAGGCTTTCAATACCTTTTTCCAAGATTTCCAAAGCCTTTGTATTGGCTTTGTTATGGTCCCCAACGTAAATGGTTTGCCCTATGTGCCATTTGTGATTGTTGGGCAACGAGTAGGAGGGAATGTCTTTTACATCATCCTGATTGTAAAAAGGTTTTACATTGATTCCTTCCAAAGATTCCCATACCAATGCTTCGTTGTAATCTGCGCCTTTGAGGTCCACCTGAATTTTTTGTTTCCATTCTTTGGTAGAAACTTCAGGAAATTCTTGGAATAAGTTAGTGTTGCTCATTTTTATTTATTCTTTAGGCTATCTTCATACTCGATAAGGAATATCTCTTCGTTATCCTTTTTCATGTAATATTTTTCTCGGGCCAGTTTTTCCAACTCTTTCTCATCGGACATTTTTTTTAAGATTTCCTTGTCCTTTGCAATTTCGGTTTCCAGAAATTCTTTTTCTCTTTCGAGCTTGTCTATTTCATTCTCCAGCTCTAAATGAATCAATAAGGAATTGGTATCAAAAAAGGCCATCCAAACCACAAATATCGTCAGCACCATAATATATGTGTTGGTCATGATCTTAAACCACTTCTTTTTTTTCAATTCCTTTAGGCCCATACCTACAATAGTTTGTTGTTGATTATGGTTCTGACTATATCCACGGCAACCGTGTTGTAATGGTTGTTTGGGATAATAATATCCGCAAATTCCTTAGATGGTTCAATAAATTGAAGGTGCATGGGTTTTACGGCAGTCTGGTACCTGGTAAGTACCTTGTCCAAATCGTGTCCACGTTCACGGGTATCCCGTTGTAATCTTCGAATCAAACGCTCATCGGAATCGGCATGCACATAGATTTTTATGTCGAACATGTCCCTTAATTTTGGGTTGCTCAAAACCAAAATACCTTCCACGATCATTACTTTTCTGGGGTGGGTGGTAATGGTTTCCTTCATTCGGGTTTCTTCCACAAAGGAATAAATAGGAGTCTCGATGGATTTACCTTGCCTCAATAGCTCGATATGCTCGATCAGCAGATCAAAATCTATGGAGTTGGGATGGTCAAAATTTACCTTCGCTCTCTCTTCTTTACTTAAATGGGAAAGATCGTTATAATAGGAATCTTGGGATATTATACCCACTTCATCTTGAGGCAATTGCTCCACGATTTGGTTTACAACCGTTGTTTTTCCGCACCCTGTGCCCCCAGCTATCCCTAAGATCAACATAGTTTAAAATTTGTCATCAAAAATAAACAAATGATTTTGTTCCCAACCTATCCAACGTACTCCATAAATTCGCCATTACAATAAAAACAATTAATGATCATCATCATAATTATTCCTGCTTAATAGGTATAGCCTTTATGGTTTTTAATTCATTAACCTTTATATTTATCGAGCTAACCCATGGAAACCTTTTTTATGGACAATACATACTCTGTCAAAGTAGGAGATGGCTTTGACTTTAAACTTTCCAAGGACATTATTTCTTCGTTGGATCTGGTCAAAACTGGTGATGGAATCTTTCATTTGTTAAAGAACGGGAAGTCGTACCACGTAAAAATTTCGGAAACTGATTTTAATAAAGGTGTTTACACCATTAGTGTTGATGGTAGTGAATATCGAGCGTCAATTCAAACTCCTTTGGACGAACTGATCGAGAAAATGGGATTTGCCACCAATGGTGGAAAAAGTATAGATTCTATTACTGCGCCTATGCCCGGCTTGATTCTGGATATTCTAGTGGAAGAAGGGCAAGAAGTAAACGAAGAAGATCAGTTGGTGATTTTGGAAGCCATGAAAATGGAAAATATAATTACCTCGCCGCGTAAAGGTGTGGTCAAGAAAATAGGCGTGTCGAAAGGTGATGCGGTTGAAAAGAAACAATTGTTGATTGAATTTCAATAAAACATCATGAAAAAAATATTGATTGCCAATCGTGGCGAAATTGCGGTTCGTGTTATGAAAACCGCAAAGAAAATGGGTATAAAAACTGTCGCTGTTTTCTCGGAAATAGATCGGAATGCCCCACACGTACAATTTGCCGATGAGGCGATCTGTATTGGAGAAGCCCCATCCAATCAATCGTATTTGCGAGGTGACAAAATTATTGAAGTCGCAAAGGAGTTGAGTGTGGATGGTATTCACCCGGGTTATGGATTTTTAAGCGAGAACGCCGATTTTGCCGAAGCAGTGGAGAAAAGCGGTATCACCTTTATTGGACCAAAATCCAAGGCCATTCGAATCATGGGAAGCAAATTAGCAGCAAAAGAAGCCGTGAAAGCATACGATATTCCTATGGTCCCCGGTATTGATGAGGCAATTTCCGATGTGGCCAAGGCTCACGAAATAGCAAATGAAGTTGGGTATCCTATATTGATCAAAGCTTCTGCGGGCGGAGGAGGAAAAGGTATGCGGATCGTTGAAAAAGAAGAGGACCTGGAATCTGGAATGAAGCGTGCCATCAGTGAAGCTACTTCGGCTTTTGGAGATGGTTCTGTTTTTGTGGAGAAGTATGTGGCATCGCCTCGACATATTGAGGTTCGGGTAATGGCAGATGCCCATGGGAACGTACTTCATTTTTTTGAAAGAGAATGTAGTGTGCAGCGTCGCCACCAAAAGGTGGTAGAAGAAGCACCTTCGGCCATATTAACCCCAGAATTGCGCGAGGAAATGGGAATAGCAGCTTGTAAAGTGGCAAAATCCTGTGATTATATTGGAGCGGGCACGGTAGAGTTTTTGATGGATGCCGACCATAATTTCTACTTTCTGGAAATGAATACCCGTTTGCAAGTGGAACATCCCGTAACCGAATTAATATCGGGTGTGGATTTAGTGGAACTTCAAATAAAAGTGGCCCGTGGAGAAGAATTGCCGATAAAGCAAGAAGATTTAAAAATTCATGGCCATGCAGTGGAGCTTCGAGTGTATGCAGAAGACCCCTTGAACGATTTTCTTCCTAGCGTAGGGAACTTGGAGACGTATCAGTTGCCAGTTGGCGAAGGTATTCGAGTGGACAATGGTTTTAGGGAGGGCATGGACATACCCATTTACTATGACCCTATGC
>JAAEZN010000050.1 GCA_018222835.1 Algicola sp. | reverse complement strand
GGCACAAAGGATGAGCTGGAATATTACTCATCGCAATTCAACAGTATTGAGCTCAACGCTACATTTTATCGGATATTTCCGGCAGAACAGTACGAGAAATGGCGGGACAAAACCCCTGAAGGCTTTAAGTTTTTCCCTAAAATGACCAACGAAGTAAGTCATTTACGCCGAATGAACGATAAGGCTCTTGAAGCAACTGACCGTTATTTGGAGGTAACGTCTTTACTTGGAGAAAAGCTCGGAACCATTTTTTTACAAATGCACAACAATTTTGGTCCAAAAAACTGGGATAGGGTAGTGCGCTTTGTAGAATATTGGCCAAAAGAGTTCCCATTGGCCATGGAGTTTAGACACACGGATTGGTTCAACGACAAAAATGTGGCCAACGAACTTTACCACTTATTGGAAGAAAACAATATTGCCAACACCCTAGTGGATACGGCGGGCAGAAGAGACCTTATGCATATGAGATTGACCAAGAATGAAGCCTTTATTAGATATGTTGGTGCAAATCATAAATCGGATTACCCCCGTTTGGACGATTGGATCGAGCGTTTAGCCTCATGGAAATCCATAGGCTTGGAAAACATTCATTTTTTTGTACATCAAAACCTTGAGTTGGAATCCCCTTTGTTGTCAGCCTATTTTATTGAACAACTTAACACTAAAATGGGTTTTGATCTACATATACCAAAAACAACTCTATCCCCTCAAAAAGGTTTGTTCGATTAAGTGGCACAAATTGATCAAGTTTAAAATCTTTGGGTACAATATTTAGTTACTCATTACTAGGGTCCATCAAATTATTTCAAATTCGTAATTCGCATCAATTAAAGGGGTTAAGAGGAAATATCCTCAAGAGATCGAGCTAACTTTGTAGTCTAATCGGTAAAATATATTGCTATGCGATTTCATACAAGAAAATGGGTAAAGCCAGAGGATCTAAATGCCAACGGGACTCTTTTTGGAGGTAAGGTCCTAGCTTGGGTAGATGAGGAAGCTGCCCTTTACAGTATAATTCAGCTCGAAAACAAAAAGGTTGTCACCAAATACATGTCCGAAATAAACTTTATGAGTACGGCTCGGGAAGGAGACATCATAGAAATTGGAATAGAAGTGATAAAATTCGGGGTCACCTCAATTTCTCTTAACTGCGAAGTTAGAAACAAGATGACCCACGAAAGTATTGTTACGGTTGACAATATAATTATGGTCAACCTAGATGAGAAGGGCAATCCCAAGCCTCATGGCAAAACGAAAATTGAATACGTTAAAGATCGTTTGGCCAAAAAGGAAAAAGAGGAGGGAAAAACCGGCCCCTCTTAGTTCATAGATTCGGCTACCGCTTGGACCTCGTCCAATACCCTTAACAGGTTACCGCCCCACAATTGGGCAATTTCTGTTTCAGTATAGCCTCTTTTTACCAATTCCAAAGTTACGTTAAAGGTCTCGGAAGCATCCGACCATCCTTCAATACCGCCACCTCCATCAAAATCGGAGCTTATGCCCACATGATCGATTCCGATCAAGTCCACCATATAATCAATGTGGTCCACAAAATCTGAAACATTTACTGCAGGTGGTGCGCTAGAATCATCTTTTGCCAATTCTTCCCCAATATTCCTCACCTTTCTATAATTGTCGAAGAACTCTTTACGTTGCTCCGGTGTCAACGTGGAAAGCTGCGACCGCTCGTACCAAGCAATTTCCAATGAGTCAGCTACCTTTTTGTACACTTCGGTCATATAAGCCGCACGTGCCTCGTGCTTTTCCGTGTTTAGGTAAGAACTGAAAGCAACAGTTTGAACAACCCCTCCGTTTTCCTTCATCAGCATTAGCTGCTCGTCGTCCAAGTTACGGCTATGGTCACATAATGCTCTTGCAGATGAGTGAGAGGCTATTATAGGGGCTTTGGTAAGCTCTATCATTTGTTTAATGGCTTCTTTGGAAGGGTGGGAAACATCGATCATAATGCCCACACGGTTCATCTCGGCAACCGCTTGCTTTCCAAGTTCGCTTAATCCATTATGAAGCCATACACTATCTTTTTCTCCTGTATTGGAATCACTAAACTGACTATGTCCATTGTGAGAGAGTGAAATATAGCGTGCTCCACGTTTTTGATATTCTTCTATCAGTCCAAGATCCTCACCGATTGGATAGGCGTTCTCTACACCGATCATGGCAACTTTTTTACCGGAAGCTACAATTCTTCTCACATCGTCAGAGTTTAAGGCCAACTCGATCTGGTCCGGGGCAATATCTTCGCAAAGCTTGTGGATGGCATCAAATTTGGCCATGGCGTTTTCTGATGCCTTGGCATATCCTTCGGGAGTTAATTCGTCCTGTCCGGTATATACGATCAAGAAAACGGCATCCAATCCACCTTCCTCCATTTTTGGAAGATTGATCTGTGTTTCCAGTCGCTGCGTGTAATTGATACTGTCTGTAAAATTCTGTACGTTGATGTCGTCGTGAGTGTCGATAGTAATCACAGAATCGTGGATCCTCTGCGCTTTTTCTTCCAAGGTTTCAGTTTTTTCGGTTTTTTGGTTTTTCTTCTCTCCGCAGGAGATAAATAATGTAATACTAAGGAATAAATAAAAATATTTCATGGTTGGTTAATTTATACATACAAATAACGCAATTTGACAACAAAATCCGAATACTACGGAACAATTAATTGTATGCCCTCGGTTTTATCAAGATTTTTAGAATGATAAATAACCACTTTTACATCAGTACTTTGGGAACACGAGAATTGTTGACATATCTAGACAAACTTGAAATTGGATTGAGCTCTTTTTCTTATGAGGAGCTTGGCATTGTTGAAGCTGGCGAACTGAAAAAAACTTTCGAAATGTTCAAATTTGGACTTGAAAGCAAGGTTTTCGGTATCTCCGAAATGAGACAATTGGAAAATATCTACAAAAATGTAGGCATACAGAGTAATGATAAAAGAATATCCGATAACTACGACCAAAACAAGTTTTTACAACTTATCGCTGCCTTGGAAGAAACAACTTTGACAAAGGAGCAACATCAAATAATAAAGGATCTAAAGGATATGATGAGAATTGAGCAGGATGGAACAACCCAACACACCGAGGAAGTTCCCGAAAACATGTCCCGCGACTTTGAATTCATAGAAAAAAGTCTCAAAGCAGGATTTACATCCCAAAAAATTGATTTAAGACCAGTTTTAGAGGATTGCATGGGACAAATGGAGCTTTTAGAAGAATTGGTACGCATGTTCAAACTCAATATTCTGGAGTTTATAGGTAGTGCCAAAACCAATCTAATGAGCGAAAATTTCGATGCTCTGGGACTTACCTGCCAAAAAATAATGCCCTCTTTACGGATGATGCAGACCTATGGACTGCTAGAGGTTACACAACAAATAGCAAGACTCTGTAGAACAGATCACGATATTAAGCATCTATCGTTTTTGTACGACCAATTTTTGAAGGAGTATCCCAACGTGCAGGAACAGATAGATTTTGAAATGGAACTATTCCGGACTTTATAGTTTGACCAAAAATGGAAAGCAACAATCTTCCAAAATACTTGCAAAGCGTTTTTTATCCTTTGTTTCAATATGCAAAGGATCTACAGTGTAAACTGATGCTTTTGGACGAGATATTGGAAGTGGGGGACAAGAAAGAGGTTCCGTTGCTCACAGAATTGGAATCCCATAAAGACCCGCAAATAAGCAATAAGGCTTTCGAGGTAAAAGTTGCTTTACAGTCCAAATTGGGTCTTATGACGGATACGGAGCGTAGAAGATTGCCGATGAACCTTTGCTTTATTTATGATGAGTTCAATATTAGACCTAGCAAAGTGGACAAAGAACTCGACTTTGAAATAGAGCTGGATTTATTGAATATGAAGAAAGAATAGGGTTTTACCACCCAAAGTGGAGTTTTCACCACATTCTTTATCGAAAAAATAATCTTTAAAATGATTTAGCGTTATATCTAAAACCCCGATAAATTAACCAAAGATTACCATGTTATACGATACCTACGGAGAAGAATATTTGGCATTTTTGCAAGAACTCAACGAAATTTTGAGCGTAAACGAACTGGCCGAACTGGATTACCTATAAACCAACACCCCAAAACTGTTCAAAATGAAGAACCATAACAAAGAAAACACCGCTTACTTGAATTTTATCCAAGATTTAAAAGACATGCTCACTGACTTTGATATTAGTCTTTTGAGCAAATCCTAAAGTTTAAGTGAATATCATAAAAAAGGGGATGTATAAAAACATCCCCTTTTTTATTTATAACATCTTGCATTTACCCCAAATAGGATTTTAAAATCTTGCTCTTGGAAGTATGTCTTAACTTTCGAATGGCCTTTTCGCGAATTTGGCGTACACGCTCTCTGGTAAGATCGAACGTACTGCCAATTTCTTCAAGGGTCATGGAAGGCTGGTCACCAATACCATAATACAATCTCACCACATCTGCCTCTCTTGGCGAAAGGGTGTCCAGAGCTCTGTTGATTTCCGTATTCAAGCTTTGGTGCATTAGGCCCTTATCCGGTTTGGGCGAATCACCAGCATTCAACACGTCATATAAATTTGAGCTTTCCCCTTCTTTTAATGGAGCATCCATGGAAACGTGCCGTCCAGTGTTCTTGAGCGACTGTTTTACCTCAGAAACGGTCATGTCCAGCTCTTTTGCGATCTCTTCTGGGGATGGTGGTCTTTCATGTGCTTGCTCCAAGTAAGAAAATGTCTTCTTAATTTTATTTATAGATCCAATTTTATTCAATGGTAAGCGAACCACCCGGGACTGTTCTGCCAAGGCTTGCAGAATGGATTGCCTGATCCACCAAACAGCGTAGGAGATAAATTTGAAACCACGGGTCTCATCAAATCGTTTAGCGGCTTTTACAAGGCCTACGTTTCCCTCATTTATAAGGTCGGGCAATTTTAGACCTTGATTCTGGTATTGTTTCGCTACAGAGACAACAAATCTTAAGTTTGCATTGGTAAGTTTTTCCAAAGCAGCTTGGTCACCAGTTCTTATTTTTTGTGCCAACTCAACTTCTTCCTGTGCAGTAATAAGATCAATTTTACTAATGTCCTGCAAATACTTATCAAGTGATTTGGATTCCCGGTTCGTGACCTGCTTAATGATTTTTAGCTGCCTCATTCGTATTTATGGTTTTGTAAGTGTTATAAGCTTTCATTATACGTTTTTATGCCCGATTTTCCAAGTCCAAAATGTTATTGTTATCAAAATGTTATGAGTATAATGGGACAATAAACTCAAATCAAGTCCAAAACTTCATTGTTAATACTATTTTGATAGAAAAGCTGTGAAGTGTTGGTCTCAAGTACAAAAAACCCCTAATTTTGTAGGGTTTTTTATTTAAGAATCCCTAATGCCATTTTCCCTTTGGAAGTAAACAAAACAATCAAGAAGAAAACATTATACGGATATCAGGAAGAAGACCTGAATAAAATCTTTACCCAGCTAGGTAAACTCCCAGAAGGTACCAACATCCTCTATCAGTTGCCTACCGGTGGGGGTAAGACCGTAGTGTTCTCCGAGATTACCCGCAGATTTATACAGCAGACCGGAAAAAAAGTAATGGTGCTTACCCATCGTATCGAGTTGAGCAAACAAACTTCCAAAATGCTAAAAGGCTTTGGGGTGGCCAACAAAGTTATCAACAGCGAGGTCAAAGAACTTTACGATCAGGACGATTACATGTGCTTTGTGGCCATGGTGGAGACTTTGAACAACCGCTTACAAGAGGAAAAAGTAAAGATCAACAATATTGGCCTGGTCATTATTGACGAGGCACACTATAATTCCTTTAGAAAGCTTTTTAAATATTTTGAAAAATCCACCATTTTAGGAGTTACTGCGACACCATTAAGTTCCAATATAAAACTCCCCATGAAGGACAATTATAAGCATTTGATTATCGGGGAGTCCATTCAATCTTTGATCGACAAGAACTTTTTGGCAAAGGCCAATCTCTACAACTATGATGTTAGTCTAAAAACATTGAAGCTGGGGATAAACGGTGACTATACCGTAAAATCTTCGGATGAGTTCTACAGCGCCCATAGCATGCTCGGTAAATTGCTTACCGCATATGAAGAAATTGCCAAAGGCACCAAGACGCTTATCTTTAACAACGGTATCAACACTTCGCTTTATGTGTACGAAACCTTTAAAAAGGCCGGCTACAACGTAAAGCACTTGGACAATAAAAATACGGGCACGGAACGAAAAGAGATTCTGGAATGGTTCGCAGAGACCCCGGATGCCATATTGACCTCCGTAAGTATTTTAACCACTGGTTTTGACGAGCCTACGGTAGAGAGCATTATCCTAAATAGGGCCACACGATCACTTACGCTATATTTTCAAATGATCGGAAGGGGTTCCAGGGTACTGCCCAACAAAAGCGAGTTCAATGTTATCGATATGGGTAACAACATTGCCCGCTTCGGCCCTTGGGACGCCCCAGTGGATTGGCAAGAAATCTTCCTCTTTCCGGATTTCTATTTGGAAAACATCAAAAATGATGAAGAAATTGAACGGGATTTTGTTTATGAAATGCCCGATGACCTTAGAGCCAAATTCAGTAAATCCGACAATATCACTTTCGATGTAAAAGAAGAGTATAAAATGGTCTTTGCACAGGGTAAAAAATCCAAACTAGTTCTGGAGAAAAGTATCGAACAGCATGCGCAGATTTGTGTAGAGAACAGCGAAGATGTTTTCGATGCCCGTATTTTGGCCAAAGAGTTGAAAGATGAGATCCAGTATCGTGTCAAGCAATACTCATATTGTATTATGAACAACACAAAAAATTACAAAGAGTGGCTGGAGGAGGATTACGAGCGTAAACTCCGTTCCAGCATATCCAAAATGTTCGCTGCAAAAATGTAAGGCTGAATTATCGGCTTTTTTGGTTTGATCTCTTTGTTTCAACTTGTGAGTCAGTAATTTCAACTTCGTACATTTACCCATATGTCAAAAAAACTCCTCGTTATTGGCTATGTATGGCCCGAACCGACCACCACGGCAGCTGGATGCCGAATGCAACAATTGCTGGATGCATTTTTGGAGTTTGGATACCAGATTACCTTTGCAAGTACTGCTGCTAAAACAGCATATAGCTTGGATTTGGAACAAATGGGAATAAAAGAAGTTGCCATTGCCTTGAACCATTCCAGTTTTGATGATTTTGTTCAAGAGATTTCACCCAGCATCGTGATTTTTGACCGTTTTATGATCGAGGAGCAATTTGGGTGGCGCGTAACCGAGTTTGCACCAACTGCCCTTCGCATTTTAAATACCGAAGACCTACACTCCCTAAGAAATGCTAGAGAAGAAGCCTATAAGAAAGGTGTTCCCTTTAAGCTGGCCAATTGGAAAGATCACCCCGTTACCTTACGGGAATTGGCCAGTATATACCGTTGCGATCTAAGTTTGATGGTCTCAACGTTCGAAATGAAAGTTTTACAGCAAGAGTTAAGGGTTCCTGAAGAGTTGTTGTTCCATTTACCGTTTATGGTTGATGATAATCGTACAACTCTGGACGAATTACAAACTTTTGGAACTAGGAGAGGGTTTAGTAGTGTAGGTAACGGAAAGCATGCACCAAACGTAGATGCCGTAAAATTATTGAAGCAGGAAATATGGCCGCGGATCCGCAAGCAACTTCCAGATGCCGAATTACGGGTTTATGGCGCTTATTTACCGCAACAAGTTAAGGAGATGCACCAACCTAAATCTGGTTTTTATGTTGAAGGATGGGTCGAGAATATCGATATGGCACTTCAAAGTTCAAGGGTATTGTTGGCCCCACTTCGATTTGGAGCAGGAATCAAAGGAAAACTGCTAGACGGTATGCGGACTGGAACACCAACTGTTACTACAAAAATAGGTGCCGAAGGTATGCATGGGGATTTGCCCTGGCATGGCACCATTAGCGATGATTGGGACAATTTTGCCAAAGCTGCCGTAAGTTTGCACCAAAACCAAACGATTTGGGAGAACGCCCAACAACAAGGCATGCAATTGCTACGCACTTTTTATGGAAAAAAAGCCTTGCAAACCCAATTAAAGGAACATGTACGGCACATAAGCAAAACTTTGGAAACACACCGTGCACAAAACTTTATAGGGAAATTGTTACAGCACCAAACTTTGGCGAGCACCAAGTATATGGCCAAATGGATAGAAGAGAAAAATAGGGGATAAGTGGGCTATTGGCGTAATTGCGCTTATATATTATTGCTTCCAACATATCGCATTTTCAAATATTCCAATTTTATCTTTTTGGGTGAAATTTATTCCTTAGTTTGTTTTTTTTCTGCAAACCCAAGTATGTATCCATTATTGTCCTTTAGGTAAAACTCCCGCATTCCGTACCAAGCCGTTTTCAATTCGGTCGGCTTTAAACCTTTGTCCCTTATCTGTTTGTAAAAGCCATCAACTCCTTCAATTTCCATATAGAACGAAACACTCGCTCCCATTGAAAGGCCTTCAGCAAGACTTACATCTTCTTTGAAGCTATCGGTTCTCTGGAACATCATTTCCACACTGTCCTTGCTTACCAAGGCGTAAACATATTCCTTTCCGCCTGTCAGTGTTTGTTCAATTCCATCCTGTGTTTCGGGAACTGCCATTACTAACGAAAAGCCTAAAGTATTTTGATAAAACTCTATGGTTTCTCTAATGTTTCTCACCTCAAAATTGGGCGTTAATTTGTTTGCTCTCATTTTCTTTGATTTTTATTGAATACACAAACTTACTTAGCCCGAATGGTGGTCAATTGTAAAAATCGGTCATTTTTGTTCAAGTAAAGATTAGTTGGTGTCGAATCAGTAATCTGCTTTACCTGTTTAATAAAATGAGCTTGGTCGTAATAATCGTTTTCTGGAAAAAACTTGCCATTTGCAATATGTTTTAAAGAAGAATGACATTTTAGGATATTGCAGAATGTTTTAAGTGAAAAACCGAAATTACTGTTGAAATACCTGTTAATCTGACGATTGCTCCAATAAATCCTTTCTGAAATTTCTTGGACAGAGATTTCACCTTTTCGTCCGTAAAGAATTTTGAAAAGCTCAAATTTTCTGCTATCGATTTCTTTTAGGCTTTTGAGCCCATATTGTAGTTTTTCGGTTATGGAATCGGTAAACTTCCCAAAATCCTTAAAATCGAAGTTATCACAGCCCAAAAAAGTTATTGGCAAGTCCTCTTTTGTGTTTTTAAGATCTTTGATTGACTGCTTAAAAATATATTCGGCAGAAATCAGTTTGAAGCGAGCACCGATCAGCTTGGTATTCTTTGGTATGGAAATTTGGATTTGTTTTGTCCAAATCCCTGTTAGTGATACTTTAGCGATCTTCTCTTTTTTGATTTCAAAAATCAAGTCGAAAAACCCGTCCGGAAGTATCTCGTAGTTACATTCTTTTTCGGCAGTCTCAAACTCCCAAAAACTTTTTATGAAGTTGGAAATAAATCCTTTGGTATGCTTTTCTCTATAGTTCACTGTTATTTTTTCAATAAGCCTAAATCAACGGTATTCAGACGGCTTTAAGTAAAACCAGATCTACTCTTTTACATAACCGGGTCCACGAACCACTTTTCCCGGCATTTCCCCCGTGTGCTCCCCATCTTTTAAAACTTGAGTGCCATTTACAAAAACGTGTTTAACTCCCTTGGCATATTGGTGGGGTTCTTCGAAAGTGGCTTTATCTGTTATGGTTTCTGGGTCAAATAATACCACATCGGCATAATTACCTTGTTCAAGGCTTCCTCTTTTCTTTATTTTTAGGTTGTTGGCAGGAAATTGAGATAATTTATGCACGGCTTCTTCCAAAGAAATTACCTTTTCCTCCCGAACATATTTACCCAGCAACCGGGCTACATTTCCGTATGCCCTAGGATGTGTGCTTGATTTTAGAAACACACCTTCAGTTGCCATGGATCTTGCATCGGAGCCAAAGCTCATCCAAGGTAGGGCAATTTGTTTTTTCACATTTTCTTCGGACATTAGAAAATAAATAGTGCTCACGCTACTGCCGTCTTGCACTACCAGGTCTATCGCGGTTTCCTCGGGTGATGTGCCTCTCATTTCGGCTACTTCCTTTAGGGACTTTCCGGTTAAATATTTCAACGAATCCGTATTAAATCCTACCAAAAGAATTTTAGCGGGATCTCCAGCAGCTTGCATTAAGCTCTCCCATTTGTCCGTAGGAGCGATCATTTCTTCTTTTACTTTTTCGCGAATTACTGGGTCTTGTAAGCGTTCCGACCATTTTTCATAACCGCCCTCCTGTACCCATGGTGGCATGGAAGCATCCAGTCCAGTGGAACCGGCCACATAATTATACATGTCCGCAGTAATGTGCAACCCTGCTGTATTGGCAGAATCCACTTTGGCCACAACATCATCAAATTTGTGCCAATTGTCCTTGCCACTTTGTTTGAGGTGGTAAATTTCGGCCCTGATACCTGCTTCATCTGCAATGCGTATCAATTCATCCAGACTTTCCAACAAACGTGGCCCTTCGCTACGCATATGGCTAATATACATCCCATCGTATTCTGCGGCTACCTTGGAGAGTTCTATCAATTCTTCGGTACTGGAATAAAAGGCCGGGGCATAAATCAAAGAAGTCCCAACTCCCAAAGCACCTTCCTCCATGGCCTGTTTAACCATGAGCTTCATGGAATCCATTTCTTGTGGAGTAGGGGCGCGGTCTTCGTAGCCAATGGTATGTATTCGCAAAGTAGTGGCTCCAACAAAGGAAGCAACGTTCGGTGATACTCCTTTGTTGGTTAAAAATTCCAAATACCCGCCCAAGGTGTTCCAAGTTATGTCGTATTTGATATCGCCTTGCTTTTCTTTTTCTTGTTTTTTCATGGACTCGGATAGTGGTCCCATAGACCATCCTTCGCCAAATATTTCCAAGGTTACTCCTTGCTTTATACCTCCCATAGATCTTCCATCCTCGATCAATGTTTCACCTGCCCAGCTCAACATATTAATAAAACCGGGGGCTACAGCTAATCCTGATGCATTAACTTCCAAGGTTCCGGTGGCGGTGCTCAGATCTCCAATTGCGGCAATGGTGTCAGCATTAATTCCAACGTCACCCGTGTAAGATGGTTTACCTGAACCGTCCACTATTTGACCGTTCTTAATTAAAACATCAAAGTTTTGAGGCTGCGAACAGTTGGTCAAAAGAAGAATAAGGGTGAAAAATGGAAAATACTTGAGGTTTTTCATGGTTTGGTTAATTTATAAGCTAACCAAGTTATGCTATTTTAAACCGCAAACCAAAAAAGAACTTTACCGGTAGAAATACTTAAAAAAGGGTCTGGTTTTTAAAAAATCATTGCTTTACCCCCAAAAACCGAATCACAGAGCCTGTTCCTACATGTCCATCACCCTCGTTAAGTTCAACGGTTGTTTTCTTAAGCTCTAAAATCTCATAGTCCGTAAAATCAGCTTTCAGGTCTTCAAGGGAGAATAATGAATCCAAGTCACTTGGACCACCGACTTGCGGGTTCTTATTTCTGAACTTCAGATGATCTTTACTAAAACCTTCAAAAATAATTGTTCCTCCTTTTTTTAAATATGTGTGCAATAATCTGTGGTAATTGGAACGGATATTGGGCGGGAAGTGTGCATATATCAACGCTATGGCATCAAATTGTTCCGGTTGATAGCCCAATACTTCCAATTCTCCAATTTTATAGTCAATGGAAACTTGCTTTTGTTCAGCTAGCCGCATCGCTTTTTGCTTTCCTGCCTCGCTAATATCAAAAGCAGAAACATCCCAGCCCAATTGCGCTGCATATACTGCATTACGGCCCTCTCCTTCGGCAGGGAAAAGTATGGTTCCTGTATCTAGTTGATCGAGTTTATTTTTAAAATATTGATTGGGTGCTGTTCCGTAGGCATAGCTCTTTTTACCAAAGCGGGCATTCCATTTGCTCAGCCATTCACTTTCCATAGGCAATTTCATCGATTGACCATAAAATTACGACAATTCAATGAGCTCAAAAAGAATAACTAGTTCCTATTTTGAATACCTGTTTTTCCTTCAGAATTTATATGGCCTGAACTTGTATATAGGGTAAGTGTATCCCCTAAAGGAGATATGATACTCGTTATGGTTTCTGAACTATATTTCATACCTCCACTGGTCATCATGGTTAAACGGACAGGCTCATAGTAAGGAAAAACACCCCGGGAATATTTAAAATTACCTTTGTATCCTTCTGGAATAATGAGTGTATATAATTTGGTTCGATTATATTCCAAATATTCTTTTTCCACCACTTTTCCTAGTAGAAATGTTTTTTGAGAAGTTCTATGTCCCAAAATAAATGCATTGTTATCATCTACTTGAAACATATATTCGTCATCATATAAGGTATGGCCGTCATTAATCGAATATTCAACAGTACCATCTGAAGAGGTGCGGTAGTTTCCTCCAATTTCCGCAGAAATAGTAAAACTCCCATCATATTCATGAACGTAAACTTGATTGAAGGCAATGGGCTCAACCCGGTCGAGAAAATAACTGTCAGGATTTATATAACGCCTAAGCACCATATAGCGCAGAAGAAGTAAGCCCGTTAAAATTCCTAGAAAAATCAACACTCTTTTAAAACCTTTCATGGAAACAAGATAGGTTTAAGTTTTCACTGCCAACTAGGTAAATTGACGAATGGCTTGTTCGATCTTACGGATACCGGTATATATCTGTTATTTCTCTTACTCAAAAACCACTTGTTCCTTTCGGGAGAACCAATCCAAATACATGGATTGGTGAATTGCCTCGATTCGGTTTCGCCTAATTTTCATCGAGGGGGTCATTAAGCCATTGTCCACCGTCCAACTTTCTTTCATAACAACGGCCTTTTCAATTTTCTCATGCTTTTTGAGCTTAGGATTCAAGTCTCCTATCGATTGTGCAATCGACTCGCTCAAATTTTCCCTGCCCTTGGCCCATCCCGTCTCGGAAGGAACAATCAATACAATAGGCTGAGAAATTCCGGTACCCACTAGGCAAATATGTTCCAAATCGATGTTCTTGGACAATTCCAACTCTATGGGCGATGGGGTCACATACTTCCCTTTATCGGTTTTGAATTGGTCTTTTTTACGGCCAACAATAGATAAATAACCATCGTGGTCAAATTCTCCAAGGTCTCCTGTTTTTAAGAACCCATCCTCAGCGAACATTTCTTTAGTTTGGTTCTCCGATTTAAAATAACCGACCATAAGACAGTTACTTTTAATAAGTATTTCTCCTTCTGACGATAATTTGGATGTAACTCCCGGGAGCGGTCTGCCCACTGTGCCGAACTTATTGGTTCCCGGCAGATTAAAATGGGAGAGAATACAATCTTCGGTCAAACCATAACATTGCTGGATATCGACCCCTAGTTTTTTGTACCATTCCTGGAGACTGGTTGCCAAAGGAGCAGCACCAGATGCACAAAAGGAAACGTTGGTAAGCCCTAATTTGCTTACAATCTTCTTTTTGATGATGGAATTAAGAATTGGTATGGACAGTAACCGATCTAACTTCTTTTGTGGAATCTTGGCCAAAACACCTTCTTTGAATTTCTGCCAGATTCTGGGAACGGCAAAAAAAATATTTGGCTGTACAGAGGCCAAATCCTCTGGGAAGGTTTCCAATGTTTCTGGAAAGGAGACCGTACTTCCAGCATAAATACAAATCATTTCAATTCCGATGCGTTCTGCAATGTGGGACAAAGGCAAATAGGAAAACATTTTTGATTCCTCCTTGATCTTCAATACCTCGATTCCGGTACTTGCCACCTGATTAAAGGAACTAACTTTATGCATTACTCCCTTTGGATTTCCTGTAGTGCCAGAAGTGTACATAATGGTAATCAGGTCCGAAGGATTCTGTACAAAAGGCTCAAAATCCGTAAATTGCTTTATAACCTCTTCCCAAACATTCTCCTCTTTAATACCGTATAGACCGACTCCAATTATTGGAATATCGGGTATGCCATCTTTTTGGGAATCATAATCGTCCAATTTTCCGATTATAATGGCCTTGCTCTCGCTATGGACCAATATTTCGTTAATACTGTCCTTATCCAAGGTGGGGTATAAGGGGATGGAAATAAATCCGCCCAACATTATGGCCAAATCTGCCATAAACCAATGTGCGCAATTTTTAGAAAGTAAGGCAACATGATCTCCTTGCTTTAAACCCATGTTGTGCAATGCACCGGCAATGTGCAAGGCTTGTTCATAGGCATCTTTCCTAGTGTACTCAATAAATTGCCTTTGTATCGGCTGACGCAAAAAAATATGGTCTGGATCTTTTTTTAACCAATGTAAAAACGCCTCCAATGGTGTGTTAAAAGTATTCATAATTGTTAGGTGGTTGTATTTAAAGGTAATTTATTTTTTTATAACCATTTGAAATAGAGCTAAAAAGACAGCTAATTATCATTCTAAGGAACAAAAATCGGAGTGAGTCCCCTTGGCTTTAGCTAACCTAAACCACCGCAATGGCCATAAGCTAGATTTTCCGTTATTTTGTGGTAAATAAAAACTACAACAATGGAATCACCCAACTGGCAGACCGCCATGGAATTTGAAGATATCACTTATAAAAAAAGTAATGGGGTAGCGCGTATCGCTTTTAACCGTCCGGATATTCGTAATGCTTTTCGTCCGAAAACCACGAGCGAACTGTACAAGGCCTTTTACGATGCTCAAGAGGATACTTCAATCGGTGTGGTTCTCTTATCTGGTGAAGGACCTTCTTCTAAAGACGGTAAATGGGCTTTTTGTAGTGGAGGGGACCAAAAAGCGAGGGGACACAAAGGATATGTGGGCGAGGATGGCTACCATCGCTTAAATATTTTGGAAGTACAACGCCTTATTCGCTTTATGCCCAAAGTGGTAATTGCCGTGGTGCCCGGTTGGGCCGTTGGTGGTGGGCATAGCCTGCATGTGGTCTGTGATATGACCCTCGCCAGCAAGGAGCACGCCATTTTTAAACAAACGGATGCCGATGTGACCAGTTTCGATGGCGGCTACGGTTCCGCTTACCTCGCTAAAATGGTAGGGCAAAAAAAGGCTCGTGAAATCTTCTTTTTAGGTAGAAATTATTCCGCACAAGAAGCCTATGAAATGGGAATGGTAAACGCTGTGATTCCACACGAGGAATTGGAAGATACCGCGTACCAATGGGCTCAAGAAATCTTGGCTAAATCACCTACATCCATCAAAATGTTGAAGTTTGCCATGAACCTTACAGATGATGGCATGGTAGGGCAGCAAGTCTTTGCCGGTGAAGCTACACGACTGGCTTATATGACCGACGAAGCCATAGAAGGAAGAAATGCCTTTTTGGAAAAACGAAAGCCTGATTTTGGCAAAGACAAATGGATTCCGTAAAACATTGTTCCGCTAGCAATGATCAATTTACAATTACCCGTCTTCATTCTAAAGGAATGAAATGGTCAATGCATTGAGATTTCTCGATTGCGATCTGGATGACAACAAAGGCATACACATTACTTTGAGCTCTTGAATCAACTAGGGCAATTCCTAGAATCTGTGTTTTGCAAAAAGTAGAGGATAGCCTTAAATAGAAAAGAGCCCTGCCAATTAGGTCAAGACTCTTTTACGAGAACACTATATGAAAATGAAAAAATTACTTTCGTTTTTTATTACATGGTAAAAGTACCATTAGAGTTATCGCGAGCGAAATTATTGTTGTGAAGCCATGGTTAGCTGTTGTCATTACTGTGTTTTTTGTAATTATTGGTTGATTGAACCTGTGTTTTAACACTTAAAGGAGAAAGAACTGCTATGACTTATCGAGCACATTAAAAAATTGATGCTTCAGGTTCGGGATTCTTCGTTTTGCTCAGAAAAGAGAGGTGGGGTAATAAATAGGGTTCACGTTATGGTAAACCAAAAGTTTAGGATAGCCATAAATTGAAAAGAGCCCTGCCGCTAGGTCAAGACTCTTTTACGAGAACACTATATGAAAATGAAAAAATTACTTTCGTTTTTTATTACATGGTAAAAGTACCACTAGAGTTCTCGTAAGCGAAATTATTGTTGTGAAGTACCTATATTATGTGGTCATACCCTTCAGATTGGTATATCTTATCGGTTTACTGTACCGCTTTTACGATGTTCGACAGTACCGCATTTACATCAAAATTCGGCTCTTCGGCCAAACCGGTCCTTACAACGACCAAATCCTTGGAAGGAATCATAAATACATATTGACCTTCGAAACCATTACATGAAAAAAGGTCTTTTGGAACATCGGGGTACTTACCTTCGGCATTCAGCCAAAAGTGAGCACCGTAGGTGCCATCAGAATTTATGGTAGGAGTGGTAATATAATCTACCCATGTTGAATCGAACAATTGTTCACCGTTCCAACTCCCGTTGTTCAAATACAGTTGACCAAACCGAGCCCAATCACGTGTACTCGCCCAAGCATATGAGGAACCAACATAATTGCCAGCAATATCGGCCTCCATGACCATTGAGTACATACCTATTTTATCTATTAAAGATGAATAGGGGAAATCCAAATACTCTTGATGGCTCCTAAACTGCTGTCTCAAAATTCCGGACAAGAGATTGGTTGTTCCCGAAGAGTAGTTCCAAATCTCCGTAGGTTTGGCAATTGCCTCCTTATTTTTTTGTGCCACCGTCATATCGCTATCCAAAAATAGCATACGGGTAACATCTGAAATACCGGTATAATCTTCTTCCCAGGCCAAGCCACTCTGCATACGGAGCAAATGGTCCAGTGTAATGTTTTTTCTCTCATCATCTTTCCAATCGGTAATAGGGGCAGGCCAGTCCATATCCAATTTACCTTGGTGCTCCAAAATTCCATAATAGGTAGCCAATACACTTTTGGTCATTGACCATCCCAAAATGGGAGTGTCCTTATCAAAACCATCTATATACTTTTCGGCCAACAAATGTCCCTTATATAAAATAAGCATGGTTCTTGTTTTTTGCGTTTCAGGATTTGCAAAAGCCATTGCCATAGCTTTGTTGATCAAATCCATATCTACTTCAGGTAAAATGGTGTCAATAGGTGCCGCTTGCCCAAACGGATAAGGTAAGGTATCCATTGGCTGATTTCTTTGAGGCTTGATCTTCAATGCTTCTGGATCGTAGTCATCGTTGATCAATACAGCTCCCAATCCTTCGCGGTACACAGCGGTACGGTTCATTAGACCATACACGGTGGAAGATGCGGATAATTCAGCTTCATCAACCTCGGTAGAAGCCAATTCAATCAAAGGAGCACTATTGTCATATTTATTTATACTCGCCGCGGAACGGTTGGCGACATAAACCCCCGAAGCCATATTTTTGGCAGCATAGCCGGAAATAATATTCAATTTGGGATAATTAAAATAGATAGCCACCCCAATCAAAACAAGAAGGAGGAGCAGAACACGCTTTAGTAGTTTCATGGTAAAGGATGTATTTGTAACTTTCTGCAACCAAATATAAACATTTAAACATGTCGAACATTGGATTGATTATTGAAGAAAGAAGCCGTGATATAGGTGATTTTTTAGTGGGAAGATTGATCCCTTTCCGGAAAAAGCGAATGATAGGCCCCTTTATTTTTATAGATCATATGGGACCTACCAAATTAGGGCCAAATAAATATATGGATGTGGACCAACATCCTCACACTGGACTTTCTACCTTGACTTTTATGCTGGAAGGTGAAATAATGCACGAGGACAGTCTTGGAACCAAACAAAGAATAAAGCCGGGGTCAGTGAATTGGATGACAGCAGGGAAGGGGGTAACCCATACCGAACGTACCCCAGAGGATATGCGCAATGGAAACACATTTGTGGCACATGGTTATCAAATATGGGTAGCATTGCCCAAAGAACTGGAGGATATGCAACCAGAGTTTCATCATATAGACGAAACAGATATTCCTAAATGGACGGACGAAAGCGCAGAGTTTAAATTGGTGGCTGGCGAAGGGTATGGAAAAAGATCCCCTGTTCCGGTACACTCCGCCCTTTTTATGGTAGAGGTAAAAAACACAGAAACTTATGCACTAAATGTAAATGGGAAATTAAGCGGCGAAATAGGTATCTGTATCGTAGAGGGAAGTATTGAAGCCTGTGGTGAAACAGTAGGGGAGGGTAATATTTTAGTATCCAAAGTAGAGGACACCTGTAACATAAAACTACAGCCCAATACTCATTTATTATTATTTGGTGGCGAACCTTTCCCAGAGGAACGTTATATTTATTGGAATTTTGTTGCATCCAGTCAAGAAAAGCTGGATCAGGCCAAAAAAGCATGGAGCGATAAAAATTTCCCAATGATGGAAAATGATAGCTCTTACGTGTCTTTGCCCGGATAACAAACCTTAACCCTAAACTAACCAATGTCCGATAAGTTGAAAAGTACCCCCATACTAGTTTTGCTTGTTTTTATTTTGACCATGGTTTCCTGCAACAAAAAGAAACCACAGCAGCAACAATCTGAAGAAGCACAACTGTACCACAAGTATTGTGCTAGTTGCCATATAGCCCCAAAAACAGATGAGCTGACCAAGGAAGTCTGGGAGAAATCCGTATTGCCCGCAATGGTAAATCGTATGGACGTAGAGGGTATGTACCAGGATCCAAACGAGGTTCAGCAAGGCTTTCGACCAAAAATCACGCTAAAGGAGTGGGCAAAACTAGAGCAGTACATAATTTCCAGTGCGCCCAAACTCTTAAAACCCATAAACATGCCCAAAGCGGATACCTTAAAACAGTTCGCCTATAAACCTTTTGCTTTGGATGATCAAAATGGGGCCGTGATCACTTATATGGAATTCGTAAACAATGGGAGCACGCTGTTTTATGGTGATCTTACGGGCAAGTTAAGTTCTTTTGATTATTTGCAAGAGACAAGCCAAAAGATATATCAAGGTAAAACACCAATTACCTGGTATAGTAAAAAAGATAATATTGAATTGATCAGTGAAGTCGGCATTTTAGGACCATCAGAATTGGAAAAGGGAAAGTTGACCCGAAAAATAGGTGAAGATACCCTTGGATTGAAAAATTCTTTTCATAGACCTGTGCATACACTTCTCGAAGATTTAAATGGAGACGGAAAAAATGAGATAGTGGTAAGCGAATTTGGAAACGAGTCCGGTAGATTATCAGTATTAGTGGAAAGTGAGTCTGGCGAATACATCAAAAAAGTACTGCTCAACCTTCCGGGAGCGATCAGAACAGTTGCCCAGGACATGGACAATGATGGCAAAAAGGACATTGTTGCCTTAATGACGCAGAGCAATGAAAGTATTACCATTTTTTATCAAAAAGACAATTTAGAATTTGAAGCAAAAAAAGCAATCGAGTTCAGCCCCGTTTTTGGAACAAGTTGGTTTGAACTGATTGACTATAATGGCGATGGATTAGATGATATAGTTACGGTACAGGGTGATAATGCGGATATCTCCTATATTAACAAACCATACCATGGTATGCGCATACACTTGAACCAGGGGAACAATAACTTCAAGGAAGCTTACTTTTATCCTATGTATGGAGCAACTAGGGTAGTTGCTAGGGATTTTGATCAAGATGGGGACATGGATTTTGGATTGATAAGTACGTTTCCCAACTATCAAGAGTTTCCAGAACGCACTTTTGTTTATTTGGAAAACAAAGACTCCGACAACTATCTTTTTAACACCAATATTTTGGAAGACCCTGTTATGGCCCGCTGGTTTTTAATGGATGCCGCGGATATTGATAACGATGGGGACGAAGATATTGTTCTAAGTTCATTGACCTTGGGATTTACACCGGTCCCAAAAGTTCTATCCGATCGTTGGATCAATAGCAATGTTGACATAACCGTTCTGGAAAATTTGACGCATTGAAAAACCTGATTGTCATAGTAGCATTTTTGGTTCTATTTGGATGTGTTTCCAAAGAGAAAAATACGGATGATGAACCGAAACCAAAATATGAGTGGTACGGGCACGAGGTAACAGCTTCGGCATACAATTCGGTGTTTTGGCAAACGGACAGTATTAGTCCTGCCGTAGCAGCTTGGGGAGATACCCTTAAGCCCGGAATGAAGTCTATTGCGGTATCCCGAGATCTTATAAAAATGGGATTGACGCATAACACCATGGTGAAAATCGATACGTTTCCGGATACATTTCTGGTAAAAGATAAAATGCACTGGAGATGGAAGAACAGAATCGATATATACATGGGGAAAAACATAAAAAAAGCAAGGGAATGGGGCAAAAAGGAACTGACTATCTGCTATGCTGTTCCCTTAGATACAATTATAAATACTATTGAATGAGAAAGACAAGTTTGATTGCCCTATTGGCAATCACTTTAGGAGGATGCTCCGCAAAAAAGGAAATCGTGGATATTCCGATTATTTTTGATGACCAACGCATTGAATTGACGAAAGAGTACTTGCTAAAGCGGTATGAATTAAATCAGGAAACACCGGAAATCACACCAAAAATGGTGGTATTGCATTGGACAGCCATACCCTCATTAGCAAAATCGTTTACCGCTTTTAACCGTCCTACGTTGCCCAATTGGCGACCGGATCTGGAAAATGTGAGTGGACTTAATGTTTCTGCCCATTTTTTGGTCGATCAAGATGGAACTATTTATCGTTTAATGCCAGAAACAACCATGGCTCGCCACGTAATCGGTCTAAACCATTGCGCTATTGGTATTGAGAACGTTGGCGGAACCTCCGATATGCCGATGACAAAACAACAACTAAAGGCCAATATATTTTTGGTAGAATATTTAGCTTCCAAATACGATATCGATTATGTGATCGGGCATCAGGAATATACCAACTTTGAAGGTCATCCGCTTTGGTTAGAAGTAGATGATGGGTACAGGACCCTAAAAAATGACCCAGGAATGGATTTTGTTGAAAAGGTTAGAAACGCTACCAAAAAATTTAATTTTAAACCTGTTCCACCAAAAAAATAATCAGCATGAAACAGATAATGTCGTTAATGATTATCCTGCTTGCAGTTTGCGTGCAAGCTCAAGATGTACTGACATCACAATTATATGAAACTTACGATGAGTTTAAAGAGCCCACTATCGGAAAAAGAAGGATTAAGCACGCCGATATTCAACCCTTAATTCAAAAATTCACTGCCAATCCTAAATTCGAAGTCCAGAAAGTTGGAAAGTCCATACAGGGCAGGGACCTAAATCTGATCAGTATTGGTTCCGGGGACATCAATATTTTCCTTTGGTCGCAGATGCACGGAAATGAGCCCACAGCTACACAGTCCATTTTTGATATTTTAAACTTTTTGGACGCACCTGAGTTCAAAGTGGAAAAAGAAGAAATTCTTTCCAAATTAAAATTGCATTTTTTACCTATGCTCAATCCTGATGGCGCAGAAGTATATACCAGAAGAAATGCCTTGGGAATCGACATCAACAGGGATGCTTTGCGATTGCAATCACCCGAGGGGCGTGCCTTAAAAAGAATCCGGGATAGTCTAGATGCGGATTTTGGCTTTAACCTGCATGACCAAAGCACATATTATAATGCGGAACGTACGGAAAAGCCTGCTACCATTTCTTATTTGGCTACGGCCTATAATTATGAAAAGGACATCAATGAGTTGCGTGCCAATGCCATGAAGGTAATCGTGTATATGGACAAGATCATTCAAAAATACGCTCCGGGTCAGGTTGGTCGTTACAGCGACGATTTTGAGCCCCGTGCGTTTGGTGACAATATTGCAAAATGGGGGACAAGTCTAATTTTGATTGAATCCGGTGGTTACACAAACGACCCAGAAAAGCAAGAAATTAGAAAGCTGAACTACGTTTCTATCCTATCCGCCCTGCACACCATTGCAAAGGGAACGTACAAGGACATTCCTACCGAAGATTACGAAAAGATTCCACGTAACGACCGTAAACTTTTTGATCTAAAGATTGAGAACGTGACATACGAGCTATTGGGCAATGACTATATTCTCGATTTAGGAATTTTTAACTACGAAATCGATTTGGAAGACCACGAGCAATTTTATTATCGAGGCTCAGTTGGTGATCAAGGAGACCTTTCCACATTTTATGGATACAAAACATTTGATGCCAAAGGCTACAAAATAGTTCCACCAAAAGTAGCCTCTGTGGACCGTATAGAAAATGCCATGGATTTATTAAAAGATGGGGTTGCCTACGTAAAAACGGAAATACCCGAAAAAAGCAGCTTTGTACATTTACCGATTATATTGGTAAACAAGGAGTTTGAATTACAAGACTTTAGAATTCGACCAGGAATCAATCCTACCTTCTTTTTAAAGAAGGGAGAAAAATTAACACATGCTATAATCAATGGATTTTTAATTGATCTGTCCAAACCATTGGATAAGCAGAATACTGGTAATGGATTAATTTTTCGCTAAAAAAAGAAAAATATTCTTATTGCAAAAAATAAACCCCTGCGTTTCCGCAGGGGTTTTTACTTTACTTTTTTAACGGGGTAACTTCAAAGCTACGGTACTCAATGGGTCCGTGGTCCCCTTGAATCATAAAAGGGC
>JAAEZN010000049.1 GCA_018222835.1 Algicola sp. | reverse complement strand
ATATTCGAGGCACAAAAAGGTAGGGGCCAGGGCATAATGCATTGGGCACCATATTTTCGTCATAGGCTCCAAAATAAGTGACCGTACCATTGTTCAATCTGCTTAATAAATCCTCAGGACAGGAAGGAGGAGGTGGTTCGTTATATATTCTTGCCGTCATCGGATTACAGTTAAAAGGGAACTCGGGCAGTTCTTCTTCTGCAAAAAAATCATCAAAATTGAAGAACAGCCGCTGGTCCGAAACCCCCACTGCCTCCACGTAGCCCAAAACATTCTCGCTGGTTCCATCCTTTCTATAAACATTGGCATAAATGGCTCCCGGTTGTATTTGCGAAAAAATATTATCCGACTGTGAAAAGCTTTTTAAAGTCTCATAAAAAGAATAGGCATCTGCGGACTGGACTTGTTGCTGCACCAAAATACTGTAGCGTTCCGAGATAATAAAATTATCTTTACCAATAAACCTTACCATGTGTTTGGAAATTGACCTATTGGGACTACCTGCCGTGCTGAATTGCTCTATGCTTGACGATGGGACGGTATTGTAACATATTCGGTTTTGCACTTGACGCTCCATTACATCTAAATTGTACAACGGAGGAAAAACGGAATTGTCATAACCTGTCAATACAAAATCCACAGGAAGCCAATTTGGGGCTACTACCTTATAAGTTTCCTCATACACATACCGATAAAACTGTGTATCTCCCTGTAAGGGTTCACTGTCCACATAAATCGCAACCCCTTCCTCTCCGTTCTCACTTATGGCCTTCTCGGCATATACGTCCGTCAACTGAGATTTCCCTTCCACAACCAAAGGGTCGGATTCATATTCCAGTCCATTTCTGGTCGTTATTTCCAAAATATACTCAACTCCCATTTCCAAAGCAAATTGTTGATTGGAAAGATAAATGCCCTCATCCCCTTCGGTAAACCGATATTCTGTTCCATTATCTCCAAGAACCCTTACCTCTGCCCCATCTTCCATATCAACAGATTCAACAGGCCGGCTACCCAAAGGGATATAGGGGTTATAAATGGTATCAGTCTCCAAATCCAGCCGAAGGCTGCTACGGCTCAAATACACCTTTTGCGTAATTATTTCATCCGTAAACACAGCTTCTACGACCAACGCCACAGATTGCTCACCTTCATCCAATGTTTCAATCTCGAGCTCATCCAAGCATGCCGCAAGGGAAATAAATAGCACGAGGCTCAAAATAATTCGATGTAACCCGTCTTTATAACCCATCAAAATTTAAAATTATAGGTTATGGAAGGAATGGGCACACCAAAAATGGAGCTCTGCAATGCTTTTACTTCTCCATCATCTGTTACAAAAAATACCGAATATGGATTGTTCCTTCCCAATACGTTGTACACCTGAATGGTGATAAAACTATGGGCCAATTTGTTCTTTTTATGATTACCCTCGATGTTGATTCCGAGGTCCAAACGATAGTAATCGGGTATCCTGAATTTGTTACGATCGCTAAAAGTGACATAATCGGCATTGTTGAACCTAAAAGTTCCCACAGGATAGGTTATGGGCCTTCCCGTTTGATAGACAAAGTTCATGGATACACTATACCTTCTTGTAAACTTGTAGTTGGCAATAACACTTAGGTCGTGCGGCTTATCAAAATTGGAGGGAAAAAACTCCCCGTTGTTGATGCGTTCTTCACTGGTATCGCCATCAAATTTATATTTTGAGCGAGAATAGGTATAACTCAACCAGCCGTTCAGGTCGCCCCTGTTCTTTTTAAACAAGAATTCAACACCATAGGCTTTGCCCTCTCCCTGAAGCACTTCGGTCTCCACATTTTTATTGAGCAACAGATCGGCACCCGTTTTAAAATCCAGCACATCATCCATTCCTTTATAGTACCCTTCCAAGCTCAACTCGTACATATTCTCATTGAAATTTTTGAAAAAACCAAAAGTTGCTTGATATCCCTTTTGGGGCCTAATGTTCAAATCCGACAGTTTCCAGGTATCAATGGGTGAAACGGTCGTATTGTTGGAAAGGGTATGTATAAATTGATATGAGTTGTTGAAGCTGGCTTTTACCGAAAAATCAGGAGTAAACAAATACCTTGCCGACACCCTGGCCTCCGGCCCTCCATAGGTTTTAATAAATTCCCCACTGTCATAACTTATGGTATCCTGAACTGTAGATTCACTCCGCGGAGCTCCTTCTTGGTATGTGTTTTGGGTTGCCTCCCCGATAGCTGCATAAAAAGCATATCGGGCACCTACATTTAGAAGCAGCTTATCCGATACTTTGAATTCGTCGCCTATGAAAAGAGCTCCCTCCAACGCCTGCTCTTGATCAATAGAAACGGGCTCCACATTGGAATTGCCTCCCTTTGGCTCCACATTTCCGGGTTCCACAGCGTAATATTTTGCAGATAGACCGTAATCCAAGGAGTGATTCTCGTTTAACCGAGTGTTCAATCTATATCGTAACTCCGATTCATTTATGGTATAGTCCAGTTCAAAATTGCTGTTGCCCTCATCCTCGTAATCAATTCCAAAATTATAGTTACTGTTACTGGCAGTAAGCACTCCAGTGCTCTTCTCGCTAAGCTTATGGGCCCATCGCACAGAACCCAAACGGTTACTGTAATTGTAAAGTGAGTCTGAAGTGATACTGAAATTATCCTTACTATAATAGGCAGTCGCCCTAACCTCACTATTTTCGTTGAATCTATGATGGAACTTCATGATTCCATCAAAAAATGAAGCTTCGCTATTACTCAAGGATTCCTCATCCAATGCCTTTAATATCCAATCGGCATATGCACCACGGGCACCTACCATTAAGGAGGATGTATTCTTTTTTATTGGAATTTCCAAAGCTAAGTTTCCGGTCACAGGGCCAATAGAGCCTTCACCTGATATTTTTTCTGTATCTCCATTTTTGGTCTCAATATCAAGTACAGAAGAAAGTCGCCCTCCAAATTCAACAGGAGCAGCCCCTTTATATATATTAACTTTTTCTGTGGTAAAAGGATTCAATGCTTGAAAAATCCCAAAAAAATGCGTTGGATTATAAATAACGGCATCATCCAATAGCACTAAATTTTGATCTGTTTTCCCTCCTCTAACATTAAGTCCAGAAGCTCCCTCTCCAGCAGATGATATTCCCGGTAACGCCTTAGCCACTTCCAAAATGTTACGCTCGCCCAGCACAAGTGGAATATCTTTAGATTCTTCAGAGCTTATTTCCTCACTGCCCGAAACGGCATCTTCCACGTTACTTACCGCGTCCGCCTCTACAATAACCTCCTCCAATTGCTCCAAACTTTCTTGCAACCTTAAATCCAAAGTGCCATCGTTGTACATGATCACTTCACGTTCAGAGCCCTGGATTCCCATAGCACTGGTTGTAATAATATTATAACCTGCCGGTAGGTCTATCTTGTATTCGCCTTGCTCGTTGGCAACAGTAATACGCCCACTATTCCGGACCCTTATCGTAAGGTCGGGAATGGGTGTGTTCGTTTGCGTATTTATAACCCTTCCCGTTAATTGATATTCAGTCCTTAAATTTTGTTCATCTGCTTTACCTACGCGAACAATCGGGAATTTCTTTGTGGTCTGCGATGCTTCTTCGGCATAAAAGATGGGAGGTGGCAGATTTTTCTTCCCCATGGCCGATTCAATCGTAACTAAAGAGTCGCTGGTTTCATAAAAAACGGAAGGAAGCTCATCGTAAATCATTGTGTTTGGCAACAAAAAAATTCTTTTATCTTCCTCCAAAACATAAAAATTTATCATGGTTTCGGATAAAATAGATTCCAAAACATCGGCAATAGTGGCTTCTGTAAAATTTTGATTTACCTCTAAATCTTCAATCCAATCATCCAGATAGAAAAATGAATATCCAGATTTTTGCTCAAGTTCTTTAAGGAATTCTTTAGGATTTCTAGAATCGCCAACAATAGTTATAGCTGTATTTTGGGAGAAAATGAATTGCACCAATAAAAGCATGGCGGGCATGATTCCTTTCTTTAAGAGAAAAGAGTTGAGGTTACGAATAAAAATCAATGGTTTGTTAAATTAGCTGGTACTAATTTAGAAAAAAATCAATAGGTTACTTAAATTAGTATAACTAAAATCAAATTTTTAGCAATTAAATTCCGACATTATTAACAATATATTTAAAAATGCAGAAGTCTTTAATTTGACTATTGTAAGATACCAAAGCTATAACCAACCTTATGAAAAACCTTAAACCCAAAACCACCTTACTAGTATTTCTGTTATTTGTATTTTACTTACACGCCCAAGTTGAAAAAGCCCCAACACGTGCTGAGGGAGAGGGTCCTTGGTCACAATTGATCATACGTGGAGCAACTGTAATCGACGGCACGTTATCCCCACCCATAGGCCCAGTAGATATTGTTGTGGAAAATAACCGTATTGTATCAGTGCAAGTGGTAGGTTTTCCGGGAATGGATATAAATCCTGACAGAAGACCCCAATTAAATCCGGGCGGCAAGGAACTGAATGCCGAGGGAATGTACTTATTGCCCGGTTTTGTGGACACGCACGCTCACATAGGTGGAAGCTCGCAAGGCACCTCTGCCGAATACGTTTTTAAATTATGGATGGGGCATGGTATTACCACCATTTGCGACCCAGGATCGGGTAACGGAATCGATTGGGTACTGGATCAAAAGGAAAAAAGTGCTAAAAACGAAATTACAGCACCAAGAATCAAAGCGTATAATTGGTTCGGGAATAGTTTGGACGGTGAACGACGACGTGCCGATATTACTACACCCGAAGCTGCTCGGGAATGGGTTCGTGCCAATGCAAAAAAGGGTGCGGATGGAATTAAATTTGGCGGTGGACTACCCGAGGTTATGACAGCTGCACTGGACGAAAACAAAAAATTGGGACTTCGATCTAAAACCCACCACGCACAATTATATGTGGGTCGATGGAACGTACTGCATAGTGCAAGGGCCGGCCTGACCTCCATGGAACATTGGTATGGACTGCCCGAAGCCATGTTCGATGATAGAACTGTTCAAAACTATTCGTTGGACTATAACTATCAAAACGAACAGGACCGATTCGGTGAGGCAGGACAACTTTGGGCACAAGCTGCAAAACCGTTTTCCAATAAATGGAATACAGTTATGGACGAACTTATTTCTTTGGATTTCTCCATATCCCCCACAATGGTTATTTACGAAGCCAATAGGGATTTGCAACGCGCCAGACGGGCAGAATGGCATGAAGAATACACCCTTCCTTCCCTTTGGGAGTTCTATGCCCCAAGCAGACAGTCCCACGGTTCGTATTGGCATTACTGGGGAACGGAACAAGAAATTGATTGGAAAGAAAATTATAAACTCTGGATGACTTTCTTGAACGAATACAAAAACAGGGGCGGCAGGGTAACTATTGGTACCGATGCCGGATTTATTTATCAATTGTATGGCTTTGCCTATCCAAGAGAAATGGAATTAATGCGTGAAGCAGGTTTTCATCCGTTGGAAGTAATCAAAGCCGCCACATTAAATGGTGCGGAAGCTCTTGGCATGGAGGATGAAATAGGCTCTATTAAAGTAGGTAAACTGGCCGATTTTGTAATCGTTGAAGAGAATCCATTGGAAAACCTCAAGACTTTATATGGCACTGGCGCCATCAAATTGCAAGAAAACAATACAGTAAAACGTGTTGGCGGTGTAAAATATACCATCAAGGACGGAATAATTTATGATGCCAAACAATTATTAGAGGATGTTAAGGAAATTGTGAAAGAAGCTAAAGCAACATCTAATTATAAAATTGTTCAACCTGGCTTGAAGCCTTAAAAAGTATCGATATCGAAAAAGGAGTCAATTACGTTACTATTTTTTTAAAACAACACCATTTCTTTGCCCTGTATATTTTCCTTCTTCGATGGAGATTTTTCCATTGATAATGCTGAATTTTAACCCTTCTGCCAATTGAAAGGCATCCTCATAGGTAGCTTTATCGATAAAAGTATCTGGGTCAAAAATGATAATATCTGCAAAATAGCCCTTCAATAACCTGCCCCGATTGGGGATTCTAAGTATATCTGCAGTAACAGAACTGCTTTGGTTTATAAAAGCACCTATATTTAAAATACTATCCTGCTTCACATATGTATTGTACTTTCTTGGAAAGGAACCATACTTTCTGGGGTGTCCGGAGCCACCATCGGAACCTGTAACTACCCATGGTTCATCCATAAAGTTAACAATGTCATAGGTGTTCATATTGAATGAAGCAATCTTTGCATAACCGTCTTCCAAAATTTTAAACACGGTTTCTTCAGGGAGCATATTTTGAATCTCGGATATTTCCTCAAGATTTTTACCTTCATACAGTTTGTTGGGCGACTGAACTATCAATAAAGTTTTTGGCCCTCCCCTTCTTCCGATATTTACTTTGGTTTCTTCCAATATTTTAATTCTGTGGTCAGAGCTTTTATAACGAAAAAATAGCGAATCCTTACCCCCACTTTCTGCCCAACGAGGCACCACAGCTGCCTGAAGACCTGTAGCAGATGCATTGTACGGATATTGATTCGCCGTAACCTCAACCCCTCTTTTTTGTGCATCCTCGATAATGGTTATAATGGAGTCACTCTGTTTCCATACTTCTACTCCTAAACATTTTATATGCGATATATGTACGGGCAACTTTGCTTTTTCCCCAATCTCTATGGTTTCTTTAATTGCAGGGATCAACCCTATTGAGTAAGTACTTTCGTCTCTCAAATGTGTATCATAAACACCTTTCTTTTCTGCAACAACTTCTGCCAATGCGATTATTTCTTGGGTATCGGAATAGCTTCCGGGTGAATAAAACAATCCGGTGGACATACCAAAGGCTCCGGCAATCATTTCTGACCTGATTACCTTTTGCATTTTTTCGATTTCTTCCTCCGTAGCTTTACGATCACTACTTCCCACTACCATTTTTCGAATAGTGCCATGCCCCACCAACATTGCAACATTGGTTCCCACTCCGTGTTCTTCGCATTTGTTTGCGTATTTAACAAAAGGGTAAGGACCGCTCCCATCGTTACCAACCACGACTGTTGTAACCCCTTGAAACATAAATGGCTTATTATCTGACAATTCTGGGTTTGCCAAATCATTTGTAGCATGTGTGTGGGGGTCAATAAATCCGGGCGATACCACCAACCCTTTGGCATTAATGGTTTTTGAAGCAATTATTTGCGCCTTGTCCGAACTCCCAATATAAACGATTTTATCTTCCTTAACAGCTATATCGACACTACTTGGAACTGTATCTTCTCCATTGTACACAGTTCCATTTACAATAAGTATATCGGCGTAAATTTTTTGTTTTGTGCAGGCCGAAACAAAAAGTAAAGTCAGCGCGACACATACGTAAAATGCCTTGTGTTTGATCTTTATCCCCAATTGATTAGAAATACAATTTTATTCAACATCTTAAATATAGGCGAAACCCAACAAAATTATGGCTGAAACCGGTATTGATTTTATTTTTTTAAAATACTTTGCCCAATGCATTACTAATTTTAATCCATCCAGACTCATCTTGCCTAAGTTTTGAGCGTTCTTGTTCTATATGTACAAACCTACCTGTTGTACTTGTTGCCGGCACACTGCATGGAGATGCCGAACCATTGATATATCTTCCCTGGGTATTATCGAATGCGGCATAACGGGTCCAATTAAGGTCAATATGTGGAATTTTAAAGGTTAAGGTATTATCTTCTTCGAGCAGCGCATCCTTTAGCATTAGCACATAATCTTTCACTGGTTTCTTATTGGTTCCGTTGCTTATAATCACATAAGGGTCGCTCGGTTCCTTACCAAATCCATGGAGTTGAACAAAAACACTAGTGGGAATTGCATTAAAAAGGTTTTCTGTTGCAACTTGGAAAGCTGAATTGGTGTTGTGGGGAACATCTGATATTTTGTATGGTGCAAAATTGGGACTGCAAGATGTAGTTGTTCCATCACAGGAAGAAGATTCTTCTTGATCACAACGGTGAGCTCCACTCAAAAAAAGCGCTTTCCCTACATTTCTCCTAAAAGCAAATGCTGCCTGATAACCGGTTTTTTGATCATGCAAAACGTGCGGAGCAGCCAAAACCAAATCTTTTCGTTTTGGGGTTTTGCTGAATACAAAGGTGCCCCAATAGTTCAATCGCTCTTCGTACTCCTTTAAAATATAGTAAACTTGATTCGGCGACGAATAAATATCCGTAAATTCTACTATCTGATAATTTAGATACACTGCTTCATCTACAGCTTTGGTAATATCTTCATCCAAAATAGCATCGATAATCGAGTCCCATTGATTTAATTCATTGTCCGTGGGAACCTTGTATTTCTTAGCCGATATACCCGGCACAATATCCAGTAAATCTCTCAAATAATCTTTCAAATTCCCTGATGCAAACTGTAGTTCGGCCACAAGGGGGTCGGATGTATGTACATTTATAGGTTCGCTCAGTTTCGATGAATTTCCTGCATCATCTGTCGCCAAGACTTGAAAAGTATAATCGGTCCCTGGAACAAGATCATCCAAATAATAAGAGGGTTTTCCCGACCCCGCTAAAAATTCACCATTCTGGTACAAGGAGTAATTCTTTACGTTTACATTATCTTCTGCGGGGTTCCAATACAAAAACAATGTCCGTTGTGTAATATTTTCAGCTTTTAAACCTACTGGTATGGTAGGGGGTTCCTGATCTACAGCTGTTTCAGTATTTTCTTTATCGGATGAACAAGAACTAACACCGAACAAAAGGCATAAAACACTCATTACTACACGTGAACAGCTTCTTCTTTTTACTATTAAATCCATAACTTTTAGTTTAAATCTCCAATTAATGAGGTTTAGTCTTCAGCTTCATAAACAATGATATTATCCAAATCGAACGATTCTGCCGTGGCTCCTGATTGTATTTGAACAACCAATTGATACGAGCGAATTCCTTTTTGAAACCCGCTATTCACCTCCATCCATTGCCCAGCTACGGCCTCAACATCATCGTTATAGATATTTATTAGTTCCAAAACCTCGTCACCATCGTCTGTGGTAATATTTGCATAGGCATGGATACCGTCCAAGTCTTCCCAACTGGTGTCCCCAAAGAAAACTTCAAAAGAGATTCCTGAGTTATTTTGCCCTTCGGGAACATGTACCGTGTCAAAAGTTATTCTCAGGGCCCCATCAGCGTCTTCGGAATGGAATCCCTGCACTCCATCCGGATATTCTTCGTAATCCTCGAATAAAGACATTACTCCAATGCGTTCTTCCGAAAAGCCAAGGCTACTGGCACTGATATTGGGAATGGCCAAATACTCGGTATCGAATCCCAATTCATTGTTAGGTCCAGACCCTTGCGCCACATAATCCACATATGGTGGACTCGACCCATTGATTAGGTCAAGTGTTTCATCGTTTTCACCATTTCTATCGTAAACATCTTCCTCACCTCCCACAGCAAGTTCTTCGAAAGAGGTTCCTCTAATCTTTATTCCAGGGGGCTGATAGAAACCAATGGTAAATTCCATTGCATTATTATGTTCAGATTGTTTTAATCGGTCGGTGGTTTGCCCCCCTTGATTTATATAATTAAAGTCAAAATCGGGAGACTGTCCATTAAAGGTTCCTGTTGGAGTTACAACAGTTGCCACAAATGTTATCCTATCTGTTAACTCAACTTCATTTTCTTCGACTTGCAAAGCTTCAAATACATCGGAAAGATGAATTGTTAGAGTATAGGGAAAACTACTTACCTCAATATAATCTTCTATGACCGCTTCGCCATCTTTATAGAAAACATCCAAGGTATAGCTTGATGCATTCTGATTCGGGTCTTGCAACGTTGCCGTAAAAACCTCAGAGTCAATTTTTAGTATATTAAAACTAAGGTTCGGCGCTTCCACAAACTTGACATAACCTCCCCTGTATGCAATATCCTCGAGAGTATTGTTCTCGTTCTCACACGATATAATGGACAGTATCGTAACAATCCAAAGTACTTTTCTATACATAATGACAAGTTTTCTAATTATTTGATGAATCCTTCAGGGTTGGTATCCCAAAAAACCCTAACCGTATTGAGCTTCTGCGTTAATGAGGAGTTTATCTCTACAGCGCGTGCCGAATAAGGAAAGCTTCTTGGGAATGTTGGATTATCATTATCTATGGGCGCTTGAATATTCGAAGGATATCCTGTTCTTCTATATGCATTGTAGGATTCCATCGAATTTCCGAAGGCTGCCAAATAGTATTCCGTTATAATTATATCGAGTTTTTGTTCGTTGGTGGCAACATTGTTAAAAACAAAAAGAACCTCGTTTATATATGCTTCAACTTCTTCATTTGTTGCCTCAAAGTCCGAATCTACATCACCAAAGCCCAGAACTTTATCCATAGAATCCTGTATTGCCTCTCTAAGCAAAATTTCCGGGTCTTCTCCTGTATTCAGCATTAATGCTGCCTCTGCCCTTAAAAACTTTACAAAAGATGATGTTAACAGGGGTAAAATACCCGCTCCATCTAAATGTGTAGAGGTTTTTGGGGCGGACACAAACTGGTCTTCATCAAATGTTCCGCCTCCGGGATATAAACCATATACTGTTCTTTCTTCATTATCTCCAAAGCCAGTACGACTTTCACCATGATCTAAGCCTCTGTAAAAATCCCCTATATAACAATAATCCACATTGGACTCTTGTAAACAAGTTGAATAGGGCACTATACTAAATGGACTGGAATCGGACTGCCTATATAAATAGTAACGTAGCCTTGGGTCCGTAACGCTTTTGGAATCTTTGAGCATAAACATAAAATAGTTGCCCATGTATTGCCCAAAATTGCTCACATACCCTCTACGGAAATAACGATGACGACTTTCTGGCTCTTCCACAGTGGAATAGGCATAGACAAAATCATCGCCGGCAGACTCGATCAAGTTCTTCTCCAACAAATTTTGAATTTCCAAAACAGGGTCAGAAATACCCAAATCCGAACTCGCCAATCTGGTCTGTACCAAAATCTTGAGTTTAAAAGAATTTGCAAAAGCTATCCATTTATCCTTATCGCTATCATAGAATAAATCTGTAGAAAAGTTGAAGGTGGAATTTTCAATATCCAATATGGCCTGATCAATATCGTTCAGGACTTTTTTATAAATATCTATACCGCTTTCCAATCCCGGGTTCGGATATTGGGAGGGTATAACCGCCTCAGTATAGGGAATTGCCCCCATATAGTCCACCATAGTTATTGTGAGGTATCCCAGGAGTAATTTATTGATAGCGTTGTGGAACAATAAGGTTTCATCATTTTCTGCTAAAGCTTCTATGGTCCTAGAATTGTTCAAGGCCTCATAATAGCTTTCCCATTCACTATCCAATACAGTTACGGAAACTAGATCTCCATAGGTATCTGTCATCGCTTCATAACGCATCAAATCGTCCGTATTTAATATCATAAGTCCCATTAGGGATTGAAATTGATACTGGATTTCGTTCAAAAGATATTCAGGGTCCGCACTGTTCGGAGTAAGGAAATTAGGGTTGTCCTGTAGATTAAAATCAGAAACTTCACACCCTAGCATCGCTATAGATATCAATGCTATTCTACCAAAATATTCTATTGTTCTTCGCATGTGGTTTAAATTATCTTTGAATTAGAATGACATTGAAACATTAAAAGCAAACCTCTTTGTTGATGGCACTGTACTATCTCCATCCAGACCATCACTTTCTGGGTCGTAATTGATATATTTTGGAAAATTGGGGGCCACATACCATAAGTTTCTTGCCGAAAGTGTAAGATCCATTCTTTTGAACGGCAATCGATCAGCTGTTTTGGGCTTTAACGTATAGCCTACCGCCACTTCTCTTAACCTAAAGATCGACGTATCCCACATGGCAAGATCGTTAGCGTTATAATAGTTGGAGTAACCCAACCTTCCACTGTTCAACTGAATATCATTGGGAATTTGATTTCCATTGGCATCCAATAATGGTTCGCCTGTAATATCGTCAGCTAAAAATCCAGGCAGTACAAATGCCCCTTCTCTATCCTCAGTTTCTTTTGCCACCCCTCGCTCTAGCATATTTTTTACTGCTGTGGAGTAAATTTCGCCCCCATGACGATATTCGATTTGAGCACTAATTGAAAAGTTACCGATACCGAAGCTATTTATATTGGTAAGTCTCCAATCCGGATTGGGATCTCCAATAACTTTATTGGGCAGACCAATATCGTTACTGGTAATTACTTCCCCTACTCTGGTCGCCGAGCCATTACCATTGATCAGTAGGTTTCCATCCTCATCTCTTAAGGCATAGTCCCCTTTTATAACACCAAAGGGTTCGCCTTCCACGGCAAATCTATCTTCACGGATATTTATATCTGCCCCGGTTGGTGTGGTTTCACGAACTACGGATTCGTCCGCAGTGACTATATTCCTAAAATTCCAGCGAAATTTATCCCCTCGAAAAATATCGACACCTAGATCGACCTCGATTCCTTCACTATCTATCCTTCCTAGGTTTATAAACTGATCATCGTATCCAGTGGCCGGGGCTACCGGCGATTCTACAATCTGGTCTTCCGATACACGTTGATAAACGGACACCTCTAAAGATGCTCTATTGTGAAACAGTTTGGATTCTATACCAAACTCAATTTCTTTATGCAGTTCTGGTTTTAAATTTAGATTGGCGTAGCGGGTACTATATCTATTGGTTACCGGATAGGTTCCATCGGGAGCGGCAAACCTTAAGGGATCAATAATCAATGTACTGCGCGTTCTATATGGCGCGGGATACCCGGAGGATGTTGCGTACGCCCCCCTAAGTTTAAGATAGTTAAGTGTGTTTCCTCCAAAATTAAACGCACTGGTCGGAATAAAAGATAAGGATCCCCCTGGGTAGAAAAGTGATCGGTTATCTTTTTCTACCGTACTGCCCCAATCGTTTCTACCAGATATTGTAGCATACAAATAGCTCTTGTACGCAAATTGAAATTGACCAAAGGCACCTGCTAAATTCTCGTCGGTACGGCTGTAACTGGATTCTGTTACGGTAAAATTACTTGGTCTTAAGAACCCATATACAATTTGACCATCAGAGTTTGATGAATTTCCTACATATCTCGTTATTTGGCTGTTGAGCCCTATCTGTGCTTCCAGACTCAAGTTTTTGACCAACTCTTTATTGAACCCGAGTATAGCAGTTTGATTTACAATTACCTCCTTACTATCCCCTATATTGAGATATCCTTGCTGATACACATCATCATACCCACCTTTATTGGAATAATCGAAGCCTGTATAGCTCTCCGAATCAAAACCTGCACGATATGTAACATTTAGCGAGTTGGAAAGCTGATAATTTGCGGTTACATTTCCAAAAACACGGACCTTATCATCATAATTCCCGGAATTGTTGAGAATCCAAAGTGGATTAGTATCGTTACGGTAATAGACAGACTCCCCGGTTAAAGGGTTCTGATAGGGCAACTCGGTTAAATCTATCCATCGGGGCAAATAGAACACCAGATTAAAAATGTCCTCATCATTGATTAAATTTACCTTTCTGGTCGAATACCCAATATTTGCGGAAACACCCAGTTTTTCACTTAATTGGGCCTTTCCTCCCAAGCTCAAATTAAAACGCTTTAAATCGTTGTGATCAATTATTCCAGACTCATCGGTATAACCTGCCGATAAGTTAAAACCCACTTTTTCTTTGGATGTTGAAAAGGTCAAGGAATGGTTTGTTCCTATCCCCATTCTAAAAATATTCTTCACGTTATCCGGTTTTGGGCCTATTTTTACCATTTTGTCCGCATACTCAGGAAAAATATCGCCCATATTCGCATAAGGGTGTGGTACGGGGTCCATTTCCGAAAAAGCCGGTCCAAAGTTTGAAAATATCGTCGCGCCAAATTGCACCCCTTCCAATCCATTGGAATATGTGTTTTGATATTTTGGTAATTGAGACACCATATTGGTGTACACCGAAGTTGCATATGTTACCGTTGTGCTAGCTTCGCCTATTTTTGCCGAACCACTCTTGGTCTGAATCAAGATAACCCCGTTTCTTCCTTCACTACCATATAGAACAGCAGCATTGAACCCTTTTAAGATGCTTATATTCTCTATATCGTTTGGATCTAGATCCCTTAAAAGTCCATTGAACGGAACATCGTTTACCACTATTAAAGGTGCGTTAGAACCTGTCAACGAAATATTTCCCCTAATTCTAATTGTGGAAGATGAGCCTGTTTGACCATCGGCCGGGGTTATCGCTACACCAGCAACCTTACCTTGTAAAGTACGCGCCAAATCCGCTTCGGGCCTTTTTTCAACTTCTTCTGATTTTACATTGGCAATGGCATAACCAAGTGCTTTTTTGGACTTTTTGATTCCCTGTGCGGTCACTACTACTTCATCCAAAAGCTCTGTGCTTTCCACTAATAGAACATTGACCTCATTTTGATTGCCAACAACTACTTCCCGTGCTGTGAACCCTATGTAGCTAAATTCCAAAACATCTGTCCCATTTTGAACAGTAATTGTGTATTGCCCGTCAAAATTGGTGGTAGTTCCTACACTGGTGCCTTTTAGCACAACACTGGCACCGGGCAATGGCCCAGAAGCATCACTTACCGTTCCACTGATTTGTCTTTGTGCGTTTATAGTGAACGAAAACATTAAAAGCAGACACAGGTATATATTTTGGTTTATGGGCATTGGTAAGTAGGTTTAAAAGTGATTGATTGGTCTTGAAGATTCGTAAAAAATAGGTTTTTGATTCTGCAGGCTGGGTTCAATACCAATCCAACGGGTATAGAAACCTGAACTTTCAAATTCAAAAAAGAACATTGTCCAACCAATCAAGCTAGGCGAAAAAATCACGGTACTATTGTACTTGAACAACAAAGCTCTACTTGTAGGATTTGGGATCTGCATTGTAAACCTTTTGTTAAAAAACTGAAAATTAAAGGATAAACTACTACCTTCCGCATACCAATCTTATTTGATTTAGCATACCAATTATGCACTTTAACATTAAAGGCCTTTTAGAAAGAAATGGCTTTTTTTTGGATGCAAATCAACCTCAAATTTATGTCAACCTCTATACGGCGTTCAAAAAAGCTATATTGAACCGCTCCCTCGAGAACGGTACCAAACTGCCCCCCTCTAGGGTTTTGGCAATGGATCTTGGTATATCCCGAAGTACAGTTTTAAAAGCTATTGACCTATTGTTGGTGGAGAATTATATTACATCCAAAAGAGGCTCGGGGTATTATGTTAAGGCAACTGAAAACAAAAAAATAAGGCTCAACATTTCCGCTATCGACAATACGGGTGGTCACCCAAAGCTTTCCAAACAGGGCAGGGCATTCTCAGAAAATAATCTTTGGGCCGGACAAGATTCCATAAGAGAGGTTGCTTTTAGGCCCGGATTACCTCCTTTGGATATTTTTCCAGTTCAAATTTGGAAAAAGCTCATTGACGATTATTGGAAACGTATTACTCCTTCTGAATTATCCTATAGTGACACAATGGGCCTACAATGTCTAAGAGAGAATATTTCACAATATTTAAAGGTATATAGAAACATAAATTGTTGCCCCGATCAAATTATAGTTACCACAGGGTCATTACATTCCCTCTTTTTGGTCTCTAGTATTCTCCTTGAACCAAATGATAATATTGTAGTTGAAAACCCTATGTATCCAATGGCCCATAGTCTGTTTAAAAATCTGGGTGCCAGAATCCATCCGGCTCCGGTAGATGATGAAGGAATAAATTTGGACGATATAGACTGCCCAAATCCAAAATTTGTTTACACTACCCCATCGTGCCAATATCCAACTGGTGTAAAAATGAGCATGTCCAGAAGGCTTCAATTATTAAATTGGGCAGCGGTCAATGAAACCTATATCATTGAAGATGATTACAACCATGAATTTAGTAATTGGGAAAAACCACTGGGCTCGCTTTTTGGAATGGACTTACAGGAGAGAGTAATCTATTTGGGAACCTTTAATAAATTAATACATCCTTCCTTACGCTTGGGATACATGATTCTACCCAAGCAACTTATAGGCCCGGTCAGTGGATTATATCAACAATCCAGCAGATTTGTACCAAGACAGGACCAAAAAGCCATGAGCGCTTTTATCCAAAAAGATTATTTAAATAAGCACCTAAGAAAAGTAATCGACACGGCCCAACATAGAAAAGAATATTTTGTAGAACAATTCAATACTACTTTAGGGGATTGGTTTCAACTTGAAACATCTTGTTTGGGACTTCATTTAATTGCGCATAGCAAACATAAATTCGACGATCTATTTATAGAACAGAAATTGATGGACCACAACATTCGGGTACATGCTTTGAGCAAATATTATATATTACCGAATAATGCCAATGGTCTGGTAATGGGGTTTTGCTCGGTAAACCAAAAACAAATCAAAGAAACCATAAAAAAAATCAGTTCGATTATGAATCAATTATAATGGGTGTTCCCAAGTCAAGGCAAGCCTTGACCTTTTTCGTTTTTTAAGGAATCAAGAAGGTGTTTTGTGTGCTCCAGCTCAATCCTTAGCTTTTCGTTTTGTAAAAAATTCTGCTCCCGCAATTGATTTATTCTTCTTTCAAATTCATCGGCAGGCACATATTCCGGACGCAGGAATGCTTCAGAAAAAATACTGATCACAGTAAACAAAAAACTGATTGCCAAGGCTGAAACCAACCCAATAAGCAGTATTTTTTCCCGTTTAGAGTTGGACGTGCTCTTTTTGAGCAGCTTTCTTTCATCTTTTGTAAGCTTAGGGACATTCGACAAATGCCCTAAAAAAGTATCCCATTTTTCCTCTTCTTTCACATAAAGGTGCATAAAACCACCTTCATCCAAAAAATCTTGAGTATTAGGAGTGGACGCCAACATAAACATATCCATTCCATTTCCGCCCATTACATCCAATAAACCGGAATCATAGGCTTGTATTTCCTGCACCAATCTCTGCACATATTCCAAACTATAATTGGGTCGCAAAAACTCATCGTAAAGTGTTTGAATCTGAAAGTAGTCGTTTCGGTCCAAGGCATATTCCAAAAAACGATCTTTTAATTCTGCCTTAAAAAATTCACTCATTTTTAAAAATGGGCGTTATTAGGTTGGTTATGGTTGTTTAGGCTAAAAAAAGAAATGGGATGAAAAAAATCTAGGTCAAAGTAACGAATTTATGAAGCCGTTACTTCAAAAGATTCTTTAAAAACTATTGTTATCAATAAATAATAAAGGGGGTAAAATGGACTATATGATCTCTGCACTAAGTCCGGCCTGTAAAAGCTTACTGCATCTTGGCTCCAAAAAAGAATACTCCCCCGTCTTAACCGTACATTTCCCTTTATAGTGGACAATTATTGAGCATTGTTCAGCTTGCTCTGGGGTATGTTCGCAAACATTGACAAGGGTTTCAATAACATGATCAAAAGTGTTCACATCATCATTAAAAAGTACAATTTCGTGTTCCTTCACCGTCTCTTCTTCCAGAAGGACATCTTCCAATTCTTTTTCTTTGGTGCCCATATTGCTTGGAGTTTACACTATTCTAATTTACATATTTTGCCGCAATCCAATTGTTCTTCTCCAGGTTTTTTTGAAATTCCAAACCATGTGCCGCACATTTTGAAGAAATTGCATCCAAATCCTCCAAATAAAAGCCACTTAAAAAAAGTGTCCCTTCTTTTGCTAGACAATCTGCGTATATTGGAATATCCTCCAATAAAATATTTCTGTTGATATTGGCCAGAATAACATCATATTTTTTTTTCTTGAGCAAACTGCTATCTCCCTGATAAGCTTTAATTTCCGGGCAATCGTTACGCTCCACATTTTCTTGGGTATTCAAATAACACCATTCGTCAATATCGATCGCATCGACATCTGTAGCTCCTCGTTTTTTTGCCAAGATGGCCAATACACCCGTGCCACATCCCATATCCAAAACCGATTTACTCTCAAAATCGTTGGCCAAAATATGTTCGAGCATCATATGGGTTGTTTCATGATGTCCGGTACCAAAACTCATTTTTGGTTCGATCACAATATCATATTCTACCTCACCTGGTTTATGAAAAGGCGCCCGAACCATACATCTATCCCCAACTTTTATGGGGTGAAAATTCTTTTCCCACTCGGCATTCCAATTCTGCTGCTCTATTTCCTTGCTGGTCCAGCTTATCTTAAAATTTGGGTTTTGGGAAACGAACAAATCATTGAGTGTATTCCCCTCCCATTCCGACTTTAAAATATAGGCCAACAGCCCTGTTTCGTTTTCCACAAAGCTTTCAAAACCCAATTCCCCCAACTCCGCAATCAAAATATCGGTTGCGGGTTGGAGCGGGTCTATCTTAAAATCGTATTCGAGATATATCAATTGCTAAAATTTAAATAGCCTTAATTATTTCGGAAAAATCGGTCGCTTTCAAGGATGCACCCCCTATCAAACCTCCATCCACATCGGGTTTTGAAAAAATTTCCGATGCGTTTTCCGGTTTTACGCTCCCACCATAAAGTATGGAAACTTTGTCGGCAACGGACGGATTAAATCCTTCTCCAATGGTTTTTCTTATAAAAGCATGCATTTCCTGAGCTTGTTCCGGACTTGCGGTCTCGCCCGTACCAATGGCCCAAACAGGTTCGTAGGCAAGTACAATTTTGCCCCATGCACTGGCTTCCAAATCAAAAAGGGCATTTTTTAATTGGCTTTCCACTACGGTAAAATGCTTGTCGGACTTTCTATCCTCCAATTCTTCACCAAAGCAGAAAATCACCTTTAGGCCTTTCTCTATGGCGGTTTTTACCTTTTTGGCCAAGAACTCATCATCTTCCCCAAAATATGCACGTCTTTCGGAGTGACCGATGATTACCGTGTCCACACCCAAAGCAAGAAGCATATCGGCAGAGATTTCGCCCGTGTAGGCTCCGCTTTCAGCAAAATGCATGTTCTGTGCGGCAACCTGTATTTTTGAATCTTGCAATGCCTGTTTTGCTGCTTGTAGGTTCACAAAAGTAGGTGCCACAATTATATCGGCTTCCGTATCGGGTAGTTTGGCAGAAAGTTCAACCAACAATTCTTCAGTCTCTTGAAGGTTTTTGTTCATTTTCCAGTTTCCTGCCACAATCTTTGTTCTCATGTTCTCTGGTTTTCTCAGTGTTATGTTTAGAATGTAAGTTCGCTAATATCGTTGTAATGGACCTTTTGTTGAATGGTTCCCTTGCTCAACACCAAAATACCTGGATTGGAGCGTACAATGGTCTTTAAAGTAGTCTCATCGGTAAAGTAGAACTCAAAATCAAGTCCGTAGGTATTGGTCAGTTTTTTTGCGGTATCGCTACTGGATGCTGACATACCAATTACTTTGTAGCCCTTGCTCTTTGCTTCGGTGGTAACTTTGGCCACCTCCTCAAAGGCATCGTAGTCGCTTTTTGCCATATCAAAAGCAATTACCATCACCAATTTATCTTCTTCAAGTAATTCTGCAGCATGGTCCTGTCCTTCTTGCTCAATGGTAAAATCATGAATTGGCGGCTCGTAGCCCGCTTGTATTTCGGTGGTCTCTACATCAATAAATTCACCATCAACAGATGGATAATCTCCTTCAGTCACAAAAACTTTTTCTTCCCCGTTCACTTTAAATCGCCATGCGTACTCGTAAACTGGCTTGGGTGCATTTTCTGGAACGGACATTCCTTCTTGTATGTTCGCACCAATTTTGTAGGGTCTAAAATCTACCGAGGGCAAATGGGCCAACACATGGTTGGCGAACAACATACATGCCAAAAGGGCAACTCCCCCAATAATCCAATTTACCTTGGAACCGAACAAGGGTGTAATATATTTTTTACCAAAGAACAGTACCAGAATAAACACCAACAGAATCACATCTTTGGTAAAGGACTCCCATGGCGTAAGTTTAACTGCATCTCCAAAGCATCCGCAATCCGTTACTTTATTAAAATAAGCGGAGTAAAACGTAAGGAATGTGAAGAAAACAATCATCAGCAATAGACTCCAAACAGTGAATTTTGGTTTAAATCCTATCAATAACAAAATCCCAAGGATTACTTCAGCAATCACCACAAAAATGGAAATTTCCAAGGCCAAAGGTGTAAAAAAGGTAAGATCCAAAACGCTTGGACTAAAATACTCCTCCAACTTAAAGGAAAAACCCATGGGGTCGTTGAGCTTGATGAATCCACTTATTATGAACAATATGCCCACAAAAATTCTTGATATCCAAACCAAATATTTCATTCTTCTTCTTTTAAATGAATCAATGCAAAAACCGCATAATTAACCATATCCTGATAGTTGGCATCCACGCCTTCGCTTACCAAGGTCGTACCTTGGTTATCTTCAATTTGTTTTACGCGCAACAATTTTTGTAAAATCAAATCCGTCAACGAACTCACCCTCATATCTCTCCAAGCTTCACCATAATCATGGTTCTTGTTTTCCATCAATTTTTTGGTGATGGCAATTTCCGCATCGTAAAGCTCAATGGCTTCATCTGCGGTAAGGTCCGGTTGTTCCGCCACACCTTTCTTAAGTTGAATCAAGGCCATAATGGAATAATTGATAATTCCAATGAACTCTGAATATTCGCCCTCGTCCACTTTCCGCACCTCATTTTGCTGTAGGCTTCGGATACGTTGTGCCTTAATAAAAATCTGATCTGTTAAGGATGGTAACCTCAGGATTCTCCAAGCTGTGCCATAATCCTTGGCTTTTTTTAAAAACAATTCCCGGCAAGTTTGTATCACCGCATCGTATTGTTGGGAAGTATGCTGCATGTATTGTTGCTAATTTGCGTAAATTTCGTCCAACTTGTTTGTGCCCATTGGCACATTGCCAAAGATAATGAAACCCAACTAAGCAGATATTTTTTATGACGATAAACTGCAAAGGTGAATTAATAGACCTATCATCCCCCAAAGTAATGGGAATCCTTAATCTTACACCAGACTCATTTTTTGATGGTGGAAAGTACAAAGATGAAATGTCCATACTATCGCAGGTCGATTATATGTTGAGCCATGGCGCCACCTTTATAGACATGGGTGCCTATAGCTCAAGGCCAGGTGCCGAGCACGTGCCCGAAGATGACGAATTAAAAAGAATGATTCCCATTATTGATCTTATCCTGAAAAAGTTTCCGGATACTTTGATATCTGTGGACACATTTCGGAGCAAAGTGGCATCGAGAAGTATTGAGCACGGTGCAGCAATGATCAACGATATTTCTGCAGGAAATTTGGATAAAGGGATGTTTGATACAGTTGCCAAGCATCAAGTCCCTTATATTATGATGCACATGAAAGGCACTCCACAATCCATGCAGAAAGAAGCAGTTTACGAGGACCTGATCAATGACCTTAGGTTTTATTTCTCGGAAAAAGTAAAAGAAAGCTCCGGCAAAAAAATCAACGATATTATACTAGATCCAGGATTCGGTTTTGCAAAGACCACGGCCCAGAACTATACTCTTTTAAACCATTTAGACATGTTCCAAACCTTTGGTTTGCCCATTTTAATCGGTTTGAGCAGAAAATCAATGATTTATAAAATTTTGGAATCATCCCCGAAAGAAGCATTGAACGGAACAACGGCCTTGCACACCATTGCCCTTTTAAAAGGCGCAAACATTATTCGTGCCCATGATGTAAAAGAAGCATCGGAATGTATTAAACTTGTGAAAGCTCTAAAAGAGAATGCCCTCTGATTTGATGTTCTCCTAATTTTGCTAATTTTACAAAAACGCTGCGGTTGGATTTTTTAAACTTTCTCGAATTCAAGATTACCGATGTCATCGACATAGTCCTAGTCGCCGCATTGCTCTATTACATTTATAAACTGGTCAAAGGTACTGTTGCCATCAATATTTTTATTGGAATTGTAATTGTCTGGGCACTTTGGAAACTTACCGAACTGCTCCAAATGAAGATGATCAGCAGCATGGTGGGTGGGTTTATGAACATTGGCCTGATTGCATTGATCATAGTTTTTCAGCAAGAAATCAGGAAATTCTTATTGATGATCGGCTCCACTAACTTTGCCTCTAAACGGAATATTTTTAAACATTTTAAGTTCCTAAAACAGGAGGCTATTTCCACCAATACCGATGTAGATGCCATTATTGGTGCCTGCGAACGTATGGGAGCCTCCAAAACTGGGGCGTTGATTGTTATTGAGCGCAACAATTCTTTGGATTTTATAAAATCTACTGGCGACGCCATGAACATTAAGGTTACACAACCCATTCTCGAAAGCATCTTCTTTAAAAATAGTCCGTTGCACGATGGTGCCATTGTGATCCAGGATAATTTTATTACTGCTACGCGGGTAATTCTACCTGTCTCCAACGACCGTAATATTCCACTAAGGTTCGGTTTACGGCACAGGGCCGCTGTTGGGATTACCGAAAAAACAGATGCACTCTCCCTTGTCGTGAGCGAAGAAACCGGTTCTATTTCCTATATAAAAAATGGTGAGTTTATCCCATTCAAAGGAAGAGAAGACTTGGTTAAGCGCATTAAAAAGGA
>JAAEZN010000154.1 GCA_018222835.1 Algicola sp. | reverse complement strand
ACCTTATGCCCAACATATTCTTTTATTCAAATTGCTGGTCATTAAAATATTCAGTAGAAGTAGAATAAAAAATGGCCCAGTATTGCTACAAGGCCATCTCAATTAAACGAAAAACGTTAAACTAAACTCAATTAAACTACTATTTTAATATTCAGGGTTTTGTTTGAGGGCTCCACCGCTCAAATCAATTGCTGTAACCGGAATAGGGAACAAATCCATAAAAGCTTCGTAGTTCCTAACTTTGGAATCTAGAGTAGAAATTGTTCTGTTTTCGTTGGTAACATATGTGTTCAATGTAGCTACAGAAACACCCCATCTTCTCAAGTCGAACAGGCGATGGCCTTCCATTCCCAGTTCCAATCTTCTCTCAAACCTAACAGCTTGACGTGCAAAATCAACATCCGAGAAAGCCCCATAAGGTTCGATTTCGTAATTGGCTGCTGGTGCGTCTCCAGCTTCATTCAATACATACGATGAATTTTTGGCCCTATTTCTAACTTGATTTATGTAGTTAAGAGCTGTAGGTAAATCATTGGTCTCAACAGCTGCCTCTGCAGCCATAAGAAGTACATCGGCATAACGCATTATAGCATAGTTGAGTCCTGAGTGTTGTTGACCCCAAGCTCCCGTTCCTTGACTGGCATCCAGTTCATCTGCTTGATACATATTCTTTTTGGAAAGATAGGGACCGGAAATATCCCCATCTGTGGCGCGAATCCATTCTTGTCCTGGCATAACTCCAAACCCATTGTAATCTATTCCTCTACGACCTACAGTGTAATCCAATCTTGGGTCTAATGGTCCCGTATGTGGGGTAAAAGGTTCGTCCGTGGCAACCTCTTGATCATTTGTTACATCCGTTTGATTAAATGTATCCAATAAGGGAAGGCCGCTGTCTGTTTGATATGCATTTACCAAATCCTGTGTAGGCTGGTAAAATCCACAACAGGTATTTATAGGCCCGCCCCCAGGAAAGTTCAATGTGCCTCCTTGGTTTCCGTTCAAGGATTGACCACCATCTGCAGCATATTGCACTGCAAAGATAGATTCCAAGGAGTTTTCACCGGCAGCATTAAAGTTGTCAACAAACTCAGTATTTAAGACATAAGGCCCGTTATTGATGACGTCTTGGAACAAGGCAAGGGCAGCTTCCCAATCCGATTGAAAAAGGTGTGCCTTGCCTTGAAAAGCCTTTGCTGCCCACGCTGTGGGCCTACCAGCATCCGACTGGGTGTCCGGCAAATTGTTGATGGCAAATTGGAAGTCGTCTTCCACTTGCTCCCAAATTGGTCCCGGGTTGGGTTGATTGAACTCGGTGTTCACATAATTTTCTTCAGAAATGTATGCTGGGTTCCCAAACATTTTTTGTAGTTCAAAATTGAAGTATCCTCGCAGAAAACGAGCCTCGGCCAATTGAGCAGAGAAATCTCCTTCTTCTATGGATGCAATCAAGGCTATTACCGCATTGGAACGGTTAACACCTGCATATAACGACATCCATTTGCCCAACAGGTACGGGTTACTTGTTTGGATATCATAAGTTTCCAACTGGAACAATTCCACTTGGTCTCCATCGGTACTTCCTTTATGGGCATCGTCAGACATGGCGTCTGCCCACCAGTTATCTGGGCTTATGGCAAATCCATTGCCCAATTGGTTCTGTCGAACTCCATCCAGAGCAGAATAGGCACCTGTCAATAAAAGATCTACTCCCGTTGCATTGGCTGTTGCCTCTTCGGACAGAACACCAATGGGATTCTGCTCTGTAAAATCATCTTTACATGAATATGCAGTACCTATCAGTATAGCAATAATTAATATTTTCTTGATCATCTTTTTTTAGAATTTTAAGTTAACGCCAAACGTGTAAATTTGAGCCAAAGGATACGGAGCAGTATCTATTCCTTGTGTTAAGTTATCTACCGATCCACCGGAAACGAGGATTGGAATTTCAGGGTCCATTCCGCTATAATCCGTAATGGTAAACAAGTTAGAGGCTTGGAGATATAAACGTATTTGATTCATGCCTAATTTATCCAAAACAGTGTCCGGAAGTGAATACCCTACTTGAAGGTTTCTTAGCCTTAAGTATGAAGCATCCTCTACAAAGTAGGAGTTTGGACTTGTTTCACGGTTTACTACAGAAGTTCCAAGTGCAGGAAGTGTTGCATTTGTGTTTTGCGGTGACCAGGAGTCAAGAACTCGCGTGCTTCTATTTGCAAAGAAGAAAGTTGGGAAATCTGTAAATATCTTCGAATAGTTATACACATCCCTTCCTTGTACTCCAGAGAAAAAAGCGGATAAGTCCCAGTTCTTATAACCAAGGCTCAGGTTGATACCGTAGGTGAAATCTGGGTGCGGTGAACCAATTTTGGTTCTATCCGAATCATTGATTACACCATTGTTGTCAACATCCCTATACTTGAAACGGCCTACTCCATCCGCATCGTTTTCAAATTGCTGGTCAGGTGAAGACCCTACTTCAGATTCGCTTTGGAAAATCCCGATTACATCAAACCCATAAAAATAGGAGATGGGCTCGCCTACTTCGGTTACGGTTATGGCACCGCCCCTAAATCCAGGGTCCCCAAATTGCTGACTGTTGATTAGTTCGGTCACCTCATTCTTATATGAGGATACATTGACATCTACTCCGTAGGAGAATCCAGAATCTGTTCGATCCTTATAGCCAATGGCCAAATCGAAACCTTTGTTCTCTATACTTCCTAGGTTTACAAATGGTGCATTTGCATCTGGGGCGGTAGTGCTGATCAATTGCAGGTCTTGTGCGATCAAATCTTCGGTTGTAATCTTGAACCATTCAAACTCCACACTCAATCGATTGTCCAAAAAGCCAAGTTCAACCCCAAGATTGCTTGTTTGCGATGTTTCCCAACGAAGGCCTTCGTTACCGATTGCCCTTATAATGGCTCCAGTTGCAGGCGAACCAGAACCGCCAAATGCATAGTTGGACTGCCCTACATCTATACC
>JAAEZN010000048.1 GCA_018222835.1 Algicola sp. | reverse complement strand
TCTTCAAGAGCTTGAGTGTCCGCTTCCATCTGAACGTTGACAACGTTGGATGCGCCAACAATCCTAGTTGACGGCCTTTGGCCAATGTAGGTAAAAAGCAACCTTTGCCCTTCGCTTGCACTAATGGCATAATTTCCGTCAAAATCTGTTTGGGTACCTGTAGTAGTGCCCTCAACGACAATGTTGACTCCAGGTAGCGGGAGGCCATCGCCATCCGTAACAGTACCTGTAATCGTCTTGTCCTGCGCATAGGATATATGCACAACAAACGCCAATAATAGCGTTAACAATCCATTAAGTTTTGTTCTCATTGTTAAATTATTTGAATTAGCTGATTGCTAAAATCATAAATTCATGTTAATAATCCAAACTAATTTTATAAAATATTTAAGAATGATGAATTAATTCAAATAATCATAAAATCATTGCTAAAGTTTATGGTATATGTAATATGGAAGTATTGTGTTTAAATATTGCGTAATTACTAGTATTTAACATAAAGTACTAATTTGAATTTTCAGGAAGTATGATTGGGGGTGCTTTCTTTAAAAGTGAAAATTATGTTAATGGAAAATGTTATGGTTTGGTTAAAGAGAGTTGTGGTTTGTGTGTAGGTATTATACCTTAATATATAAGGGGTCTTATTTTTTTAACTTTTTTGGGTTGTTGATTTTTAGATATCATCGATAAATTCTTTGTGCGTTGAGTTGATTTGTTGGGGGGTTTAAAACTTTTGTTCGCTTCGCTGGAAATTTAATCGGCATGGATTTGGATTATTGGGAATTATCACTACATTTGCAGCCCTCAAAATGAGGGTTATTTAGTTTTTAAAAGAAATTTAATGCCAACAATTTCACAATTAGTACGAAAAGGAAGGGCCACGATTACCAAGAAGAGTAAATCGGCTGCTTTGGATTCGTGTCCTCAAAGAAGAGGGGTTTGTACGCGTGTTTATACCACTACGCCCAAAAAACCAAACTCGGCAATGCGTAAAGTTGCAAGGGTAAGGTTGACCAATGGTAAAGAGGTGAACGCATACATCCCTGGTGAAGGTCACAACCTCCAAGAGCACTCGATAGTATTGGTAAGGGGCGGAAGAGTAAAGGATTTGCCTGGTGTGCGATATCATATCGTTCGCGGAGCTTTGGATACCGCAGGTGTTGCGGGAAGAACCCAGCGGCGATCTAAGTATGGTGCAAAGCGTCCTAAAAATTAATCATTTTTAAGAAAGAGAGATGAGAAAAAAGCAGGCAAAAAAGAGACCTTTATTACCGGATCCAAAATTTAATGATCAACTTGTCACGCGTTTTGTTAACATGATGATGTGGGATGGTAAGAAGTCGATTGCGTTCAAGATATTCTATGATGCAATTGAGATTGTTGACGAGAAAAATACTGACGAAGAAAAAACTGGACTGGAACTTTGGAAGGATGCTCTTTCCAATGTAATGCCGCACGTTGAAGTTAGAAGTAGAAGAGTGGGTGGTGCTACATTCCAGATTCCTATGCAAATTCGTCCTGATAGAAAAATTTCAACTGCTATGAAGTGGTTGATCAGTTTTTCTAGAAAGCGTAATGAAAAATCTATGGCGCAAAAATTAGCGGCTGAGATTCTGGCAGCTTCTAAGGAAGAAGGTGCTGCTGTGAAGAAAAGAGTAGATACACACAAAATGGCCGAGGCCAATAAAGCATTCTCGCACTTTAGATTCTAATCAATACAATGGGAAGAGATTTAAAATATACAAGGAATATAGGTATTGCAGCTCACATTGATGCAGGGAAGACGACCACAACGGAGCGTATCCTTTTCTATACAGGTGTGAGTCACAAAATTGGTGAGGTGCACGATGGTGCGGCAACCATGGACTGGATGGAGCAAGAGCAAGAGCGTGGTATTACCATTACTTCTGCTGCTACAACCTGTACTTGGAAGTTTCCAATGGAGAATGCACAGGCTTTGCCGGATACTAAAGATTACCACTTCAATATTATTGATACTCCCGGACACGTTGACTTTACGGTTGAGGTGAACCGTTCGTTACGTATATTGGATGGTTTGGTGTTCTTGTTTAGCGCTGTAGATGGTGTTGAGCCGCAATCCGAGACCAACTGGAGATTGGCCGATAACTATAAGGTGCCACGTATTGGATTTGTGAACAAGATGGATCGTCAGGGCTCCAATTTCTTGAACGTGTGTAAGCAGGTTCGTGAAATGTTGGGTTCCAATGCGGTGCCGATTGTGTTGCCGATTGGTGATGAGGCAGATTTTAGAGGTATTGTTGACTTGGCCAAGAACAGAGCTGTTGTTTGGCACGAGGACAACTTCGGTTCTACCTTTGATGTGGTGGATATTCCTGCCGAAATGCAGGATGAAGTAAGAGAGTATAGAGCTGCTCTTATTGAAGCTGTTGCGGAATATGATGAAGAGTTGATGGAGAAATTCTTCGAAGATGAAGATTCCATCACTGAAGAAGAAGTGCATGCTGCATTGCGTGCCGCTGTAATGGATAGGGCTATCATTCCTATGGTTTGTGGTTCTTCATTCAAAAACAAAGGAGTTCAATTCTTATTGGATGCCGTTTGTCGTTACTTGCCATCTCCTTTGGATAAGGACGATATTGTAGGTGTTAACCCAGATACGGGAAAAGAAGTTACAAGAAAGCCGGATCCAAAAGAGCCATTTGCAGCTCTTGCGTTTAAGATTGCTACCGATCCTTTTGTTGGTCGTTTGGCATTCTTTAGAGCATATTCCGGTCGTTTGGATGCAGGTTCTTATATTTTGAATAACCGTTCAGGTAAAAAAGAGCGTATATCCCGTATCTATCAAATGCATTCCAATAAACAAAATTCCATCGATTATATCGAGGCTGGAGATATTGGAGCTGCTGTAGGATTTAAAGATATTAAGACAGGAGATACCATGTCGGCTGAAAATGCTCCGATAGTATTGGAGAGTATGGACTTCCCTGATCCCGTAATCGGTATCGCGGTGGAGCCAAAAACTAAAGCTGATATTGATAAATTGGGTATGGCTTTGGCTAAATTGGCTGAAGAAGATCCAACATTCCAGGTAAAAACTGATGAGGCTTCGGGTCAGACCATTATTTCTGGTATGGGCGAGCTTCACTTGGATATTATCTGTGATCGTCTTAAGCGAGAGTTTAAGGTCGATGTGAACCAAGGTCAGCCTCAGGTTGAGTACAAAGAAGCTATCACTGGTACAGCTGATCACAGGGAAACATATAAGAAACAAACAGGTGGTCGTGGTAAATTTGCGGATATCGTATTTACTATGGAGCCTGCCGAGGAAGGTAAATCCGGACTTGAGTTTGTTAACGAAATCAAAGGTGGTAACATTCCTAAGGAATTTGTCCCATCTGTTGAGAAAGGATTCAAAGAGGCTATGAAAAATGGTCCTTTGGCCGGTTTCGAAATGGATTCCATGAAAATTACCCTTAAAGATGGTTCTTTCCACCCTGTGGATTCTGATCAACTTTCTTTCGAATTAGCGGCCAAATTGGGTTACAAAGAAGCTGCTAAGAAAGCAAAAGCGGTAATTATGGAGCCTATCATGAAGTTGGAGGTGTTGACTCCAGAGGAGAACATGGGTGATATTGTTGGTGACTTGAACCGTAGAAGGGGTCAAGTGAACAATATGTCTGACAGGGCAGGTGCTAAAGTTATCAAAGCTGAAGTGCCGCTATCCGAAATGTTTGGTTATGTAACTGCCTTGAGAACATTGTCATCAGGTAGAGCAACATCAACAATGGAATTTTCACATTATGCTGATACTCCTTCCAATATTGCAGAGGAAGTTGTAAAAGCAGCTAAAGGAGTAACCGCTTAATTTTTCAGCAAGATGAGTCAAAAAATTAGAATAAAATTAAAATCTTACGATCACAATTTGGTGGACAAATCTGCTGAAAAGATTGTTAAGACAGTAAAAACAACTGGGGCTGTAGTAACTGGACCAATTCCATTGCCAACACGCAAAAAGATATTTACAGTTTTGCGTTCTCCCCACGTGAACAAAAAGTCTAGAGAGCAATTTCAACTTAGTTCATATAAAAGGTTGTTGGACATATACAGTTCTTCATCTAAAACTATCGATGCACTCATGAAGCTTGAGCTTCCAAGTGGTGTTGAAGTAGAGATCAAGGTCTGATAAAAGTTATAAGTGTTGAGTTTTAAGTTCTGGGCTTCTATAAAAGTCATTTAAAACTTTCAGCTTAACACTTAAAACAAGAAAATACATGTCTCGGACGATGGTTCGGGAAAAACGGAGAAAGAAAAAAATCTGGGTCAGAGCAGAGTGTTTTCTTGACCCAATTTTTTTGTCAAGAAATTGACAATTATAAACAAGTAAACAATTAATAATTATTAAATATGTCTGGGTTAATAGGTAGAAAAATCGGTATGACCAGCATTTTCGACGAGAATGGAAAGAATATTCCATGTACCGTGCTAGAAGCTGGGCCATGCGTGGTTACCCAAGTCAGAACCGAAGAGGTGGACGGGTACAAGGCCCTTCAATTAGGTTTCGATGACAAGGCAGAAAAACGTGCTAATAAGGCCGAAACAGGTCACTACAAGAAAGCAGGTACTTCTCCTAAGAAAAAAGTCGTTGAGTTCCAAGGATTTGAAGGTGAATACAAATTAGGTGATACCGTAGGTGTTGATTTATTTGTAGAAGGAGAGTTTGTAGATGTGATCGGTACATCTAAAGGTAAAGGATTCCAAGGTGTTGTTAAACGTCATGGTTTCGGTGGAGTTGGTCAAGCAACACATGGTCAGCACAATAGATTAAGGGCTCCTGGTTCCATCGGTGCTGCATCTTACCCATCTAAAGTAGTAAAAGGTCTTCGTATGGCCGGTAGAATGGGGGGTGATAGAGTGACAGTTCAAAACTTGAGGGTATTGAAAGTGGTTCCTGAGAAAAATCTTTTGGTAGTTAAAGGATGTGTTCCAGGTCATAAGAATGCTTACGTAACAATTGAGAAGTAATGAAGGTTGCAGTATTAGATATCAACGGAAAAGAAACAGGTAGAAAGGTAGAGCTTTCTGACGATGTTTTCGCGATAGAGCCTAACGAGCACGCTATTTATTTGGATGTTAAGCAATACTTGGCCCACCAAAGGCAAGGAACGCACAAAGCCAAAGAAAGAGCCGAAATCGCTGGTAGTACCAGAAAGATCAAAAAGCAAAAAGGTACCGGTACCGCTAGGGCAGGTAGTATTAAATCTCCTGTTTTTAGAGGTGGTGGTAGAATTTTTGGTCCTAGGCCAAAAGATTATACCCAAAAGTTGAACAAGAACATGAAGCGATTGGCTAGAAAATCGGCCTTGAGCATGAAGTCCAAAGAGCAATCTTTGGTGGTTGTGGAAGACTTCAGTTTTGAAGCTCCAAAGACCAAGGACTTCGTTAATTTCTTGTCTTCCTTGGGGATAGAAAATAAAAAGTCCCTTATAGTGTTGGGCGATACAAATAATAACGTATATTTGTCGTCGCGTAATTTAGAGCGCTCTGAAGTTGTAACTAACTCAGAATTAAATACTTACAAAATAGTTAACGCAACTAGTTTAGTATTGACCGAAAGCGCTTTGGAAGGAATTGAATCGAACCTAAAGAAATAAGAGAATCATGAGTGTGTTGATAAAACCGATAATTACGGAGAAAATGACCGCTGACGGCGAGCTTTTCAATCGCTATGGTTTCTATGTTGATCCAAAAGCTAACAAGCTGGAGATCAAGGAAGCAGTAGAGGCTACTTATGGTGTTTCTGTTGAAAAGGTAAGAACCATGATCTATGGTCCAACGCGTAAGAGTCGTTATACAAAAACCGGAATTCAGCATGGTAAGACAAATGTTACCAAAAAGGCAATTGTTGATGTGGCTGAAGGTGATATTATTGATTTTTACAGTAATCTATAAAGACGAGAAATGTCAGTTAGAAAATTAAAACCGATAACCCCTGGGCAGCGTTTTAGAGTAGTAAACGGATTTGACGCGATTACTACTGATAAGCCGGAGAAAAGCTTGCTTGCTCCGTTAAAAAAGTCAGGTGGTAGGAACAGTCAAGGAAAAATGACCATGCGTCACAGAGGTGGTGGTCATAAGAGAAGATATCGAATCATCGATTTCAAAAGGGATAAACAAGGAGTTGAAGCTACTGTGGTTTCAATCCAATACGATCCCAATAGAACTGCGTTCATCGCCTTGGTGGAATACAATGATGGTGAAAAAAGATATGTAGTTGCGCAAAATGGTATGCAGGTAGGGCAAAAAATCCAATCTGGTACCGGTTCTGCACCTGAAATTGGAAATGCACTTCCTTTGAGTGAAGTTCCTTTGGGTACTATTGTTTCCTGTATAGAATTGAGACCTGGTCAAGGAGCTATTATGGCTCGTAGTGCCGGTACATTTGCTCAATTGATGGCAAAGGACGGTAAGTTTGTTACCTTAAAATTGCCTTCAGGAGAAACTAGAATGGTATTGGCAACATGTTTGGCTACCATTGGTGCGGTTTCCAACTCTGACCACCAATTGCTTGTTTCCGGTAAAGCTGGTAGAAGCAGATGGTTGGGTAGAAGACCAAGAACTAGACCTGTAGCTATGAACCCGGTTGATCACCCAATGGGAGGTGGTGAAGGTAGAGCTTCAGGAGGTCATCCAAGATCTAGGAACGGTATTCCTGCAAAAGGATTTAGAACTCGTTCCAAGACCAAGGACACCAATAGATATATCATAGAACGTAGAAAGAAATAAAAGAAAAGTAAATGGCACGTTCGTTAAAAAAAGGACCATACGTTCATTTTAGTCTGGAGAAAAAAGTCCAGGCCAATATAGAATCAGGTAAGAAATCAGTTATCAAAACGTGGTCTAGAGCCTCTATGATAACGCCGGACTTTGTTGGGCAAACTATAGCGGTACACAACGGGAGACAATTTGTTCCTGTTTTCGTAACGGAGAATATGGTGGGTCACAAATTAGGGGAATTTTCACCTACAAGATCATTTAGAGGTCATGCAGGAGCTAAAAACAAAGGTAAAAAGTAAGTAAGCTATGGGAGTTCGTAAAAGACAAATGGCCGAAAGGTTAAAAGAAGAGAAGAAGCAACTTGCTATTGCAAAGCTTAACAATTGCCCAACTTCTCCAAGAAAAATGCGCTTGGTCGCTGACTTGGTAAGAGGTAAGCAAATTGAGATGGCATTGGCTACCCTAAGGTTCAACCCTAAAGAGGCATCTAGGAAATTGGAAAAACTTTTACTTTCTGCAATTGCAAACTGGGAAGCTAAAAATGAAGGTGCTGATATCGAAGCTGCGGATCTTTACATTAAAGAAATCCGTGTTGATGGCGGAACCATGTTGAAAAGATTGAGACCAGCTCCGCAAGGAAGGGCACACAGAATCAGAAAGCGTTCCAACCATGTAACCATGATCTTGGAAGCCAATAACAACGTTGAAAGCTAGTAAATAGAATATGGGACAGAAGACTAATCCAATAGGAAATCGCTTAGGAATTATCAGAGGATGGGAATCCAACTGGTACGGAGGAAATGATTACGGCGATAAACTGGCTGAAGACGATAAGATCAGAAAATACCTATACGCGCGTTTGGCTAAAGCTAGCGTATCAAGGATAATTATTGAGAGAACCTTGAAATTGATTACCATTACCATTACCACGGCCAGACCTGGTATAATTATCGGTAAAGGTGGACAAGAGGTGGATAAACTTAAGGAAGAGCTTAAGAAAATTACCAACAAAGAGGTTCAGATCAATATTCACGAAATAAAGAGACCTGAGCTTGATGCGAATTTGGTTGCTGCTAGTGTTGCAAGACAGATCGAGAGCAGAATTTCATACAGAAGAGCTATAAAAATGGCAATTGCAGCAGCAATGCGTATGAATGCCGAAGGTATCAAGATTCAGATTTCCGGACGATTGAACGGTGCTGAAATGGCACGTTCCGAGTCTTACAAAGAAGGAAGGATTCCATTATCTACTTTCCGTGCGGATGTGGACTATGCTTTGCACGAAGCTCATACTACTTACGGTAGGTTGGGGATCAAAGTTTGGATCATGAAAGGAGAGGTGTATGGAAAAAGAGAACTTTCCCCATTGGTAGGATTGAGCAAGAGTCAAGGAAAAAGCGGCAAGGATAACAAGAAATCCCGTCGTAGAAAGTAATTAAGATAAAGTAAGGTAAAATGTTACAGCCAAAAAGAACAAAATTTCGTAAGGCCCAGAAAGGGCGTATGAAGGGGAACTCACAGAGAGGGCACCAACTTTCCAATGGAATGTTCGGTATCAAATCCATGGATTCGCACTTCATTACTTCCCGTCAGATAGAGGCTGCGCGTATCGCTGCGACAAGATACATGAAGAGACAAGGTCAGTTGTGGATCAAAATATTCCCGGACAAGCCTATTACCAAAAAACCTCTTGAGGTTCGTATGGGTAAAGGTAAGGGTGCTCCGGAATATTGGGTAGCCGTGGTAAAGCCGGGTAGAATCATGTTCGAGGTTGCCGGTGTACCAAAGGAGATTGCCCAGGAAGCCTTAAGGCTTGCGGCACAAAAGCTTCCGGTGAAGACCAAGTTTGTTGTAGCAAGGGATTATTCCGCCTAATTTTTAATTGAGAAGAAAGATGAGACAATCAGAAATAAAAGAACTTTCAATTGAAGAGCTAAAGGAGAGATTGGCCGAGTTCAAAAAGCAACACGCCGACCTTAAAATGGCACATGCCGTTACTCCTTTGGAAAATCCTTTACAGATCAGGAAGACTAGAAGGACGGTAGCAAGACTTGCAACTGAATTAACTAAAAGGGAATTACAATAATCGGTTCTGCCTTATGGAAAACAGAAATTTAAGAAAAGAAAGAATAGGCGTTGTTACCAGCAACAAAATGGAGAAATCGATAGTGGTTTCTGAGGTAAAACGAGTGAAGCACCCAATGTACGGGAAGTTCGTTCTGAAGACCAAGAAATATGTTGCGCACGACGAGAAGAACGATTGCAACGAAGGTGATACCGTTAAAATAATGGAAACACGACCATTGAGCAAAACAAAGTGCTGGAGGTTGGTAGAAATCCTAGAAAGAGCTAAATAATTATGGTACAGCAAGAATCAAGATTAAGGGTTGCGGACAATACCGGTGCAAAAGAAGTTTTGACCATCCGCGTACTAGGAGGAACAAAAAGAAGATATGCTTCTTTGGGTGACAAAATTGTTGTTACGGTAAAAGAGGCTACTCCAAACGGTACTGTAAAAAAAGGTTCTGTTTCTACAGCAGTTGTTGTTAGAACCAAGAAAGAAGTAAGAAGACCTGACGGTTCTTACATCCGTTTCGATGACAACGCATGTGTGTTGTTGAACCCTACCGGGGAGATGAGAGGAACTCGTGTGTTCGGTCCTGTTGCAAGAGAGTTGAGGGACAGACAATTCATGAAGATTGTTTCATTGGCGCCTGAAGTGCTATAACAGAAATATCAGAAAGATGAAGTTGAAAATAAAAACAGGGGATACGGTAAAAGTCATTGCGGGAGACCACAAAGGCAGCGAAGGTAAAGTACTTAAAGTTGACCGTGAAAAGAACAAAGCTATCGTGGAAGGCATCAACGAGGTGTCCAAACACGAAAAGCCAAGTGCGAACAATCCTCAAGGAGGCATAACTAAAAAGGAGGCCCCAATACATATTTCCAATCTTTCCTTAATCGACCCTAAGTCTGGCGATGCCACACGTGTAGGATACGAAGTAAGGGATGGAAAGAAAGTAAGGTTTTCCAAAAAATCCAATGAAGTAATTTAGTCATGAGTTACATTCCAAGATTAAAGCAAGAATATAAGGAGCGCGTGATCAAGGCGCTAACGGAAGAATTTGGTTACCAAAACGTGATGCAAGTTCCCAAGTTGCAAAAAATAGTAGTGAGCCGTGGAGTCGGTGCTGCTGTTTCCGACAAAAAACTAATCGATCACGCTGTGGACGAGCTGACCAACATAACAGGTCAAAAAGCGGTTGCTACCCTATCCAAGAAGGATGTTGCTACCTTTAAACTAAGAAAAGGTATGCCGATCGGGGCAAAAGTGACCCTTAGAGGAGAGCGCATGTACGAATTTTTGGATAGATTGATCACTAGTGCCCTTCCAAGGGTTCGTGATTTCTCAGGAGTTAAAGCCACTGGTTTCGACGGTAGAGGTAACTACAATTTGGGAGTTACCGAGCAAATCATCTTTCCAGAAATCAATATCGACAGAATTAACAGGATCAACGGAATGGACATTACGTTTGTAACTTCTGCTGAAACTGATAAAGAAGCAAAATCATTGTTAACCGAACTGGGAGTACCCTTTAAAAAGAACTAGAATGGCCAAGGAATCAATGAAAGCCCGCGAGAGAAAAAGGGCTAAAATGGTAGAAAAATACGCCGAGAAAAGAAAGGCTCTAAAAGAAGCGGGAGATTATGAGGCTTTGCAAAAGTTGCCAAAAAACGCTTCTCCTGTTCGTATGAGAAACCGTTGTAAACTAACCGGAAGACCACGTGGTTACATGAGAAACTTTGGTGTGTCGAGGGTTATGTTCAGGGAAATGGCCAACAAAGGGTTAATTCCAGGAGTTAAAAAGGCAAGTTGGTAATTTAGATAAAGAAAAGAAATGCTTACAGATCCAATTTCAGATTATTTGACTAGATTGAGAAATGCCAACAAGGCAGGTCATAGGGTTGTAGATATCCCAGGTTCCAATCTAAAGAGACAGATTACCAAAATATTGTTCGATCAAGGATATATTTTGAGCTATAAGTTCGAGGAAGACAAAGTGCAAGGGAATATTAAAATAGCCCTTAAGTACGATAAATTGACCAAAGAACCCATCATAAAAAAATTGCAGAGGGTAAGTAAGCCTGGTCTGCGTAAGTATTCAAACTCTAATGATTTACCTAGAGTATTGAATGGATTGGGAATCGCTATTATATCTACCTCACACGGTGTGATGACAAGCAAGCAGGCCCAACAAGAGAACGTAGGTGGTGAAGTTTTGTGCTACGTATATTAATTGAGAAAAGAGAAGAAAAATGTCTAGAATAGGTAACAGTCCAGTAAACATTCCTGATGGAGTCACTGTAGATGTGAAGGATTCCGTAGTTACTGTAAAAGGTAAATTGGGAGAGCTTGCACAAGAGTTTTCGGGAATTGACATAAAGATTGAGGACGGAAGTGTTGTTTTAGAAAGAGCTTCCGATGACAAAGATCATAAATCAAAGCATGGTTTATACCGAGCTCTTATCAATAATATGGTAGAAGGTGTTTCCAGTGGATGGACCAAAGAATTGGAACTTGTAGGGGTTGGTTACAGAGCCAGCAACCAAGGACAAAAATTGGATTTGGCACTAGGATTCTCTCATAACATTGTTCTGGACATTGCTCCCGAAGTGAAGGTTGAGACAATCTCCGAAAAAGGGAAAAACCCTATTATAAAACTAACATCTCATGACAAGCAATTGGTAGGTCAAGTAGCTGCCAAGATCAGATCTTTCCGTAAGCCAGAGCCTTACAAAGGAAAAGGAGTTAAGTTTGTAGGTGAGCAATTAAGAAGAAAAGCAGGTAAATCAGCTTAATAATTAAGACTATGGGATTATCTAAGACTGAAAGAAAATTACGCATCCGAAGAAGAATACGAAAAGTATCCTTCGGAACTGAAGCAAGACCAAGGTTGTCTATATTCAGAAGCAATAAAGAAATATACGCCCAGTTGATTGACGACAATAAAGGTGTAACTTTGGCGGCAGCTTCATCCAGAGATAAGGATATCGATGCCAAAGGGACCAAGTCCGAAGTAGCGACCAACGTGGGTAAGGCCATAGCCGAGAAGGCTCTTAAGCTAGGTGTTGAAACTGTTGCTTTTGATAGGGGAGGAAACCTATATCACGGAAGAGTAAAATCATTGGCTGAAGGAGCTAGGGAAGCCGGACTTAAATTTTAAAAAACTATGTACCAGAATTACAAAAACGTAGAAACAGTAAAGCCGGGTGGACTGGAGTTGAAAGACCGTTTGGTTGGAGTACAAAGGGTAACCAAGGTAACAAAAGGTGGTAGAGCCTTTGGTTTTTCAGCCATAGTTGTTGTTGGTGATGAAAACGGAGTAGTTGGGCATGGTTTGGGAAAATCCAAAGAAGTGGCAACGGCCATCGCTAAAGCTATCGAGGATGCCAAAAAGAACTTGGTTCGTATTCCGTTGAACAAAGGAACACTGCCTCATGAGCAAAAAGGAAAATTCGGTGGAGCTAGGGTATTCATTAAACCTGCATCGCACGGTACCGGGGTAATTGCCGGTGGAGCGGTAAGAGCCGTATTGGAAGCCGTAGGTGTACAGGATGTACTTTCCAAATCCCAAGGGTCTTCCAACCCGCACAATGTGGTAAAAGCTACTTTCGACGCGTTGTTGCAATTGAGAAGCGCTGATACCGTTGCAAAGCAAAGAGGGATTTCTTTGGAAAAAGTCTTTAAAGGATAAATAGAGGATATTATGTCAAAGATTAAGGTTAAACAAATAAAGAGCGGCATTAAAAAGCCACAGAACCAAAAAAGAACTTTGGAGGCTCTTGGACTGAAAAAAATCGGACAGGTAGTTGAGCACGAAGCAACTCCTAGTATCCTTGGAATGGTAAATAAGGTAAAACACTTGGTTTCCACAGAGGAAGCTTAAAATATAAAGGCACATGGATTTGAATAATCTTAAACCAGCGGATGGCGCTGTGCACAAAGAAGGAAAACGTGTAGGACGTGGAGAAGGTTCCGGTAAAGGAGGAACTGCAACACGTGGGCACAAAGGAGCCAAGTCTAGATCTGGATATTCCAAAAAGATTGGTTTCGAAGGTGGTCAGATGCCATTGCAAAGACGTGTACCTAAGTTCGGTTTCACCAACATAAACAGAAAAGAGTACACAGGAATCAATTTGGGTAAACTTCAAGAATTGGTGGACAAAGGAACCATTAAAGACGAAGTTACTTTGGAAACCCTTGTTGAGAACGGATTGGCCCACAAAAACGATTTGGTAAAGATATTGGGAGACGGTGAATTAAAGGCGTCACTTAAAGTATCTGTACATAAATTTACTGCTTCCGCAAAGGCTGCTATCGAGTCGGCCGGAGGTGAGGCAATAAGTTTATAAGAATTATAGCATGAAGAAATTTATTGAGACCATATCAAATATCTGGAAGATTGATGAATTAAGACAACGTATCATCCTAACATTGGGATTGTTATTGGTGTACCGTTTTGGTGCCCAAGTTGTTCTTCCCGGTATTGATACCGCCCAATTGGCCCAATTATCCTCGAATACCGAGAACGGTATCTTGGGTATTCTGAATGCTTTTACGGGTGGTGCTTTCGCGAATGCCTCGGTGTTCGCTTTGGGTATTATGCCCTATATCTCCGCTTCCATTGTGGTGCAGTTGATGGGAATTGCAATTCCTTATCTTCAAAAACTACAAAAAGAAGGAGAAAGTGGTAGAAAAACCATTAATCAGATTACGCGTTGGTTGACCATCGGTATCTGTATTGTTCAAGCCCCTGCCTATTTGTACGGCCTTGGCGCACTTGGAGTGCCAGATAGTGCTTTCGTTTTAGGCAAAGGTTTGGATTTCATAGTTCCAGCAGTTATCATTTTGGTAACAGGATGTGTATTCGCAATGTGGTTGGGTGAGAAGATTACCGATAAGGGAATTGGAAACGGTATTTCCTTATTGATCATGGTTGGTATCATCGCAACATTGCCACAAGCTTTCGCTCAGGAATTTGTTTCAAGGACAACCAACAATACCGGAGGAATCATGTTTATGTTGATTGAGGTAATTGTTTGGTTCTTGGTAATCTTGGCCAGTGTTTATTTGACTATGGCCGTAAGACAGATTCCAGTGCAGTATGCAAGAAGAACAGCTTCTGGCGGATACGAAAAGAACGTAATGGGAGCAAGACAGTACATTCCACTTAAGTTGAATGCATCTGGAGTAATGCCCATTATCTTTGCGCAGGCAATTATGTTTGCACCAAGTTTAATTGGTAGAACATTTAACGATACCGCAGCAGGGCAATGGATGGAAGTGCAATTCGCAGATATATTCGGATTGGCCTACAATATCCTGTTTGCAGTGTTGATTATCATATTTACCTACTTCTATACAGCGATTACCGTGCCTACCAATAAAATGGCCGACGATCTAAAAAGAAGTGGAGGTTTTATTCCCGGTATCCGTCCAGGAAAGGAGACCGGAAACTATTTGGACAAGATAATGTCCTTGATCACATTTCCTGGTTCCATCTTTTTGGCACTCTTGGCGGTATTGCCCGCAGTAGTAGTAAAGTTGATGGACGTTCAGGCCGGATGGGCATTGTTTTATGGAGGTACATCACTATTGATTATGGTAGGTGTAGCGATAGATACTGTACAACAAGTAAATTCTTATTTGTTGAACAGGCATTACGATGGCTTAATGAAAACCGGTAAAAACAGAAAAGTAGCATAATTTATGGCAAAGCAGCCAGCAATAGAACAAGACGGGACTATTATTGAAGCATTGTCCAATGCAATGTTCAGGGTAGAATTGGAAAATGGGCACGTGGTAACGGCGCACATTTCCGGAAAAATGCGAATGCACTATATTAAGTTGCTTCCAGGAGATAAGGTAAAGTTGGAAATGAGTCCATACGATTTAACAAAAGCAAGAATTACTTATAGATACTAGTTACATGAAAGTAAGAGCATCAATAAAGAAGAGAAGTGCCGACTGCAAGATTGTTCGCAGAAAGGGCAGATTGTACGTAATCAACAAAAAGAATCCTAGATTTAAACAAAGACAAGGGTAATTATGGCAAGAATTGCAGGGGTAGATATACCTAAACAAAAGCGTGGCGTTATTTCGCTTACCTACATCTTCGGGGTGGGTAAAAGTAGAGCGAAGGAAATTTTGGCAGCGGCCCAAGTAAGCGAGGACACCAAGGTTTCTGATTGGACTGATGATGAGATCGGAAAGATTAGGGAAGCTGTTGGAACCTATACTATTGAAGGTGAGCTTCGTTCAGAGACCCAAATGAACATCAAGCGTTTGATGGACATTGGTTGTTACCGTGGAATTCGTCACAGATCTGGATTGCCATTGAGAGGTCAGCGTACCAAGAACAACTCTAGGACCAGAAAAGGAAAAAGAAAAACAGTTGCCAACAAGAAAAAAGCAACTAAATAATAAGAACATAGTCATTAGTATTTAGACGTTAGAAGAATCTGTTTGAAATGTAAAAGTCTAGGATTCCAATAACTAAGAGCTAACACTAGAAACTAAAAAATATGGCAAAAGCAAGTAAAACTACGGCCAAAAAGCGTAAAGTAGTAGTAGAATCTACCGGAGAGGCGCACGTTGTTGCATCTTTCAACAACATCATTATTTCGCTTACAAATAAGAAAGGTGATGTTATTTCATGGTCTTCCGCTGGTAAAATGGGATTCCGAGGCTCTAAAAAGAACACTCCTTACGCAGCCCAGATTGCTGCAGAGGACTGCGCCAAAGTTGCACACGAAGCAGGGTTGAGGAAAGTGAAGGTTTATGTAAAAGGACCTGGAAACGGTAGGGAATCAGCTATCCGCTCCATTCACAACGCAGGCATCGAAGTAACCGAGATTGTAGATGTTACTCCACTTCCGCACAATGGATGTAGACCACCTAAAAGAAGAAGAGTTTAATAATCATTTATAGATTTAATGGCCCCAAAAGGGTCTTCACCACGAAGGTGCAGTTAGATTATCGAAGGATAAGCCTTAATTCATAATCGCACTTTCAAACAAATAGAAGATGGCAAGATACACAGGACCAAAAACAAAAATCGCTAGAAAATTTGGAGAAGCGATTTTCGGAGACGATAAGTCATTCGAAAAGAAAAATTACCCTCCAGGACAACACGGTAACAACAGACGTCGTGGTAAAAAGTCTGAATACGCAATCCAGTTGATGGAAAAGCAGAAAGCAAAATACACTTACGGTATTTTGGAAAAACAATTCCGTAACCTATTTGCCGAGGCAAAAAGAAAAGAAGGTGTAACTGGTGAGGTTTTACTTCAATTGTGTGAATCCCGTTTGGACAATGTAGTTTTCAGAATGGGAATTTCACCATCAAGAAGAGGGGCGCGCCAATTGGTATCGCACCGTCACATTACCGTTAACGGAGAGGTAGTTAATATACCTTCGTACTCACTAAAAGCAGGCGATGTTGTTGGTGTTAGGGAAAAATCTAAATCCGTACAATCTATCGTGGACTCTTTGGCCAACAGCAGCAGTGTTTACGAATGGATCACTTGGAACTCTGAAAAGAAAGAAGGTACTTACGTTGCTGTTCCAGAAAGACTCCAGATCCCTGAGAATATCAAGGAGCAACTGATAGTCGAATTATACTCTAAATAAGAATTCAACATTAATCCAATTATGGCATTACTTAATTTTCAGAAGCCCGATAAAGTTATAATGATCGATTCAACAGATTTCGAGGGGAAATTCGAATTTCGTCCTTTGGAACCTGGGTATGGATTAACAGTTGGGAATGCGCTGAGAAGGGTTTTGCTTTCCTCTTTGGAAGGTTTTGCCATCACTTCTGTGCGCATAGATGGAGTTGAACATGAGTTTTCTGTTATACCAGGCGTTGTTGAAGACGTTACAGAAATCATCTTGAACCTAAAACAAGTTAGGTTCAAAAGACAGATTGATGATGTTGAGAGCGAGACCGTATCCATTTCCGTAAGCGGAAAGGAGCAAATGACTGCAGGTGACTTCCAAAAGTTCATCTCGGGATATCAAGTACTTAACCCGGACTTGGTAATTTGCAACATGGATCCGAAAGTGAGCATCAACATGGAGATCGTTATAGAAAAAGGTCGTGGATATGTTCCTGCGGAAGAAAACAAAAAATCCAATGCTCCCCTAGGGACCATTTCAGTGGATTCTGTTTATACCCCTGTAAAGAATGTAAAATACAGCATCGAAAACTATAGGGTTGAGCAAAAGACCGATTACGAAAAATTGGTTTTTGAAATCATTACCGATGGTTCCATTCACCCAAAAGATGCATTGACCGAGGCCGCCAAAGTTTTGATTCACCACTTTATGTTGTTCTCCGATGAGCGTATTACGTTGGAAGCTGACGAAATCGCACAGACCGAGACATACGATGAAGAATCATTGCATATGCGTCAATTGTTGAAGACCAAGCTGGTAGATATGGACTTGTCCGTAAGGGCTTTGAACTGTCTTAAAGCTGCCGAAGTGGATACTTTGGGAGATTTGGTATCATTCAACAAAAACGATTTGATGAAGTTCAGAAACTTCGGTAAAAAATCATTGACCGAACTGGAAGAATTGGTCATCAACAAAGGTCTGCAGTTTGGTATGGACCTTTCCAAATACAAATTAGATAAAGATTAATAATCATATTTTGCTCTCCTGATACACAAGGATTTGGTAGCAAGATGATAACTTAGAACAATGAGACACGGAAAGAAGTTTAATCACTTAGGTAGAACAGCTGCCCACAGAAAGGCAATGTTGGCCAATATGGGTTGTTCCCTTATAGAACATAAAAGAATAAACACAACGGTTGCAAAAGCTAAGGCGTTGAAACGTTTTATCGAGCCTTTGATAACCAAAGCAAAGACCGAGAACAACCAGACTACCGAGAAAGGTACTCACAACAGAAGAGTTGTTTTTAGTAACTTAAGAAGCAAAGAAGCTGTTACTGAATTGTTCAGTACGGTTGCTGAAAAAGTAGGTGACAGACCAGGAGGTTACACGAGGATCATAAAATTGGGTAACCGTTTGGGAGATAATGCGGACATGGCGATGATAGAGTTGGTGGATTTCAACGAGCTATACAATGCCGGTACGCCTAAGAAGAAATCGACAAGAAGAAGTAGAAGAGGTGGTGGCGCCAAGAAAGCTGAAGCCCCCGTTCCAGCAGCTGAAACTAAAACTGACGATTCTGAAGAGTAAAAAGAATGTTATTAACTATTATATTTTAGGAAAAAGGATAAGTGAAAACTTATCCTTTTTTTATGTTTTTTTGTCATAACTGAAACTAGAGCACGAAATGAAGTATCACACAAAGAAAAAAGCGTTGATTTTGTTGGCCGATGGAACCATTTTTTATGGAAAGGCCGTCGGTGGTAGAGAAGGTACCGCGGTTGGGGAAGTATGTTTTAATACCGGGATGACCGGTTATCAGGAAATTTTCACGGACCCATCATACTACGGGCAATTAATGGTGACTACCAATGCACATATTGGCAACTATGGGGCCCACAAAGAGGAAGTAGAATCGGACTCTGTTAAGATCGCAGGTCTGATCTGTAAAAATTTCAGTTACGAATATTCAAGACCAGATGCAAGTATGAGTCTTCTGGAGTTCTTGGAAAACAGCAACCTCTTGGCTATTTCTGATGTAGATACCCGTGCTTTGGTAAGCTACATAAGGGATAACGGAGCTATGAACGCATTGATATCCACAAGAGTGGATGATATTGATGCGCTGAAGGAAGAATTGAAACAAGTGCCGAGCATGGAAGGTTTGGAGCTTTCGTCCAAAGTATCTACAAAGGAACCATACTTTTATGGAGATGAAAATGCAGACATCAAAATCTCTGCTTTGGATATCGGTATCAAAAAGAACATCTTGAGAAGCTTGGCGAAAAGAGGAGCTTACATTAAAGTCTTCCCATACAACACATCATATGCTGAAATGAAGGAATGGAACCCCGATGGATTTTTTATATCCAATGGACCAGGCGATCCAGAACCTTTGACGGATGCTGTGGCGGCGGCTAAAGAAATGATTGCTTCCGATAAACCATTGTTCGGAATCTGTTTGGGACACCAGGTATTGGCCTTGGCAAACGGAGTATCCACCTATAAAATGCACAATGGGCATAGAGGAATCAACCACCCTGTCCTAAATTTAATGACCGGCAAGGGAGAAATTACCTCTCAAAATCATGGATTTGCCATAAACAGGGAAGAGACCGAAGCAAATGCGGAGCTCGAAATTACCCACACCCATTTGAACGATCAAACCGTGGCAGGAATAAAAATGAAGAACAAGGATGTATTCTCGGTACAATATCACCCAGAAGCAAGTCCGGGCCCACACGATGCAAATTATTTGTTCGATCAGTTCTTTGATTTGATCAAGGCCAGAAAAAACTAAAACGTTATAGTTTTATATTTAAGCAATTATGTGCGTTTTGTGAGTAATATCATGGAGTAAAAAACAGCACCTTTTGTATCTTAGCCCAATAATCACAACTAAAAATATTGTAACAAAATGAGCATCATTATCAACATTCATGCAAGACAGATATTGGATTCCAGAGGAAATCCAACGGTAGAAGTAGATGTCGTAACCGAAAATGGAATTATGGGAAGGGCAGCAGTGCCATCTGGCGCCTCTACTGGAGAGCATGAAGCCGTTGAGTTGCGCGATGGAGGCAATTCCTTTATGGGTAAAGGAGTAGGTAATGCAGTGAACAATGTAAATACCCTAATAGCGGAAGAATTGATAGGTACTTCTGTTTTTGAACAGAATTACATCGACCAGACCATGATCGAGCTGGACGGTACACCAAATAAATCAAAATTGGGAGCCAATGCCATTTTGGGGGTTTCCTTGGCGGTGGCGAAAGCAGCAGCCAACGAGTTGGGTATGCCTTTGTACCGTTACGTTGGGGGAGTTAGTGCCAACACACTTCCAGTCCCAATGATGAATATCATCAATGGAGGATCACATTCCGATGCACCTATAGCTTTCCAAGAGTTTATGGTGATGCCCGTTAAGGCAAAAGATTTTAGCCACGCCATGCAAATGGGGACAGAGATTTTCCATAACCTTAAAAAGGTATTGCACGATCGTGGTTTGAGCACAGCCGTTGGCGACGAGGGTGGATTTGCCCCAACTTTGGAAGGTGGTACCGAAGACGCTTTGGATACTATTGGAAAAGCTGTAGAAAAAGCAGGATATAAATTGGGAGACGATGTAATGATCGCTTTGGATTGCGCAGCAGCGGAGTTTTATGTAGATGGTAAATACGATTACACCAAGTTTGAAGGTGATAAAGGAATGGTAAGAACTTCCGAAGAACAAGCTCAATACTTGGCCGATCTTTGTGAAAAATATCCAATAATCTCCATCGAGGACGGAATGGACGAAAACGACTGGGATGGTTGGAAACAGCTTACTGAGAAAATCGGAGACAAAGTGCAGTTGGTTGGGGATGATTTATTCGTGACCAATGTAGAGCGTTTGTCCAGAGGTATCGAAAACAACATTGCCAATTCAATTTTGATCAAGGTGAACCAAATTGGAACATTAACTGAGACCATTGCCGCCGTTAACATGGCAAAGAATGCAGGTTACACTTCCGTAATGTCGCATAGATCAGGGGAAACCGAGGACAATACCATTGCCGACTTGGCAGTAGCATTGAACACAGGTCAGATCAAAACCGGTTCTGCTTCTCGAAGTGATCGTATGGCCAAATACAACCAGCTGTTGAGAATTGAAGAAGAGTTGGGAGATGTGGCCTACTATCCACAAGAAAAAGCATTCAAAGTAAAATAATCATAATGATTACTTAGCATTAAAAAGGCCTTTTCCATTAGGGAAAGGCTTTTTTTTGTTTCAGTAATAAACTTTGGTTAAATTAAGGGTTCACTAAACTACGATTCAAATTCTCCTACATGAACAACTTTCTTTTTGTCGCTGCCGAAAATGATGCTTTGGAAAACTGTAAAGCAGGGGGCATGGGCGATGTGGTTCGCGATGTGCCACGACAAATTTCGGAACGTGGCGATAAAGTGCATGTTGTTGTTCCGGCCTATTCCAGACTCCATCATGGAGGACTGCCCAGAACTACGCTAAACTTCTCGTTGCGAGGTATGGCTTATACGGCAGAGTTGTACGAGGTAAAACCTAAAAAAGAATTTCCGAATATTTTTCATTATGTACTTCATCACCCAGAAATTGAAGCTGGTGATATTGCACATATTTACCATAACGATCCTGAGGAGCCTTTCTACACGGACGCTATCAAATACATTATTTTTTGTACCGCAGTTGCAGAAGCCATTAAGCATGGTGCATTCGGCGAAGTGGACATTGTTCATTTACACGATTGGCATTCCAGTTTGCTATTGTTTTTGAGGGAGTATCACCAAGATTACACAAACCTTAAGGACATACGGGTTATCTATAGTATTCATAATTTGGCCATCCAGGGCATTCGTCCGTTCGATGGTAATTATTCATCGGTAAAAAATTGGTTTCCCAATGTACCTTTGGATTATCAAAAATTAATGGATTACAGATACCAGGATTGTATTAACCTAATGGCCGTTGGAATTAGGTTTGCCGATGCTGTGCACACCGTTTCGCCATCTTATAAGGAAGATGTACTGCTGCCGAGTTCACCGCCGGTATTTATTGGTGGCGAAGGGTTGGAAAAAGATCTTCAGAAAGCGGACGAACAAGGACGATTGTTCGGTATTTTGAACGGTTGCAACTACAAGAACATCAACAAGGAAAAGAAAGGGAATATTTACCGAAATACGGTAAAGGCGCTGTTTAAGTGGTTACAGGAAGAATCCAAGAAATATAAAGCCGATTTTTTGGCACATACAGGTGAGAAAATCATGGCATACGTGGACGAAAGGCCCAAATTTATCGCTTCCAGCGTAGCGCGGCTAACAGAGCAAAAATTTTACTTCTTTATGCGCTCCCCGGAAGCATTTGTAGAAATCTTGAAGAGACTTGAGAAGGCCGATGGAATCTTTATGTTGTTGGGAACAGGTGCACCGGAATACGAAGAACTCTTCAGAAAATTAAGTTACCAGCACAAAAACTTCATCTTCACTAACGGCCAATCGGAAAAGTTGATCGATTCCATCTATTTGGAATCAGATCTATATTTTATGCCGAGTCTTTTTGAACCCTGTGGAATAAGCCAAATGCTGGCCATGCGAAATGGGAACCCTTGTTTGGTCCACCATACGGGTGGGTTAAAGGATACCGTGGAACACATGAAGACCGGCTTTGCCTTTGATGGTGATAGTTACGACGAGAAAATTACCAATATGCTCCAAACCTTGGATGAAGCACTTAATGTGTTTGAAAACGACAAACCAACTTGGAAAAAAATTCAATCTGCGGCCCGCAAAAAACGTTTTACATGGAAAAAATCCGTGGACGAATATTACAAACTGCTCTATAAATTGGATTAGGTAATTTCCCTATACCATTTTAGCGTTAATATCAGCACAAAAAGGGCTTGTAAATTGTTAATGGCTGCGCTTTTTCGTAATTTCCGCATTCAATTTTTACTAATCTATTAAAATATAAAATGTCGGATAAAGCTATACTCGAATATGGGGGAGAAAGGTATGAATTCCCTGTTATCAAAGGTACAGAAGATGAATTGGCCATAGATATTAAGACCTTGAGGGCCGTAACAGGAATGGTGACGATAGATCCAGGTTATAAAAATACGGGGTCGTGTGAAAGTGCCATTACTTTTTTGGACGGTGAGCAGGGTATTTTAAGGTATCGTGGATATTCCATTGAAGACTTAGCCGAGAAAGCCGACTTTTTGGAAGTAGCTTATCTTTTAATATTTGGTGAATTGCCCAACAAAGAACAGTTGGAGAGATTCCACAGCGATATAAAAGAAGAATCCCAAGTTGATGAGGAAATGAAGAAAATTTTGGATGGCTTTCCAAAATCGGCACACCCTATGGGAGTGCTATCTTCTTTAACAAGTGCTTTGGTGGCATTTAACCCATCTTGTGTAGATGTTTCTTCAGAGTCCGCCATGTATAATTCCATAG
>JAAEZN010000153.1 GCA_018222835.1 Algicola sp. | reverse complement strand
CGCACAAAACTTCGAAAAAAAGCAAGCGCATACGTCATTGATACATTATTACCTGAGATACAAGCTGCCTATATGGACAAGGGTCTTAAAGATGTGCACATTGAACCTGAGGTAATTGTTTCCAGTGACCAAGACCCGGTAATTCTTAGTGTGTATTATCCAAACGTAATCGAAACACCAGGTTATATCCAGCCCAGAGTTCAAATAGAGATTGGTTGCCGATCCTTAAGGGAGCCATTTAAAGAAATGCCAATACTTTCATTGATTGATGAAAAGTTTCCAGAAGCTGACTTTGCCCAAACCGCTATCGAAATACCTTCTGTACTACCCGAACGAACTTTCCTGGAAAAGATTTTTTTATTACATGAGGAGTTCCAAAGGCCGGTTGATAAAATTAGGGTCGATAGATTGAGTAGACATTTGTACGACATTTATCAGATTTCCACAAATGAATATGATATCAAGGCTCTAGAAAACAAGAATTTATATGAAACCATCGTTAAACACCGCCATAGCTTTACAAAGTTAGGTGGCGTTGACTACAATTTGCACCAACCCCAAACCATCGAATTTATTCCCCCTGAGGATTTACTCCCAGCTTGGGAAAGTGATTACTTGATAATGCAGGAGCAAATGATCTATGGAGAATCCCCATCATTTAAGGAACTTACGGGATATTTGGAAGCACTTCGAGGGCAGATCAATTCCTTTTCATGGACAATGGACTGTAGTTTTTAAAAACCTCTATAATGACCAGTTTGGTTAATACCCGTGAAATGGAATTGCATAATTGATAGGGGCGGATAGCCATTGGTTTGTCCTAATAGTAATTATAAGGTTTTGAATTTGCGAGAAGATTTTCACAAACACGGGATGACGATTTTCTCTGTAGAAAACTTTTATTGAAGCGCTCAATTTATGTAAAGCTAAAAGGTCAAATAAGGTATAACAAATACTTTCTAAAGTTTTAACGACTAAACGGGCCAAATTTCATTATTTTCAGTGGTATTACTTAATTTAATGAAAGATCGACTATGAAAAATCTAATTCTGACTCTTTTGACACTTACGCCAATTTGTATGTTTTCACAAATATCCGATTACACAGTTGCCTCATATTTGGAAGAGGGGAATAAAGCTCCCAATACACATTACATTGGTGAGGCATGGCTAAATTCAATCCTTAGGGCCGAAGATCCATCTGATTATAATATCACAAAGGCTACATTTAAGGCAAACTCAACCTTAGATTGGCACAAACATTCGTCAACACAGGTATTGATCTACGTTGCTGGTGAAGGCTATTATCAAGAAAGGGGAAAGGATCCTGTTATCCTTAAAGTAGGAGATGTAATTAAATGTGAAAAGGATATCGAACATTGGCACTCCTCGACAAAGGAAAGTGATGTGACCTATTTGGCTTTGTACGGAGGCGAGCATCCAACAACTTGGACCGAGGTGTTAACTCAGGAATATTATGACGGTGTGGCGGAAAAACTTAAAGAGTAGTCCTGTTGAGCTTATCTAAACCGAAGCTTTACTGATCAACCATTCTTGATTCATGAAATGTTTGACTCAGCCATTTAAGTGAATACATTTTGAATAGAGTCTGAAATTGAAACTATTTACCGAGGTATCTACGATTTCATTGTAGTTTTATATGATGGCAATTCGAGTCACAATAGACCCCAATTTTTGAGGTCCAACGTTACATAAAGAGTAATGTCTTGTATATATCATTGAAAAAGTTTTATTCTCTAAATAAATTATTTATTCCAATTTTTCTCGCAAGTTAAGCTCGCAATCTTTTCTCGGACAAGGGACGGCATAAAGCCGTTCCGTAAGTCTCTTTTTATATACTCTATTAAAAACCAAATAAAATCCTGAATATTTCAATTCAACTGTCTTGGGTCATTACAAATATGGTTCATATCATATGGTTTTCGACTCTGGATTACACCATAGATAGTTCTGAGCATTTTATTGGATACATTGTTCATGATCAAGAAATAGGGTTTTCCCTCCAGTTTTTTTCGTTCTGCATATAGACTATACTCTTTATTGTGTGTCACGGCTGTCTTGGCAGCAAGGAACAACAGAGATTTCAGTTTTTTGTCGGCCATATGGCTGGTCTTGGACTTCATTGACATTTTCCCGGACGAATTGGGATACGGGCATACCCCGGCAAAGGCAGCAGCTTTTTTGGCTGTGTTGATACGTTTGAAATTTTCCGTTTTGATGATCAGATTGTTCGCAATTACCGGACCAATACCTTTGATACTGGTAATAAGCTTGTAGTTATCATTTAAATCGGAATCGCTCTGAACGATTTTTTCAATTTCCTTTTCGATGGCATCAATTTCATTTTCCAGATTGGCTATCGCTCTCTGATAGCCTCTATGGGCCACAATGCTCTGGGAAGGACTGTGCTTTCTTGTTTTCCGTCCCAACAAAAGAGATGTCCTGCTCTTTGACAACTGTTCCCGCAAACTGTAAAGTTCCCTAAGTTCTTTGACCGATTCCGACCTTGGTTCCATAAAACGTAATTCTTCAACGAACCTCTCACCATATTTCCTGATACGGTATGCGTCCTTTGAATCGCTCTTTCCCCGTTGCAATCCCAAGCTGTGCTTTATGTTGTAGCCAGGGACCAATGCTATTTTAATTTGGAACTGGTAACAGAGATGAACCAACAGGTCACCATAGCTTCCAGTATGTTCAGCTACCAGGATGCAACTATCTTCCACTTGTTTCAAAAAGTTGCAGATACCTTTGAAGTCATTCCTGACAACCCTCTTTTTCTCTTCACCTGCAAGAACATAGCTTACGTCAAATTTATCTTTGGACAGGTCGATTCCATATATTCTCATTAAAAGTCTTTTGATGTTCCCTTTGAGCGGCTTAAATCGTTAGTGGGTTATGCCCTTAATACTCTCTGGCTTAGGCTCAAATAACTTACCGTACTTAATATAAACAGTAGATTCTCTCTATTCCGTTTCTAAAGCTAATGCAGTAAGTGGAACTGTTATTTTCAAGATAAAACAATGTCTGGTCCAACATTATTATTTCTATCGACTAAGTAACGATTCCGTTTCCTT
>JAAEZN010000152.1 GCA_018222835.1 Algicola sp. | reverse complement strand
ATGATCTTCTTCCAAGATTTCTGTTCCGATAATGTCCGAAGGCATTAAATCGGGGGTAAATTGAATCCGTTTAAATTTTAGGTCAATAGCGTTGGAGAGGGTTCTGATCATTAAGGTCTTGGCCAAACCTGGAACTCCCTCTAACAGGGCGTGCCCCCCGGCAAGGAAGGTGATCAGCAATTGGGAAACTGTATCATCTTGACCAATGATTACTTTTCCAATTTCTTTTTTGAGGGCCATTAATTTTTCGGAAAGCCCTTCCACTTCGCTTGCGATTTGTTGTAGTTCTTTATCCAATTTTTATAGTTAAGAAGTTAAGGCATAGAGGACAATATTTACCCCAAAACGGGTATTGTCTATTTTGTACCAGCGTTTATTTCTAAAGTCGTAATCCCATTCACAGCCGTAATCTTTATTGCTGTAGAGAACGCCTATCCGTCCATTGATCACAATAGCTTTTAAGTAATCGTGTACCAGATCGTCTCCCCATCCGTTCAGTTCTTGCGAAGTGGTGGGCGGGCCATCATCAAACTCAAAGAAAATAGTATAGATTTCATGGTCGTTCGGAATCTTTTTCAGCTCACCCGGTCCAAAGATTTCTTCCATCTGCCGTTCGAACGATTTGGCAAATAGACCGTCGATATCGTGGTTGCAATCATCAGCAAATACAAATCCGCCATTTCTTACATATTTTTCAAAATTCTCTCGCTCCTTTTTAGTAAACTGAACCAATTTATGGCCGGATATATAACAAAATGGACTTTTGAATATATCGTCGCTGGCAAGAGTTATGATTTTTTCCTGGGTATCCACCTTTAGTGTAGTATATTCGACCAAGGAGTTCAGTAAATTGGAGGGCATACGTTGATCTACGTCCCAATCTCCTGATTCGTATTGCAATCGTGTAAAAAAGAATTCGTTATCCAATGCCATATGGGTTGTAGGCTCTAATAAATTCCAAAATAAAAACTGGCGGTCAAGACATTCTCGACCACCAGCTTAAGAAATATATTTGGTTATACTGCGTCCGAAAGACTGGTGAACGTAAAATCACGAATCTTCATATAGGGTATTAAATTTCCATTGATACGTACTTGTTTTCCAAGAGATTCCAGATTATTGAGCATAATGATAGGGCTCTCATTGAAACGGAAGTTCTTGACCGGGAACTTAATTTGTCCGTTCTCGATATAAAATGTTCCATCCCTTGTTAGACCTGTGTACAAAAGAGTTTGTGGATCAACGCTTCGTATGTACCAAAAACGTGTTACCAAAATTCCTTTTTTGGTTCCTTTGATCATATCCTCAAGGCTTTCGTCCCCACCGGCCATGATTCCATTACTTGGGAAAGGAACCGGATCTACGCCTTTCTGTTCTGCCCAATAACGATCGTAAGCCAAGTTTTTGACCACTCCATTTTCTATCCAACTGGTTTTCTTCAGTGGTTGACCTGCCCCATTCCATGTAGAGGTCGGAACATCTGGATGTAATGGATCTGACCAAATATTTACTCTTTCATCCACAATTTTTTGGCCCAATTTATTGCCTCCATCTGCTGCTGACATAAAACTACGTCCCTCATCTGCTGATCTGGCATTAAAAGAACTGAACATGTTTTGCAACAATCCTGATGATGCCGCAGGTTCCAGGATCACAGTGTACTTACCAGGCTCGATTGCTCGGGCCTCTTTGGACAGTACCGCTTTATCTATTGCTGTTCTGGATGCTTCGGTAGCATCGAACTTGGAAATATCGTTATAATCCCGTGTTACCCAACCGGAACCTGTGCCGTCGTTGGTTCTCATGGTTACGGTAAAGTCCACATTGGTGGATTGGTTGTATGCAAACAGACCATTGGAATTGATCATTGCGGAGAAAGATTCCGAATCATCCAAAAAACCAGCTGCTGTTACATCTTGTGCTGCAGCGGGAACAATACTCTTGTTCGCTACTTCGGCCCTGTACTCTGGAGTAACATTGGCCGTAGCCTTTTTATAGGTGATGGATTCATCATAAGTCTGTGGGCCTAGGGGCGGCATAAACTCTGGATTCTCCGGAGATAGTCTTGCCAGTTCCTCTGCTCTGCCCACCACCTTTTCCAAAGATGCATCATCAAACTCATCAATGGTTGCAGTACCTACTTTTTTGCCAAAACTGGATTGTACCACCAAACTTTGACTTGATCTATATCCTGCTGTGGAAACCGTATTTCTAGCATATCGAATATTTCCACTATTGCTTCCATTTAGGTTTATTTCGCAGGCATCGGCCTTGGAAAAGCTCAGTGCCTTTTCCAAAATCTTTTTTGCTTCTTCTCTTGTATATATAGCCATTGTCTTATTCTTTAATTTAAATAAACCTTAAATGGTTCTACCTGTATTGATTACATTGATTCCGTTAAACCTTGTTGTGGAACTACCGTGCGAAACTGCACTGATTTGTGAAGGTTGTCCTTTTCCATCGAAGAATGAACCGAACATCCTATAATCGTCCTTATCACAAATTTTTACACAAGAATTCCAGAATTCCTGAGTGTTGGATTGATAGGCTACATCGTCTAGCATACCAGCAATTTTACCATCCTTGATCTCGTAGAACAAAGTTCCACCGAACTGGAAATTGTAACGTTGCTGATCTATGGAATAAGATCCACGACCCAAAATATAGATTCCTTTTTCTACATCTTTGATCATATCCTGTAACGAATACTTTTCGGTTCCGGGCTCCAAAGATACATTGGGCATACGCTGGAACTGAACATCTTCCCAACTTTGGGCGTAACAGCACCCGTGCGATTCGTTTTGGTCGATCATATGCACTTGATCCCTAATGGCTTGGTAATTTACTAAAACTCCATTCCTGATCAAGTCCCATTTCTTGGTCTTGACCCCTTCATCGTCATAACCAACCGCCCCCAAAGAACCTTCTTGGGTTTTATCTGCAACTATATTTACAATATCGCTACCATACTTAAAGTCCTTGGTTTTCCATTTGTCCATAGTAGCAAAGCTGGTTCCTGCATAGTTGGCTTCGTAGCCCAAAACACGGTCCAATTCCAGTGGGTGTCCTACCGATGCGTGAATGGTAAGGCCTAAGT
>JAAEZN010000047.1 GCA_018222835.1 Algicola sp. | reverse complement strand
ATACCGATGCCTTAATAAGTTTGTTGATAATACCTCTGGCGGTCCAATGGTGGAGTGCTTGGTAGCCCGGGGGTGAGCCTGGCGGGGGGGGCTATATTGCACAACGTATGCTGGCCGCGAAAAATGAGAACCATGCTATGGGCGCTACGTTTTTCTTCAACATTCTGCATTATGCTCTACGCCCTTGGCCTTGGATTTTGGTAGCCTTGGCCTCTATTGTAGTTTTTCCAGATTTGGAGAGTATCCGTCAAGCTTTTCCCAATGTGCCCGAAAATATTCTTAAGAATGATCTAGCCTATTCTGCCATGCTTACCAAGTTGCCCACAGGCCTGTTGGGTCTCGTATTGGCATCATTGGGAGCGGCGTATATGTCCACCATTTCTACACATCTCAATTGGGGTTCCTCTTACATTGTGAATGATTTTTACAAACAGCAGGTCAACAAAAAAGCCTCCGAAAAAGAGTTGGTTAATGTGGGACGCATATCCACGGTAGTACTAATGGTCTTGAGCAGTTTATTCGCTTTGGAACTTAACAATGCTACCCAGCTGTTCGATATAATAATTATGTTCGGGGCGGGCACCGGACTTATCTTTTTATTGAGGTGGTTCTGGTGGCGAATCAATGCGTGGAGCGAAATAGTGGCCATGTTCTCATCCGGTATTATCTCCATTTTGTTCTGGCAAAACGAAGAAGCCCTGTTTTTGGCAGAGAATGCACCTTTTCCCGCTTGGAGCAAATTTCCATTGGTTGTCCTTATTACCACTATTTTATGGTTAGCAACTACATTTTTGACCAAACCCGAAGAAAACAAAGTACTTTACCGATTCTACAAAATCACAAAACCGGGTGGCCCAGGATGGAAAAAGGTCCATGAAGAAGCCAAATCCGAAGGTATTTCTTTAGAGGACGACAATACCAAATGGAGTGTTCCTTCCGGTGTTTTGGCCATGATTGTGGGTTGTATTTTGGTCTATGGCTGCCTTTTTGCCACAGGAAACTGGATATATGGGAATTATCCTTTGGCCATAGGACTAACTGCCTTGGTATTGGTTGCCGCATTCATACTTTTGAGAATTTGGCGTGGAATGAAGAATGTATTCTAATCGACTTAGTCTCGCAATTCCAATAATCTGGAAACATACTTTCCGACCACATCAAACTCCAAATTTACAGTAGCACCTACTTTGTAGGTCTGGAAGCGGGTATGTTCGTGAGTGTAGGGAATAATTGCCACACTAAAGCTATTTTTCTGGGAATTCACTACCGTTAAGCTTACCCCATCTACAGTAATAGATCCTTTTTCTATGGTCACATTATTCAGTTTGGGGTCGTACTCGAAAGTGTAGATCCAACTCCCGTCTTTTTCATCCATGGATTGGCAAACAGCCGTTTGATCCACATGCCCCTGTACAATATGCCCGTCTAAACGGGCCCCGAGTACCATGGCCCGCTCCAAGTTCACCACATCGCCTACCTTTAAATCATTTAAATTGGTTTTGTTCAAGGTCTCTTCAATCGCTGTAACCGTATATTTATCAACATCCAAAGACACTACAGTTAGGCAAACCCCATTGTGCGAAACACTTTGGTCTATTTTCAGTTCCGATGTAATCTCCGAACCAATGGTAATATGAAGATTTCCACCCTCTTTTTCAATCTTTTCAACTTTACCCAAAGTCTCTATGATTCCTGTGAACATGTGTATTTTTAATTGACTAGTTTTGTATTGCAAAAGTAGCCATAACAGCGTTCATTTTATGAAGGAAAATCAAAAAATAAAGTTAGGGATCTCCATTGGGGACATTAATGGTATAGGGTGCGAAGTGGCACTAAAAACATTTGAAGACCCTCGTATGTTGGACTTTTGCACTCCGGTATTCTTTGCGTCCAATAAAACCATTTCACAACAAATCAAAGATCTGGGCCTTAACATAAAGTTTAATGGTGTTAGAGATGCTGACCAAGCATTGGAAGGCAAGATCAACATTGTTAATGTATGGAAAGAGATGCCGAATATTGCTTATGGAGAGGCCACAAAAGAAGGTGGCGGTTATGCCATAAAATCTTTGCGCGCAGCAGTTTCAGCTTTAAAAGAGGATAAAATTGATGTGTTGGTCACGGCGCCAATCAACAAAAACAATATACAGTCCGAAGATTTTAAGTTTCCTGGCCATACAGACTTCCTTGCCCAAGAACTCAAAGGTGAAAGTTTAATGTTTATGGTCACCAACGAACTTCGCGTAGGCTTGCTAACGGATCATATCGCCGTTAAAGATGTTGCCAAAACCATAACACCAAAGCTAATCCGCAATAAGATTGCCATTATGGAAAAATCTTTAAAGATGGATTTTGGAATTCGTAGGCCAAAAATTGCAATGTTGGGAATCAATCCGCACTCCGGTGACAGCGGAACTATTGGCGAGGAAGATGATAAGGTCTTAAAACCTACAATAAAAGAGCTTTTTAACAAAGGCACCTTGGTGTACGGACCATACTCTGCAGATAGCTTTTTTGGCTCCGATAGCTATAAGAGTTTTGATGCGGTATTGGCAGCCTATCACGATCAAGGTTTAATACCCTTTAAAACACTTTCCTTTGGAAAAGGAGTAAATTACACGGCTGGGCTGGACAAAGTCCGGACTTCTCCCGATCACGGGACTGCCTACGAAATAGCAGGAAAAGGGAAAGCGGACGAGAGCTCTTTCAAGGAGGCCGTATTTACTGGAATCCAGGTATTTAAAGACAGAGCTGAATACTTGGAATTGCATAAAAACCCGCTTCAAAAACAAAAAATGAAGCGTGGTGATTAAAAAGTTGACTGCAATTTGGATATTTGTTGTGGTAAGAATTGCAGTTTTGTAAATTAGTAGTATCTTTGCACCCGCCTTTAAAGGCTGGTACACAAACCTTAAGTGTAGAAATGATGAAGCTGAAAGAGTATATTATCCCTTTTTCAGGTCTGAAGCTGGGAGAACATAAATTTGTGTACGAAATAGATGATGCGTTCTTTGAATCTTTTGACTACCAAGAATTTAACGGAGTTTCCGTTCATGTTAATGCAATTTTGGAAAAAATGAGCACCATGATGGAACTTCGGATTAAAGCCGAGGGAACTGTTAACGTGGATTGCGATTTAACTGGCGAACCTTTTGACCAGCCTATCGATTCCAGTTTAAAACTCGTTGTCAAATTTGGCGATGAGTATAATGATGAAGATGATGAAATCTTGATCATCCCTCACGGAGAGCACCAATTCAACATTGCACAATACATTTATGAAATGTTGGTGCTTGCCGTTCCACAAAAAAGGGTCCACCCTGGCGTGGAAGACGGATCGCTTAAATCGGATATCTTGGACAAGCTAGAAGAGCTTCAGCCAAAAGTGAATACCAAATCATCAGAAAAAACAGATCCCAGATGGGACGATTTAAAAAAGTTACTAACGGATAAATAGGTTTATAATGGCACATCCTAAAAGAAAAACATCGAAAACCAGAAGGGACAAAAGAAGAACCCACTACAAAGCAGTTGCGCCAACAATTGCCAAGGACTCAACAACAGGTGAAATGCACTTGTTCCACAGAGCTCACTGGCACGAAGGTAAATTATACTACCGAGGCCAAGTGCTAATCGACAAAACTGAAGAGGAAACTGCGGCCTAATCGCAGCCCCTTTAAAATAAAGCAACTCCCGTTGAATAATTAACGGGAGTTTTTTTATGCGCCCATGTTAACACCCCAAAATCGGTTAATTTTACCCATAAAGTCATATAAAATGACTAATTTTCACCGCTTTTGGGTCAAATTTCAATGTTTTTGACAATAAAGAGAGTCTAAAATGAAAAAAACAACGGCAGCAATAACAGCTGTAGGAGGGTACCTTCCAGATTTTGTTCTTTCCAATAAAGTATTGGAAACCATGGTGGATACCAACGATGAGTGGATTACCACCAGAACAGGAATAAAGGAGAGAAGAATCCTAAAAGAGGAGAACGCAGGTACATCCTTTATGGCCATAAAGGCCGCCGAGGATTTGCTAAAAAAGCGAGATATCGATGCTTCCGAAATAGATATGGTATTGGTCGCTACCGCAACTCCGGATATGCCCGTGGCAGCTACGGCCGCTTATGTGGCTTCGGAAATTGGCGCAACAAACGCCTTTGCCTATGATCTGCAAGCCGCATGCTCCAGTTTCTTATATGGAATGTCAACCGCAGCGAGCTATATAGAATCTGGTAGGTACAAAAAAGTATTGCTGATCGGAGCAGATAAAATGTCGTCCATTATAGACTATACCGATAGAACCACATGTATTATTTTTGGAGATGGTGCCGGAGCGGTTCTTTTTGAGCCCAACGAGGAAGGTTTGGGACTTCAGGACGAATATTTGCGTTCCGACGGTATAGGACGTCAATTTTTAAAAATCGATGCTGGAGGTTCAATTCTGCCCGCTTCGGAAGAAACCGTGAAAAACAAAAAGCATTACGTTTTTCAAGATGGAAAATCCGTTTTTAAATTTGCCGTATCCAACATGGCCGATGTGTCCGCATTGATCATGGAGCGCAACAATCTGAGCAAAAATGATGTGCAATGGTTGGCACCGCATCAGGCCAACAAGCGAATTATTGATGCCACGGCCAACAGAATGGGCCTAGAACCCGAAAAAGTGCTCATGAACATAGAGCGTTACGGTAACACAACATCCGCAACATTACCTTTGTTGCTTTATGATTTTGAAAAGCAATTAAAAAAGGGGGACAATATTATTTTCGCCGCTTTTGGTGGAGGTTTTACATGGGGTTCCATTTATTTAAAATGGGCCTATAACTCTTAATCACACAACTAACTAAATTATATTCCATGGACATTAAGGAAATTCAAAGTTTAATCAAGTTTGTGGCCAAATCGGGTGCCAGCGAGGTAAAGTTGGAAATGGAGGACATTAAGATCACCATTCGAACTGGAAGCAACGACTCTAGCACTCCTGAAACCACAATCGTACAACAAATTCCTGTAGCCCAAGCACCTACAGCAGCTGCGCCAGTAGCAACACATGCCGCGCCGCAAGAAGCATCGGCACCTACACCATCAGCTCCAGGCAAGGCCGATGATGACTCAAAGTATATTACCATTAAATCCCCAATCATAGGAACATTCTACAGAAAGCCATCTCCGGACAAACCCCCGTTTGTTGAAGTTGGAAGCTCTATTAACCAAGGTGATGTTCTTTGTGTGATCGAGGCAATGAAACTTTTCAATGATATTGAATCGGAAGTTTCAGGTAAGATAGTTAAGATATTGGTTGATGACTCTTCCCCTGTTGAGTTTGACCAACCTTTGTTCTTGGTAGACCCATCGTAGCAAGTTTTAGATGATATAGTTTAAGCAACCATAACGTTGCTTGGGACCATTTAAAATTTTATCATTCAAAATTTAAGATTGTGCTCTATGTTTAAAAAAGTATTAATTGCGAATAGAGGTGAAATTGCCTTGCGGATTATTAGAACTTGCAAGGAAATGGGCATTAAAACGGTTGCCGTTTACTCCAAGGCCGATGAAGAGAGTCTTCATGTGCGCTTTGCGGACGAAGCCGTTTGTATTGGTCCAGCACCCAGTAGCGAATCTTATTTAAAGATTCCAAATATTATAGCGGCCGCGGAAATTACCAATGCCGACGCCATTCACCCAGGCTATGGTTTTCTTTCTGAAAACTCCAAATTTTCCAAAATCTGTGCAGAGCACGATATCAAATTTATCGGAGCCTCTGGTGAACAGATAGATAAAATGGGAGATAAGGCAACGGCCAAAGAGACCATGAAAAAAGCTGGTGTACCCACTGTACCCGGTTCCGAAGGTTTGCTCAAAGATGTAGATCATGCCAGAAAGGAAGCCAAAAAAATGGGGTATCCTGTAATGATCAAAGCAACCGCTGGTGGTGGTGGTAAAGGTATGCGAGCCATTTGGTCCGAAGACGAAATGGAGAAAAACTTTAACAGTGCCGTTACAGAAGCGACCGCTGCCTTTGGGAATGGAGGTATGTACATGGAAAAACTGATTGAGGAGCCTCGCCATATCGAGATACAGATTGTAGGCGATCAGTACGGAAAAGCCTGTCACTTGTCCGAAAGAGACTGTTCGGTACAAAGAAGGCACCAAAAGCTTACAGAAGAGACCCCTTCTCCGTTTATGACGGACAAACTCCGTGAAGATATGGGCAAGGCTGCGGTAAAGGCTGCAGAGTTTATTAAATACGAAGGAGCGGGCACCATCGAGTTTTTGGTGGACAAGCACCGAAACTTCTACTTTATGGAAATGAACACCCGTATTCAGGTTGAGCACCCTATCACCGAGCAAGTAGTGGATTACGATTTGATTCGTGAACAGATTTTGGTCGCTGCTGGTGTTCCTATTTCAGGGAAGAACTACTATCCAAAATTACACTCTATTGAGTGCAGGATCAATGCCGAAGATCCTTATAATGACTTTAGGCCATCTCCGGGGAAAATTACCACCCTGCACACGCCAGGTGGTCACGGAGTCCGTTTGGATACCCATGTGTACAGTGGTTACATGATTCCACCGAATTATGACTCCATGATCGCCAAGTTGATTACAACTGCGCAAACAAGGGAAGAGGCCATCAACAAAATGCGTAGGGCTTTGGACGAGTTTGTAATCGAAGGGATTAAAACTACAATTCCATTCCATCGCCAGTTGATGGACCATCCAGATTATTTGGCGGGCAACTATACCACCAAGTTTATGGAGGGTTTTAAAATGGATCCAAAGTATAAGCAAGAACATTAAACAAAGCCCCGATTTATTCGGGGTTTTTTAGTTATGAATTTGAGTTACTGGGAATATAAAAGCTGGTTTTCCAACGTTGATTTTACCATTGTTGGCAGTGGAATCGTTGGTATTAATTGCGCTATCCGTCTAAAGGAAAAATATCCCAAAAGCTCTATCCTGATTTTAGAAAAAGGTAGCCTACCACAGGGGGCCAGCACTAAAAATGCCGGTTTTGCTTGCTTTGGAAGCGCTTCCGAGATACTATCCGATCTAGACCACCATACAGAGAAGGAAGTAGTGGAACTGGTTCAAAAGCGATGGAAAGGAATTCAAAGGCTTCGAAACCTACTTGGAGATAAGGCCATAGATTTTCAATTACATGGCAGTCACGAACTTTTCCCTTTGGGAAAAGCTCAGCTGTACGAAAAATGTTTGGAGTCCATCCCTTACCTCAACGGTTTGATGAAACCCATCTTTGGTCAAGATGCTTTTATGACCAATGACAATCTCTTCAATTTTGGGGAAATTCAGGATAAATACATTACCCATACGCTGGAAGGACAGTTGGATACCGGAAAAATGATGCGTTCCTTAATTCAAAAATGTTTGTCCTTGGAAATTCCCATTTTAAATGGAATCATGGTCGAAGAGGTGATTGATTCTCAAAATGGAGCTATCATAAAAACGATGGATTTTGAATTTACATCCAAGAATGTGTTTGTTGCCACCAATGGATTTGCTTCCAAATTACTCAAATCTGAAACGATACAGCCCGCTAGGGCACAAGTGGTGATTACAGAGCCTATAAAAACCCTTCATATAAAGGGCACCTTTCATTTTGATGAAGGTTACTACTACTTTAGGAATATTGATGACCGAATTTTGTTCGGTGGTGGTCGCAATCTAGATTTTGATACGGAGGAAACCACCGATTTTGGACAAACGGATATTATCCAAGACAAATTGGAAGAATTACTGTGCAAAATGATTTTGCCCCATCAAAGCGTAAAAATAGAGCAACGATGGAGCGGTATCATGGGTGTTGGCTCCCAAAAATCACCTATAGTAAAGTCTGTTTCCAACTCCATATTTTGTGGTGTACGCTTAGGCGGAATGGGTGTTGCTTTAGGCAGCTTAGTCGGCAAGGAACTGGCCGATTTAGCGGATTAAAAGTATCAAGAGCAAACTTCAAGTCCAATTCTCTTTTACATTTTGAAATTGAACTTGAACTTTTTAAATCATTCGCCCATCCAACAAATTAATGATTCGGGAACCGTACTCCGCATTCTTTTCTGAATGCGTCACTTGAATGATGGTTACTCCTTCATCATTTAATTGTTTAAACAAGTCCATGATTTCCTCACCTTGTTTGGAGTTGAGGTTTCCGGTAGGCTCATCGGCCAAGATCAATTTAGGATTCGAAATCAAGGCACGGGCTATACCCACCAATTGCTGTTGTCCACCACTTAATTGTGCTGGGAAAAGGTCTTTTTTGCCCACGATATTAAATCGATCCAACATATCGGCCACCATGGCTTTACGTTCTGAGCCTTTAAATTTTTTGTAGATCAAGGGCATTTCCAAATTTTCCTGAACGGTAAGGTCGTCCAACAAATGATACGACTGAAATACAAATCCAATATATTCTTTATACAGATTGGAACGATGCTTTTCTTTTAGGTTGTGCACGGAATCCTCTAAAAAGTGATACTCGCCTTCATCAAAAGTATCGAGCATTCCGATAACGTTGAGTAAAGTGGATTTCCCAGATCCCGATGGTCCCATAATGGAAATAAACTCTCCTTCTTTAACCTCTAGATTAATATCTTTCAGTAAAAAAATACGTTGCCCGCCCGATTGGACCCATTTAAATATGTTGTTGAGTTGTAATAGCATGTTTTATATTTTATTCTGTTCTTAAACTTTTTACAGGGTTGGCTATTGCTGCTTTGAACGATTGAAAGCTACAGGTTATAATTGCAATGATTAATGTTAGACAACCACCGCTCAAAAACATCCAAACAGACAATTCAATACGATAGGCAAATGTTTCTAACCACATTTTACCAAAGTAATATACAAGAGGTGTCGCTATTATGAATGCGAGCGTTATCAGACCAATGAACTTTTTAGTGAAAAATGAGAAAACCTCTAAGATATTAGCTCCTAACACTTTTCGAATTCCAATTTCCTTTCTCTTTCTAGAGATTATATAGGACATCAAACCCAAAAGACCTAAGCAGCCAATACATATAGCAAGAATAGATAGGATGGTAAAACCCTTATAAATTAGCCGTTCAAGAACATATTCTTTTTCAATAGAATCATTCAAAAAACCATAACTGTAGGCTGAACCAGTAAACGTATTCTCCCATATATCCTTTATCCTATCAATTGTCACTACATTATTTCCACCAATTTTTATGAATGCCTGATTTTGAAAAAATGTCCAGTTGGTAATAATGCAAGGTGTTATTTCCCTTTGAAAAGAATTATTATGATAATCCTTAACGACACCAACAATGGTCGCTGGCCCCTCATTAATCTGAATTTTTTTGCCAATTGCTTCTTGAGGGCTCCAACCAAAGCGTCTCAATAGGGTCTCGTTAACAATAAATTCATCGAAAGCGTGCTTATTTGTGGTAAAGCTTTTACCTGCCAAAAGTTCCATTTCATAGAAATCAAGATAGTGTTTATCCCCAATTTTTATTTCGGCATCCAAAGCCTCTTCGGGAGATTGTTCTGGCAGGCGGAACCTTGTTCCCAATTGAAGGCCATTCACTGCCATTGGAGGCCCTGAAGCAATAGTAACGTTGGAAATATCATTATTACCAAGTAATGCCTGTCTATAAACCTCTAATTTTTCAAAATCGGGTACTGGAGTGACCACTACTGAATCTGACGAAAAGCCCATGGGTTTGTTCTTAAAATAATCCATTTGCAATGAAACAATGATAGCTGCTATTACGAATAGCTGAACCATCACGAATTGAAAAGTTACCAAAGACTTGCGTAGATTTACTCCATTATTTCCTGAAAATTGAACTTTGTTCCTGAGTGCCTTGATGGGATTAAATGCGGAGAGAATAAAGGCGGGATAAAATGCAGCCAAAATAATAGTTGAAAAGCCTATTAGGATTATTAAACCTATATGATTAAAACCCAATTCCAGTTGAAGGTCGATTACGGACAAGTTTTCATTGAGTTTTGACAATAAAATGTTCAAGAGCACAACGGAAAGAGTTAACGACCCAATGATTACCATGCTATTTTCAAAAATAAACTGGATGATTAAATCTAACCGTTTACTACCAAGAACCTTACGCACGCCCACTTCTTTTGAGCGTGAAGTTGATTGTGCGGTCAGCAAGTTGATGAAATTTATTAGGGCAATCACCAAAATGAACAATGCAACAACAGAAAGGGTATAAAGTATGTTGGATGGCATAATATATCCACCAGGGCTACTTCCGTAGAGGGTTTCGTTATGTATGTCGATAAGAGGTTGAAAAAAATAGGAAATACGCTTATCATCCTCATACTTGAGATACTTTTTCTGCCAAACAGCGATTTTGGATTCAAGTGATTTTATTTTAGTTGTATTTGGCAAGACAACAAATGTTGTCCCTTGATGATTTCCTGACCAGTTTTGTGCTAGACCGGGATTTTTTGTTTTAAAGAATTCATACGGAATTAAAATATCGAACCGTTGATTGGAGTTCCCTGGAACATTTTTGATTATTCCGGTAATAGTGAGGGGTTCATCGTCTTGGTTTAGTATTGTCTTACCCAAAACGGACTTATAGCTTTCATCGGAAATTCCAAAATACTTTTTCGCAATAGTTTCAGTTAGCACAACAGAGTTTATATCATCCAAGGCGTTATCAGGGTTTCCTGATATCCATTCCAAATCGAATGCTTTTGGATAAAATTTATCTACAAAAAGTACCCTTGGCTCTTCGAATCTTTTTAAATCTGCTTCTTCTACAACACTAAATTCTTGACTTACTGGACCCTGTGTTTGGGTTACCATTTCTATTTGAGGAAAATCATTCCTAAGTGCTTCCGCCAATGGATAGGGGGTAATGTTCCAATACAAGGTCTGATCAGGCACCCTGTTATGCTGCACCACTCTGTATATATTCTTCGCTTTCGTGTGATAATTGTCAAAAGTTGATTCATACCAGACAAAAATCAGGATTACCATGCATGCACTTATTCCAATGGACAGACCAATGATATTAATAGAAGAACTGAACATATTTTTCAGTAGAGTTCTCCAAGCTATTTTAAAATAATTTTTGAACATGGTTATTTTTAATAAACTATTCTGTCCGTAAGCTTTTTACTGGGTTGGCCGAAGCGGCTTTTACTGTGCGTGTGCCCACAGTGATAAAGGCAATCAATGTGGCTAAAAGTCCTGCCCCAACAAAGAACAATGGACTTAAGGCAACATGGAACGCATAGTTTTGCAGCCATTCATTTAAAAAATACCAAGCCATCGGTGTGGCAATCACAAAAGCGATCCCCACCAACTTTAAAAAATCCTTGGTAAGCAATAATGCCACCGAAGAAACACTGGCTCCTATCACTTTTCGCACCCCAATTTCTTTGGTTCTTTGCGCCACTACCAACATGGAAATGGCAAACAGTCCAATACAACTTAAAAGGATTCCCAAGATACTCCCACTGGTAACGATAGTGGCCATTGTTTTTTCCCTTCTAAAAGTCCGGTCAACATTGTCGTCCAAAAACGATCCCAAAAACTCAGCCTGTGGCTCAATGTTGCCCCAAGCTTTTTCAACAGCCTCAAAAGATGAGGTGATGTTCTGAGGTGCAATTTTTACATAAGCGTAATACAGATCCCAACCGTTGTTCATAAATAAGGTTAGAGGCTTTACTTGTTTACTTATATCCTGAAAATTAAAATCTTTGACCACTCCGATAACCGAATACGTGGTAGCACCATCGTCCATTGGAATACGAATAGAAAGTGGGTCTTCTTCCCCTAATTGTTTGGCCATGGTTTCGTTAATTACTAGGCTTAAACTATCAGCCGCAAATTCCCTGCTGAAGGTCCGACCGGCGACCACCTCAAGATCCAAGGTTTCTGCATAATCGTAATCTACGGTCAAGGCATTGGTAACCACACCCCGTCCTTTGTAATCAAACCCCATCATACTGCTCATAGTGCTTCCATCACGACCCAATCCTAAATTGTTGTCGGCACCAGAAACGTTTAACACATTAGCATTTCCTTTTAACTCTTCTCGAAGCAATTCAACTACTCGATAACTATCTTTTTTCCCATTTAAAGGGATAGAAATCACCTGTTCCTTGTTATAGCCCAAATCTTTATTGCGCATAAACTCAATCTGACCATGCAGCACCAAAGTGCCACTGATAAGTAAAATGGCGATGGCAAATTGCAGTACGATCAAACTATTTCTAAGTCTGTTTTTTCCCAAATCCAGCTTTCCTTTTAAAGCGTGAAGCGTACCCAACCTACTCATTAAAAGAGCAGGATAGCCCCCTGCGATCAAGGTGATGCAGAAAATCGAGAGTCCAAAAAGAATTATTATGTTAGGCTGGGCAACATGCTCTAAAGTCGCCCTAGTATTGAACAGGGATTTGAAAGGATCCAACAAAAGATTGCCCAGAACCAAACCTAAAATGGTAGAAACGGTAAATACCAAAAGACTTTCCATCCAAAACTGAAAGAACAATTGCCTTTTAACTGCTCCGAGTGTTTTGCGCATCCCTATTTCTTTTAGGCGCTTTTCACTCAAGGCAATATTCATATTAATGAAGTTGGCACATACAATAAAGATGATGACAAATGCAATTCCCAAAATCATATACGGAAAGGTACGTTTTACCTCTGCAGCTCCACTGGCAAATGATGTAAAGCGCCTATCTGCTATAGGCAGTAAATGGAATTGTTTGTACAGACCATCGGCATTCGCAACGGCACCATCTCTTTTTGCGTTTTCGATGCTTCCTTGATAATGAAGAGTTGTAAATTCCTGAGTGTTTTTTTCAAACTGTTCTGGGGTTACGCCTTCTTCCAATTGCACATAGACCGAATGAAATTGAGAATCCCAGCGGTCGATATTGGAAGCATATTCTGGATGGTTTTTAAAGGGAATAACAATATCAAAATCCGTACTGCTGTTGGATGGAGGGTTCTCCAAAATTGCAGAAATGGTGAACAATTGCTCCTCCTTGCCCAATTTTAAAGCGATGGATTTTCCAACAACGTTTTCTATGCTGCCAAACACTTTTTGCGCACCGTCTTCCGAAATTGCAACACTGTTTTTGTTGGACAATGGGTTTTCTGCATTCCCTATTATCGCAGGAAATGTAAAGAGGTCGAAATACTCAGGGTCAACGTACTCCGCGTCCAAATTGATTTCTTTATCATTATATGTGACAAGCGCATCATCGCTCAAGGCTCGTACGGCATGTTTTATTCCAGGAACATCTGTTTTTAAAGCAGGTGCCAGAGGTGCAGGATGCGAAGTTCCCGACTCCAACCCTCTTGGAGTTTGATTGGAAAGATATACCTGGTAAACGGAATCTTTATTTTCGTGAAATTGGTCATAAGAAAGTTCAAAAAGAGCAGTCATCACCAACAAAAGTGCAACCGCAAGCGCAGAGGTGAGCCCTATGATATTTGCTAAAGTAAAAACCTTGTTCTTGATCAAGTTTCGCCAAGCAATCTTAATATAGTTTTTAAGCATGATTCTCGTTTTTTTGGTTTGATGATGATTTATTCGGCCCTCAAAGATTCCACAGGATTTATATTGGCGGTACGGTAGGTTCTTGTTCCGATCACGGCCAACGCGACCAGAACCATCCCAATACCACTAGTTAAGAACACCCACCAGCTTAAAGCGGTTTTGTAGGCAAAGTTTTGTATCCATTCTTGAATCAAATACCAAGAAATGGGAACAGAAATTAAAAAGGCAATTCCAATTAGAATTAAAAATTCTTTGGAAAGTTCCATGTTGAGCTGGGCCAAATTGGCTCCCAAAACTTTGCGAACGCCAATTTCTTTGACTCTTTTTTCAGTAGTATAGACAACCAAGCCCAAAAGTCCCATGCAACTGATCAAAATGGATAGTCCAGTGGCCCATGTAAGTAATTGAACCGTACTACGCTCAGTTCTGTAAAACCCTTCCACAATTTCATCCATAAACTGTACTTGTACTTCTTCATCAGGATATACGGATGCCCAAGCCTGTTCTATTTGTTTTACAGAGTTGGTCCAGTTTTCCGAGTTTTCACCAAGATCAAAATGAATTTTGTTAAACATGGGATAATCGTCATCTGGCCAATCACCGGTAATGGCCATCGGGCCAATATCGGAGCGTAGGGAATGTTGATGGAAATCACGCATTAACCCAACGATAGGGATTTTTAGCGTATCCATTTTTACGAAAGTGCCTACCACATCTGCGGTATTTTGAAAGCCAACTTCTTTTGCAAAAGCCTCATTTACTATGTACTCCTTAACACTGTCATTCAGCATTTGTCTTCCGGACAAGAGCGGAATTTTATACGTGTTCAAGTAGTTGACATCGCCCCACAACATTTGGGTTTGTTGGTGCATTTCAGCATCCTCCTTAAAATAGGTCAACATGCTTGTTGAATAATTATTGGAAGCAGGAGGGTTCCCGCCCCAACTCACATTGGAGAGTTCTTGAATGTTCTTTACGGCATTGAACAGTCGTTCTTTTTGAACATCGGTGCTGTTGTTCCAAGGGGTGCTGATGTAGGCCGTTGCATTGGTTTTGAGCCCCATATCCTTGTTCATTACATAATGGAGCTGTTTGGTCACCAACAAAGTTGCTATCACAAAGACTTGGGCAACCACAAACTGAAAAACGGTCAAGGTTTTTCGCAATCGAACCCCTTTATCCCCTTTGGAGAATTGTCCTTTTAAAACGGAAACCGGTCTAAATCCAGAAAGTACAAAGGCGGGATAAAAACCAGATAAAAAGCTTACCAAAACAATCAAAACCAATATGCCCAGAGCTCCTTTTAAACTATATAAAATGGAAAGGTTGATGTCTGCGGGTAAAAAATCTATGAACTGACGCAGTAATAATGGAGCCAAAACCAAGGATAAAATGGCGGCAATGCAGGTAAGTATAAACGTTTCCAACAAGAACTGACGAACCACTTGCTTTTTGGAGCTTCCCAAGGTTTTTCGGATTCCGATTTCCTTTGCACGTGTTAATGCCTGTGCAGAATTTAGATTGATAAAATTGGCACATCCCAATAGCAGCAGAAACAATGCAACAAACCCCAAGCTTTTTAAGACTTTAATGCTTGCGACATGGTTGGAATTATTGAACGGGTACTCACCATACGGACCTCCAAAATGAAGGTTGGTCAAAGGTTGAAGTATAAAGTTACGCTCATCGTTGGCTGCCCACTCAGCCTTGTTTTTATGTTCTTTTGCCAATTCTTTAAGTCGAGATTCGACCAAAGTAACGCTAGCTTCATCTTTAACTTTAAAAAACAATTGATCTCCAGAACTTGTACCGTTCCATTGGTCATTGGTAACGATATCCTTTGCTCCAAACATTTTGGCCGATGATAACGACATAAATTCGGTAAACTTAAAATCGCTGTTTTGCTTAAAATCAGCCACAACCCCGCTGACTTTTACCGAAATGGAATCGTTGTAAATGAGTGTTTTGCCCACCACATCCGAAACTGGCGTATGTGGAAAATATCTTTGCGCCTTATTTTCGGATAAAACCACTTGAGCTGGGTTGGAAAGCGCCGATCTGCTATCGCCTGCCAGCCAATCGTATTCAAAAAGTTCAAAATAGTTGTTGTCCGCTAAAATGGAGTTTTCAATATTTTTAAAAGTAAGGTCTTGTAGTTTGTTCTCAACCTTAAAAAAATTGGCGCTCATAAACGGTGCTGCCAATTCCACACCGGGCATCCCTTCTTGAAAAGTTCGCATTATTGGAACAGCGACACCTCTATTGGAAAATTGGTTTCCGTTTGATTCAAAAACGGTGGTGACCCGATATATTTTGTCTTTGTCCTTGTGAAAAGTATCAAAAGAAAAATCGAAATAGACTATAGCCCCAATAACCATGGCGGAGCATATGCCAATGGACAAGCCCAACACATTGATAAAGGAGAAAAGCTTATTCTTTAAAATACTTCGCCATGCAGCTTTTATATAGATTACGACCATTCTTTTCAATTTTCTTTAGGTTCTCACTCTGCCCTAAGGCTCTTCACTGGGTTTACAATTGCTGCTTTTATACTTTGATAACTCACTGTTACAAGGGCCACGCCCACCGCCAACAAAGCGGACAGGGCAAAAATCCACCAAGGAATATCGATTCGGTACGAGAAATCCTGTAACCAACGGTTCATGGCATACCAACCCAATGGCAATGCGATAACCACCGCAAAGCCCACCAGTTTTAAAAAGTCCACGGACAAGCGGTAAACTATCTGTCCCACGCCTGCTCCCAGTACTTTTCTTACGCCGATTTCCTTTACGCGTTTTTGCGCATTGAAGGTGGCAAGTCCCAAAAGTCCAAGGCAAGCTATTATGATGGACAATATGGTAAAAATCATAAAAATCCTTCCCAATCTTTGCTCTGCATCGTAGCTGGTATTAAAAGAATCGTCCATAAAGTAGCTATCGAAAGGCTGGGTAGGTGCCATGTCCCTCCAAATATTCTCAATTTCGGCCACTGCGCCGGAAATATCGTTGCCATTGAGCTTTACGGCCAAATTGTTGGCGAATTCTGTTCCATGGAACAGTGCCAGCGCCCCAACTTCTTCCCGTAAAGTTTCAAAATGAAAGTCTTTTACAACTCCGATAATTGTGGATATTGTTCCTTCTTCCAAGCTATATACAAATTGGGTTCCTATGACAGTTTCCGGTGTTTTCCCCAACACGGCCACTGCTTTTTCATTTACAATTATACCCAACGAATCTGTTGCAAATTTGTCTAGATCAAATGTTCTTCCTGAAACAAGGGAAAGGCCTATTGTATTCAAATAATCATCATCCACCGCCCATTGCTGCATGTTGATGGATTTTTCTTGGCTACGGTCTTCTGCCAATAAATAAGTGCCGCTACTACGTGATGAGGGTGTTGGTAAAAAACTGCTCAATGTGGCACTATTTACCTGACTAAGTCGCAATACTGCATCTTTAAATGCCTGTTTTCTGCCTTCGAGGGCATTTACCCCTCCAATAATCAACACCTGATTTTTACCATAGCCCAGATCCTTGCCTTGAATAAACCTGAGTTGTTGAAATACGGTCAGTGTACCCATAATCAAAAACACCGATATACTGAATTGCAGTATTACCAGGGCATTCCTTACCCTTCCACCACCTATGGCATTATCGCCTTGTCCCTTTAACACTTTGGCGGCTACAAAGCGCGACATAAAAAAGGCAGGATAACTTCCGGAAAACAACCCAAGAATCAATGCGGCAACCACCAAAATCAGCCAAAAAAATGGATTGGAAAAAGGAATGGACAACTCTTTTCCCGAAAGGTCATTGTAAAAAGGCATGGCAATATAGGCCACGAGTATGGCAAACATCAATGCGCCCATGGCGATCAGTCCAGATTCCGTTAAAAACTGGCCGATCAATCCACTGCGTTGTGACCCGAGTGTTTTGCGGATACCTACTTCTTTAGCTCGTTTTAGGGAATGGGCCGTGGAAAGATTCATAAAATTTACACTCGCCAGCACTAGCAAAATAAGTGCAATTGCCCCTAGAATGTAAACGTTTTTGATATCACTTACGGCACTGAATTCTGGATTTCTTCCTGAATGTAGGTGAATATCGGTCAAAGGAATGGTGGAATAGTTCACATAATTACCTGAATCCAGAAACTGTTGCTCCGTTATTCCAGGAAAAAACCGCTGTGCATACGGAATCAAATATTTTCCTACCATGGCCTGCAAATCATCCTGTATGTCTGCTCCAATAGTACCGGCCACCAATTTTATGAACGTAAAATAATTATGGTTTCCCCATTCTGCCAATTGTGCATCCTCATATCCGGACATGGCCAAGAAAAGAGGCTTGTCCCTAAAAATCGAGTTTTTGGGCAAGTCGTCCAACACACCTGTAACCGTATATATATCTTGGTCGTTGATCACAAGTGTTTTTCCCACTGCCTGATCAACAGGAAAGTGTTTTTCGGCCGCAGTTCTTGTAATCACCATAGTATTCGGTTCTACCAAGGCAGTTCGTTTATCGCCATACAACAATTCAATGCCGAACATGTCAAAAAAAGTAGAGTCGGCATAGGATACCTGAGACTCCCTAACATTGTCCCTTACGTCTTGGGAGCGAATAAAAACCCCTCCTATACTCCGGAACCGTGTGGTCATTTCTACTTGAGGTATGTCGTTCACCATTGCTTCTGCCATTGGTGCCGACACCTCAGCATTCTCTTCTGCAGCACCACCAAACTTCATATCTGTGTTGATTCGATAGATTCGTTCAGCATCCACGAACATTTTATCGTGGCTCAGGTCATCATAAATATAAAGACCGAGTAAAAGCCCTCCAGCCATTCCTATTGCTAATCCGAAAACATTGAGAAAGGTGAAGAATGGCTGCTTTTTAAGGCTTCTCCAAGCTATTTTAATATTGTTCTTAAACATGATATTCCTTTTTGGTAGATGATGTAACTATTCCCTCAGTGATTGATACTACTCTGTTCGTAAACTTCGGGCCGGGTTCAACTTGGCTGCTTTGATGGCCTGAAAACTTACCGTGATGATGGTAACGGCCAAGGCGCCGATCATGGCCAAGGCAAAAATCCACCACTTGAGCAGCACGCGATAAGGATACTCCTGCAACCAACCGTTCATTACATAGTAGGCAATTGGAACGGCGATAAAGCAGGAAATGATCACGAGCTTTAAAAAATCCTTGGACAACATATTCCATACATTAAATACTGATGCGCCCAATACTTTTCTCACCCCTATTTCTTTGGTGCGCTGTTCTGCCACAAAAGAGGTCAGACCGAACAATCCCAAACAACTGATCAAAATGGCCAAGGCCGTAAAGATTCCCGATAGTCGGCCAATGCGTTCTTCCGCGGCAAATTTTTCCCCATATTCCTCGTCCACAAAGTCGTACTGAAAAGGAATGTTCGGGAAATGTTGTTTAAAAACCCTTTCTATTATGGCTATATTTTGACTGGCACTTTGGTTGGGGTTCAATCTCATATTATAATATGAGCCTCTATCATGCCTATCGAAGACATACATACCTTGCTTAACAGGTTCGTAAGGGGATTGGGCAATCATATCCTGAACCACTCCAACAATCTTCAGTGGTTCAAAAGGATTTTCGGTATCCGTATCTGTAATAAATTTTCCTATCGGGTCTTGAAGGCCCATATATTTAACCGCGGTTTCATTTAGGAGCACGGCTGTGGAGTCGGAAGCATACTCTTTTGAAAAATCGCGTCCTGCTACAATTTTTAAATTGAGGCTTTTGGCATATTCCGGGGATACCTCGGTCCATGCGAGGTCTTCTTGGAAACCTTCTGGCTTTCCTTCCCATTTAAATCCGCTTCTGTTTGACCAAATATTGGTGGTAGGAGCACTAGAAGTGGACATTTCGGTTACTGCTCCGGAATTTATGAATGTTTCTCTCATCAATTCAAATTTTCCGGTAAAATCCTCGCTCATGGTCGGTACTTGTACCAACCCTTCTTTATCGTAACCAATGGGCCTGTTTTTTGCATGGTTGATTTGTTGCATCACGATCACCGTACCTATAATAAAAGCAACAGAAACCGTGAATTGGAGCACTACTAAGATTTTTCTCGGCAAACCAGAGTGTTTGCCTGCCTTAAAGGTGCCCTTTAAAACATCAACTGGTTTAAACGAGGATAAATAGAGTGCTGGGTAGCTGCCGGCCAAAAGTGCCGTAAACAAGATAAAGGCCAAGGATGCCGCCCAAAAACCTATGGAACCCCATGGAAAGGCCATCTTTTTTCTGGCAAGGTCATTAAACCCGTTTAAGGACAAAACCACTATGGCAACGGCAATAATAAAGGCAAAAAGAACCACTAAAAAGGACTCTCCCAAAAATTGGTTGATCAATTGGCCGCGTTGGGACCCGATCGATTTTCTAATTCCAACTTCCTTGGCTCTTTTTTCGGAGCGTGCGGTGCTCAGATTCATAAAGTTGATGCAGGCCAACAAAAGCACAAAAATCCCTATTATTGCAAAAAGCCAAACATATTTGATTCTACCTCCCACTTGCTTTCCGTTCTCGAACCGAGATCGTAAATGCCAATCTTCCATAGGCAGTAACTGCAATTGTGGGTTATATTCTTCCGCATTCTTATCCAGCTCTTTCTTTACATTCCTAATCTTATCCGATACGGCCTCCATGGACGTGTTATCTGCAATTTGAACAAACATTTGGAACGAATTGTTGCCCCATTGATCCTCGGCATTTTTAATCCATTCGTTTATTGAAACATATTTGTCCCATGGCATAAAAAAATAGGTGTCGTTAAAAGAAGTGTTAAATGGAATATCCTCGTAAACAGCGGTAACCATCATATCATATTGGCTGTTTACCTCTATGGTCTTTCCAATTGGCTCCTCATCTCCAAAAAGTGCCTTGGCGGTCGATTCGGCAAGCATAATGGAGTTAATTTCTCGCAGACCGTCCTTTTCGCCTTTTAAAATATTGAGGTCGAACATTTCCGGCGCTTCCCTTTGCATAAAATTTCCTTCTCTGGAAATACTTGTTTCTTTATACTTGAGATATTGGGAGGTGGTCCAAGAGGACATCACCAAATGTTTATAATTATCCATGTAACTTTCCCGAAAAGCCATTTCCAAAGGACGTGGTATAGCTGGGCTTGTTCCAGTTTCCCCATTAAATGTTTGGGAGTGATATACCTGTGCTATTCGGTTTTTATTGGAAAAATAGCTGTTGTGCGAAAGTTCGTCCTTGATCCATAAGCCGATGATCAGGGCAACAGCCATGCCTAGCGCGAGACCTCCAACGTTGATTATGGTGTAACCTTTGTTCTTGGTAAGGTTCCTCCAGGCGATTTTTAGATAATTCTTAAACATGTGATTGGTTTTTTGATTGATTTATTCTGAACGTAAGCCTTTGGTTGGTTGCAACAATGCTGCCCCAATAGATTGATAACTGATAGTAAGGACCGCAATGCCAAGTGCTATAAGCCCCGCTGTTAAAAATGTTCCCCAGCCTATGGTAATACGATATGCGAAATCTTCCAGCCATCGACTCATTAAATACCAGCCAATCGGAATCGCAATGCAGATGGAAATAACGATCAGCTTTAAAAAATCTATGGTAAGCAATTGATAGATGTTCTTGAAAGGAGCGCCCAAAACCCTCCGAATGCTTATTTCCTTTCTTCGTTGCTCTACCATAAAAGCAGAGAGCGCAAATAATCCCAAGCAGGCCACAAGAATGGCAAAAAGTGCAAAACTGTTGAATATTCTGCCTATGCGTTGCACATCTGCGTGCATTTGAGCAAAACTTTGTTCCAAAAATGTATAGTTGAGCGCCTGATTGGGCACATTTTTGTTCCAAACTTTTTCTATTGAGGCCAGAGCTTCTGTTGGATTTCCTTTTTCCAATTTTACGGAAACGGCCCCAGCATCATTGCCTATCACCAACGACAGAGCGGAAATGTCTTCTTTCAAGGACTTAAAATGAAAATCTTCTATAACTCCTATAATGGTGAAAACTTGGTTACTGTTGTCCAGCTTCTTTCCTATTGGGTCTTGTAGGCCCAATTCCGATGCCATTTTGGTGTTGATTACAATGGAGTTAATGGAATCATACGCAAATTCCTTCGAGAAAGCCCTTCCTGTTTTAATTTGAATGCCCAAGGTTTCGATATAATCGTAGTCCACTTTCCAAATTTGGGCCTGAATCCCCCTTCCTCCATCGTCTTGGCCTTCAACGTTAAAAGTATTCCCGTTTCTACTGGCGCCATCTATGGGCAAATAATTGGTGGATGTTACATTTTTTACTTGGGACAATGATATTAGCTGCTCTTTAAAAGATTCCATCTTTCCACCAAGAATATTGGTGCCTTCAAGTACTACTACCCGCTCTTTATCGTACCCCAATTCTTTACTGACGATAAAATCCATCTGCCTGTAGATAATAAGTGTTCCTATAATTAGGATTACCGACGTGGTAAACTGAAAAACAACCAATCCACTCCTTAATCTACCGCTCTTGCTACCAACACTCATCTTTCCCTTTAATACACTCGCCGGTCTAAACGCGGATAGATAAAATGCGGGGTACAGGCCAGCCAAAATACCTGTGACCAAAGCAGAGATCAACAATAAAGGGGCAAACCACCATTCGGACCAAGGTAGCACTATACTTTTGGCAGCAATCTCATTAAAAGCAGGAAGCAAGGTCCATGCAAGCAAAACGCCCAAGACAAAAGAAATGATACTGAAAAGTACAGACTCCGTAAGAAATTGATTGACCAAGTTGTTCCTGAAAGCTCCAATTGTTTTTCTAAGCCCAACTTCTTTGGCCCTGTTTGCCGATTTGGCAGTGGATAGGTTGATAAAATTGATTATGGCCAGAACCAAAACAAAAACTGCAATGGCAGCAAACAACCATACAAACTTAATATCGCCGTGTTTAAGCCCATCCTGCATTTTAAGGTCCGACTTTAGATAGATGTCGGTAACTGGCTGTAGTTTATATTCAGCGGTTCTCAACACATCAAGAAAAGCAGTAGAGCGACCCCGCTTTATCTGTGCTGGAATGATGTATTTTTCAACTATGGAAGACATCTTTTGCTCCAGTTCCTGAATATTGGTGTTGGGGTTCACCTGCACATAGGTAAAGTAATTTTGATTGGTCCAGTTCACGTTGGTATCCTCCACAGGAAGCATAAAATCAAACTCCAGATGTGAGTTTTTCGGGATATCTTTCATCACACCGGTTACCGTATAGGGACTGGAGGTGTCGTTGTCCAAAAATATAGTCTTTTCCAAGGCATTTCCATTGGGAAAATACTTGTCTGCCTTAGATTTGGAGATAACAATGCTCTTGGGGTTGGTCAAGGCCGTTGACACATCTCCTTGTTCTAGGTTTATTTCCAAAATATCAAAAGCCTCTTGGTCAGCTAGAATAAAGTTCTCCTCAAAAATGTTCTCTCGCGACCCATTGACCCGAAACCCTCGTTTACCTGCTCCAAAAATCTCGATAGTATTAACTTTTCCCGCCTTGGCTATTTCCGGAAAATCAGATTGAATCGCATCGGCAAATGGTAATTGAAAATGTGTGCTTTTCATTACCTCTCCTTGGAACACACCTTGAAAAACCACTCTATAAATTTGATCCTTCTTGGCATAATACCGGTCGTAGCCGACCTCATTACGAATAAATAGGGCAATTAAAAGGCAGGCAGCAATACCCACGGCAAACCCTCCTACTTTTATAATAGTGAAGAGCTTGTCCTTTTTGATTGTCCTCCAAGCGATATTTAGGTGGTTTTTGAACATGTTATCGATTTGATTGTTTTTTGATTGATGAATAACTCCCCCTATACCATTGAACCTATAGGTTTGTTTTGGCTTTCTGTTACAATTTGCCCATCGAACAGATTAATTACTCTATGCGCATAATGCGAATCTCGGTCGGAGTGGGTTACCATAACAATGGTAGTGCCTTCTTGGTTGAGTTCCGTAAGCAAGTTCATTACCTCTATACCATTTTTGGAATCTA
>JAAEZN010000046.1 GCA_018222835.1 Algicola sp. | reverse complement strand
GAGGTAAAATTGCCTTCGATCAAAACAGCTAAGGGAAGGTTACCATTAGTATAGTTTTCCCTGTTTGGCTGTTGGTTAATCATATCCAAACTGATCACACTTGGAATGCCATCGGTTTTGGAAAGGGGAGAGCTTTGCAGCAAAATTGTTTTTTGATAATCGTTTTCTAGAATATCCATAGGACTGGTAAACTGAAAACGGACCGCTTCAATATTGGTGTTGACAGGATGGTTGTTCTGGGAAAATACCATTGGGTGGTACAACCATGGCAGTGGATTGTATTGTGAATCGTTACCTTCACCAGTAGCTAAAACAATTTGAGTAAAATATAGGTCGTTTACCAATACGGGATTGATCCTCACTCCATATTTGAAGAACAGGTCTTTTAAGTTTAGATCTCTTAGAACGGCAATAGCCTCCCCACCACCGGCATAAATACTGTCCATTTCCATGGCCACTTGATCCATCATCCAAATGGATTTACCTCCATTGACCATATATTGATCCAAGACATATTTTTCTTGATCGGAAAATGCTTGTGTTGGTTTGGCTATAATGGCCAAATCAAAATCTTTGAGCTGATCTAAAACTTTTTGCGGATTGGTAGCTACAGAATCCAAAGTAATGGCTCCTATGTTGTAATAATCCCTAATGGTGGTGAGATAATCAGCAATGTAAACGTCATCCAGTTCACCGTTTCCTTTGATGATGGCCACGCTCTTTTTTTCTTCAATGCTCAGCTTGGTAAAGGCATCCGCAAAGGCATATTCCAGTTGTTGTACGGAATTATTGATGCGGTCTTCGGCAGTGGAACCCAGTTTATTTTTGAGCAATGCAACTTTTACGGTCTGATCGTTATAATTGACCATGGCCCAGGGAAAAACAAGCTCGTTGGATACTTTGCCATTTTCCTCAACGGTTACATTTGCGGGCTGCAATCCCAATCCTTGTAGTTCGGCAATGGTTTGTTCTGCAAGTTCCTCGTTTGCAAGAGGGTCCACCAAATTGTATTTAATATTCTTGTTTTTTGATGCAAAGGATTCGAGCAATTGAATGGTTTCCGATTTTAACTTGGAGAACTCGGCAGGAATATTGCCGTCCAACAACACATCTATAATTACAGGTGTTTAAAATTTTTGGGCCACAGCCAACGCAGGTTCGGATAGGGTATATCTTTTATCTTCGGTTAGATCAACACGGGTGTAGATAAAACTGGCCAATACGTTAATTACCACAGCGGCTATAATCACTTTTACTATGGATAGCACAAATTTTCCCATTATCGCGGCAATTGTTTTAAACGTTGAAAAGTAAGGTAGAGAAATAAAAGTGTCAGTGAGATAAAGTAAACCAAATCCCTGGTATCCAACACACCTCTTGCTATACTCTCAAAATGGAATTTGGCACCCATCATCTGGATGGTCTGTTGGGTGTCTCCATTGGAAAACAGGGAAGATGCAGCATCAAACCCATTAAATATCAAGAAACAAATCAATATACCTACCAAAAAAGCAATAATCTGGTTATCGGAAAGGGTTGAGGCAAATATCCCGATAGAAGTATAGGAGGCCATCAAAAACAACAACCCAAAATATGAGCCAATTACCACGCCAAGATCGTAATTGCCCTCGACCATACCCAACCCGGAAATGGCAAAAACATACACTATAGTAGGTACTACAGCAATAACACACAACAGAAATGCTCCCCAAAATTTACCAAGGACCAGTTTCCAAATTGATATTGGTTTGATCAATAACAGTTCGAGTGTTCCCATTTTTCGTTCCTCGGAAAAACTCTTCATGGTTATAGCGGGCACCAAAAAAATAAAAATCCAAGGAGCTAATAGGAAGAAGTTGCCCAAATCGGCAAAACCATAGTCAAATATGTTGTACTCACCTTTAAAAACCCATAAAAAAAGGCCGTTGAGCAGTAAAAACGACCCTACGATCAAATAACCAATGGGCGATGTAAAAAAAGACCGTACCTCTCTCTTAAAAATTGCGAACATTAAGACGGGTTTGTAGATTGTAATTTATGAACACTCCAAGCTTCGGGTTTATCGGAAAACAATTTTTTGGTGTTGCCCCAAACCTCTTTAAAGAAATCGGAGTTTCTGTAATTGTTGAGATGTGATTCAGTATCCCAAAAACTATAGGTAAAAAATATATTGGAATGATTAATGTCCTGATATAATTCTACCATATTGCAACCCTCAAATGCCAAAATACCATTTTTCGATTCTTCAAAGACTCGTTCAAAACTAGCAATATTTTCGGGTTTAAAAGTCAGTTTTACGATGCGTATCAACATTTAAAGGAAATTTACGGTTACGGTATCCCTGTAATTTAGGCCAAGAAGCGAAGAGGCTCCCCCGACCGAATTGAGGTCGCTTTTATAAATGGCAAGCTCAATATACCCAGCAGAATTGAACAGGGCAAGGGCATCGCCGGGTCCCATACGCTGGTTCCGCTCCAAGTTATAATTAATGATACCGTTATAGCTTTGGTGTACTTGGCGTATTTTAGTGGTCCGTGCAATTATTTCAAAATCACGTCCATTCTTGTATGCCTCGAACAAGCTTTTTTGAATATTGGTAACAACATTGCCGTAATTGTCGATATAGATTACATTGCCAGAAATGGATTTACCCTCGTTAGTGATCCTCGGTTCAAAATCACGTATTTCCTTTAAGCTTTCCAAGGGTTTGCCAATTACCTCCAGTTTACCACCGCGGGCAATATGGCAGGCCACCTGCACAAAAACATCCAATACGGGAAAAGCACTGGCTCTGGAGTTGGGCAAGTTGATCTGTACCACCTTTTCCGGTTGCACTTCAGAGGTTATCAAAGAAATCACACCACTGTTCGCGCTCACAAAATAATGTCCATCTACTTGAACAACAATATGCTCGTTTTCTGGGGATACTTCAGAGTCCACACCAACAATATGTACCGTTCCCTTTGGGAAAGATCGGTATGCATTTTTTAGGATATAGGCGCATTCCTGAATGTTGAAAGGCCCAATGGCGTGCGAAATATCAACAATGTTGATGTCGGTAAGGTTGCTCAGTATTGCCCCTTTTACCGCACCAACAAAGTGGTCTTTGTATCCAAAATCTGTGGTTAGGGTTATGATTGGCATGCAATACTGTTGATATGTTTTTCGGCGTTCAAATTGATTTTTAGTTAAGTTTGTTTTGTAAAATTAAATAAAAAGAAAGAATAAGATTCTTCAAAAACAACTGTAACACCTCACTATTTTTGAACGAACTAGTAATTGAACTTACGGAAATCAGTCCCCAAGAATTTTTTGGGCAACAAAACTCAAATATCGAGTTACTGAAAAAATACTTTCCAAAGCTTAAAATTGTAGCACGAGGAAATAAGATAAAGGTATTTGGAGACGAAGAACTATTGGAAGAGTTCGATAAACGTTTTGATGAGCTTACCGGGCAATTTGCCAAATACAACAAGCTCGACGAGAACATGATCGAACGGGTACTTACAAGCAATAGCAAAGAAGATTACACATCGTCTTCCAGTAGTGGAGATGTGTTGGTCCATGGCGTAAGCGGTAGGTTGATCAAGGCACAGACGGCCAATCAGCGTCGTTTGGTAGATGCCTGTAGGACCAACGATATGGTTTTTGCCATAGGTCCGGCAGGTACCGGAAAAACTTATACAGGAGTGGCACTGGCCGTAAAGGCTTTAAAAGAAAAGCAGGTTAGGCGAATTATCTTAACACGACCTGCGGTAGAGGCAGGGGAGAACCTAGGCTTTCTTCCAGGTGATCTTAAGGAAAAGTTAGATCCCTACATGCAACCACTTTACGATGCACTTCGTGATATGATCCCGGCGGAAAAGTTGGAGAAATATATCGAGGACGGAACCATACAAATAGCCCCGATGGCCTTTATGCGGGGGCGTACCCTAGACAACGCCTTTGTTATTTTAGATGAGGCACAGAACACTACGCACGCCCAAATGAAGATGTTCTTGACCCGTATGGGCAAGAATGCCAAGTTTTTGCTAACAGGGGATCCTGGGCAGATAGACTTGCCACGTAGGGTAATTTCTGGGCTTAAAGAAGCCTTGTTGGTTTTAAAGAACGTGGAGGGTATTAGTATGATTTATTTGGATGATAAGGATGTCATCCGGCACAAATTGGTGAAAAAGGTGATTGATGCTTATCAGAATATAGAGCACCAGAATCAATTCTAAGATAATTATGGGAATGAATACACTTATGTCCACGGATTTTAGTTTTCCTGGGCAAAAATCAGTTTATAAAGGAAAGGTAAGAGAGGTTTATACATTGGATAACGATGTTTTGGTAATGGTGGCCACCGATCGTTTGTCCGCTTTTGATGTGGTAATGCCCAAAGGAATTCCCTATAAAGGACAAATCCTGAATCAAATTGCCACCAAGATGATGAAGGACACTGAAGATATAGTGCCCAATTGGCTTATGGCCACCCCTGACCCCAATGTAGCTGTGGGTAAAGCTTGCCAGCCGTTTAAAGTGGAGATGGTGATACGTGGGTATATGTCAGGACATGCTGCCCGTGAATATAAGGCCGGTAAAAGATTGCTTTGTGGAGTTCCGATGCCAGAGGGGATGAAAGAGAACGATAAATTTCCTCAACCTATAATTACCCCGGCAACAAAGGCAGAAAAAGGAGATCATGACGAAGATATTTCCAAAGAAGATATTTTAAAGCGAGGTATTGTCTCTGCTGAAGATTACGAAGTTTTGGAAAAATACACACACGCACTTTTTCAAAGAGGAACAGAAATCGCAGCGAAGAGAGGTCTTATTTTAGTGGATACAAAATATGAGTTCGGAAAAACCAATGATGGGGAAATTGTTTTGATAGATGAGATTCACACACCAGATTCATCGCGATATTTCTACACAGATGGATACGAGTTGCGCCAAGAAAAAGGTGAAGCCCAAAAACAATTGTCCAAAGAATTTGTGAGGCAGTGGTTGATTTCCAATGGATTTCAAGGACTCGAAGGACAAGAAGTCCCCAAAATGTCGGACGAGTACATCGAATCAGTCTCCAACCGATATATTGAACTCTATGAAAATATAACTGGGGAGAAATTTATAAAAAGTGATATCTCGAATCTTCAAGAACGTATTTTGACCAATGTAACTGATTATTTGGCAAAATAATCAATCCAAATTATGATTTGACCAATAGAATAAAGGGAATTTTAACGATTCCCTTTATTTATTATTAATAGTTTGATAAAAATTTAAAGCTAATTTGATATATTTATGCTAATTAAGTATATCAACTATGGAAAGTTGTCCAAATTGCTCATATACAGAGTTTACCAAAGCAGGTATTATTAAAGAACGACAACGCTATAAATGCAAATCGTGTAGTTACTACTTTACAGTTCCAAAGTTGGGAAAGCAGATAGACGATTACTTTGTAAACAAGGCATTGCAACTTTATTTGGAGGGACTTACCTATAGAGAGATTGAACGAATTCTTGGTGTATCCCATGTATCGGTAATGAACTGGGTAAGAAAATACAATATAAAAAGACCTTACAATTCAAAATACCATCCTACCTATAAAATATTGAACTTGACCGAGCTTCAAAAATACTTTCAAAACCCTGAAAACCTGAAAGGTGCAGGACAGTTGGTAACCGAGCTTGGGGACAAGTTCATGTTGATTAAATGGGACAGATTCAAAGATTAACTATAGTTATTTAGCAAAAATATATACTGATTTTTATTTCGAAACAAATTTTTAAGATGTTCGTAGGGCACATAACTCGCTAACATCCAAACTGAAATGAAAAGACTACTCATTGGAACAGCATGCTTTCTACTGCTGGTTCCTAAATCATTTTCGCAAGGAAACACCGAGTACACAGGTGGTTTCAAGGTAAAGTTTAACGAAGATGGGTCTAAATATCTTCGAATGATAGCATGGGGTCAATTTTGGGCTCAATACAACGATAATGTTCCGGATAATGTAAGCACTACGAACCTAAGCGTAAGGCGGGCCAGATTTTTAACATTTACCCAGTTGAACAAAAAATTTCTAATTCTAACCCATTTTGGTCTTAACGACTTAAACGGAAGTAATATAAGTGCAGTGGGAAAGGAAGACTCCTCTGAACTTTTCTTTCACGACTTTTGGGGAGAATGGCAAGTACACAAAAAAGGTGCCATTGGTGCTGGATTACATTATTGGAACGGTATTTCCAGAATGAACAATAGTAGTACTCTCAACTTCTTGACCTTGGACAACAACCGTTCATCTTGGGCCGTACTGGGACTAAGTGACCAATTTGCACGCCACATTGGAGTATATGCCAAAGGAAAGATAGGCAGATTGCAATATCGTGTATCCTATAATGAAGCCATTACCAATACCCTAGATGCTTCAAACGATCCAATGCCAAATGGACGGGCAGTATATCGAGGACGTGAATTGCTTGGGTCTGCAGATGCAGGAAAAGTAATCCAAGGTTATTTTGATTATCATTTTTTGGATGAAGAATCCAACTTTTTGCCCTACAAAGTAGGAACATACTTGGGCAGTAAAAGAGTATTTAATGTTGGTGCCGGCTTCCTTTCCCACAGAAATGGTACTGTAATAGCAGATGGAACTGGGAATTTGGAGGGGGAAAATGTGAATATTTTTGCAGTGGATGCCTTTTACGATGCCCCCCTTGGTGAAGATGGTTCCGCAATTACAGCCTACCTAGTGTATCAAAATAACGATTATGGTCGTAACTTCAACCTCGGGCCGTACGGAACCGGAAATATGATATACGGACATGTGGGATACCTGGTTTCAGGTCCAACCGATAAATCAAGGGTACAACCTTATGTATCCTATCAAACACGAACAATAGATGCAATAAACGATAACGCCACACGATTGGGATTGGGCATCAATCTATTTATGACCGGGCATCACTCCAAATTAACATTGGAGTATGCCAATTCCAAAATTGGATCAGGTGATAACAATGGCGTGGTAACCTTGCAAGCACAGATTTATTTATAACTAAACAACCAACAAATTATGTCAGAAAAACAAAGAAAGGCCTCGGCCTATTGGAAAGAGAACCTAAGGTACTTGGTAATATTACTTGCCATATGGTTCTTGGTCTCCTACGGGGCGGGAATCCTCTTCAAAGATGCATTGAACAACATTAGACTGGGCGGATTTAAACTTGGATTTTGGTTCGCACAACAAGGATCTATATATGTTTTTGTCATTCTCATTTTTGTGTACGTACGCCTAATGAACAAATTGGACAAGAAATACGGATACAACGAAGAATAATCAACCAACAAAATTTACAATTATGAGCGATGTACAAATTTGGACCTATGTCTTGGTAGCCTTGTCATTTGGTCTTTATATAGGAATAGCAATTTGGTCCCGAGCGGGATCTACCAAAGAATTTTATGTGGCCGGCGGAGGTGTTTCGCCACTGGCTAACGGAATGGCAACGGCGGCCGATTGGATGTCCGCAGCCTCTTTTATATCTATGGCCGGAATCATATCCTTTGCGGGCTACGATGGTGCTGTCTATTTAATGGGATGGACCGGTGGATATGTGCTCCTGGCCCTGCTCTTGGCACCGTATTTAAGAAAGTTCGGAAAGTTTACCGTACCCGATTTTATAGGAGAACGTTATTACTCCAAAACAGCTAGGGTTGTTGCAGTTATCTGCGCACTTATCGTATCCTTTACTTATGTTGCCGGACAGATGAGAGGGGTAGGAATTGTGTTTTCGAGGTATTTGGAAGTAGATATCAATACGGGAGTGGTCATCGGAATGGTGATCGTGTTGTTCTATGCCGTCCTTGGTGGAATGAAGGGTATCACTTATACCCAAGTAGCTCAATATTGCGTGTTGATCTTCGCCTTTATGGTGCCTGCTATTTTCATTTCTATCCAAATGACAGGGAACCCCGTGCCACAACTTGGATTTGGTAGCACCTTGGCCGATGGCTCCGGAACCTATCTTTTGGATAAACTGGATGGACTTTCTACAGAGCTCGGTTTTGCAGAATATACAGATGGATCTAAGAGTATGGTCGATGTTTTTGCAATCACCCTTGCACTTATGGTTGGTACGGCAGGTTTACCTCATGTAATCGTTCGTTTTTTTACCGTAAAACGGGTTCGAGATGCAAGAAAATCGGCCGGATTGGCCTTGTTGTTCATTGCAATTTTGTACACCACTGCACCGGCAGTTGCCGTGTTTGCCAGAACTAACCTTATCGAAACTGTTAGTGGGAAAGAATATAATAGCATGCCAGAATGGTTCAGTCGTTGGGAAAAAACGGGGTTGATAGGACATGAGGATAAAAATGGAGATGGCATAATCCAATATGTAGCCTCTCCAGAGGTAAACGAGCTTACTGTTGATAGGGATATTATGGTATTGGCCAACCCGGAAATTGCAGATCTCCCTGCATGGGTGATCGGTTTAATAGCGGCAGGTGGATTGGCAGCGGCTCTATCCACGGCAGCAGGTCTGTTGTTGGTTATTTCCTCTTCGGTCTCTCACGATTTGATCAAGAACGTACTTAAACCAGATCTTTCTGAAAAAGGCGAGCTTTGGGCGGCCAGACTTTCAGCTGCTGTTGCTGTTGTTATTGCCGGATACTTCGGAATCAATCCGCCCGGGTTTGTTGCGGCGGTGGTAGCCTTGGCCTTTGGATTGGCAGCGGCATCGTTTTTCCCTGCCATTATTTTAGGGATTTTCTACAAAAAAATGAATAGCAAAGGAGCCGTTTCCGGTATGATCGTAGGCCTTTGTTTAATGCTCTTTTATATGTTGAAATTCAAATTTGGAATTTTTGACGGAGGAAAAGATGCTGTGGCAGGACTACAGAATGATTGGTGGTTTGGCGTATCGCCAGAAGGATTTGGAACCATTGCCATGGTGGTCAACTTTGTTGTGGCCATTGTAGTGAACATGTTTACTCCCGAACCACCTGAAGAAGTTCAGGAAATTGTGGAGCATATAAGAATACCCAGCGGTGCGGGGGAAGCATCGACACATTAATTAATTGGTTGTGAAAAAGCGGTGCGGTCTAGATTTACCGTGCCGTTTTTCGTAATTTTAAGTTTGGCGACCTTGAAAATAAAAATGAAAAAAAGGCATCAGCAAAAATTGATACTTATTTCCATAGTATTGTTCTTTTTATGGAATGTTCCCTTTGTGTCCCTATTTAATGGAGAGGGACATTTTTTCGGATTTCCCATATTCTACGTTTTTATTTTTTTTAGCTGGTTGGTTGCAATCGTTTTGGCCTATATCATTTTAAAACGGTTCTATGAGTAATTATGCAGTAGGATTGGTCATTGTACTGTATTTATCCATGCTTTTTGTTCTTGCCTATTTTGCCGAAAAGAACAAAAGAAGTAAATGGACAAACAATCCCTATGTGTACACCCTTTCTTTGGCTGTGTATTGTACGGCATGGACCTACTATGGCAGTGTAGGTATAGCATCGAGCTCTGGCATAAGTTTTTTGGCCATCTATTTGGGGCCGGTAATTGCCTTGCCTCTGTGGATCGTTCTTATGAAAAAGGTAATCCGTATCTCCAAACAACATAAAATTTCCAGTATAGCCGATTTTATATCTATGAGATATGGAAATAATCGACAGTTGGGCGCTTTGGTTACCCTCACCTGTTTGTTTGCCATTATTCCATATATTTCCTTGCAACTAAAAGCGGTTTCGGAGACTTTTTCGTTGATTTCCGGAAAGGTGAGTTATGAGTCCAGTGTTTTTTTTGATGATTCCACCTTTTATATTGCTTTGCTCATTGCAGTTTTTGTGGCTTTCTATGGTACACTATCAACGGATACTTCGGACCATAGAAAAGGTATTGTGGCAACGGTTGCCTTGGAATCTATTTTAAAACTGTGTTTCTTCTTGGTCATAGGCATTTACATCACCTTTTATCTTTTTGATGGTACCTCTGATATTTACAACCAGGCAAGCTTACAAGAAAATTTTGAACAGCTGACCTCTTTTGGGGGAGTAGAAAATGGGTTTAACTGGCTTTTTACGATTTGTCTCTCCTTTTTTGCCATTTTTTTGTTGCCCAGACAATTCCATGTCGCGGTAGTGGAAAATGATAATGAGAGCCATTTGCGCAAGGCCATCTGGCTGTTTCCACTGTATTTGTTACTGTTCAATGTATTTGTCATTTTTATTGCATGGGCAGGAAACATAAGTTTGCCAGAAACTGTGAACTATGATTACTACTCTCTTTTGTTGCCATTGCAAGAGAATGATTACGGGTTGGCCCTAATGGTTTTTATAGGTGGGTTTACAACTGTAATTTCAATGATAGTGGTTTCTACTTTGTCATTATCCACTATGGTGAGCAACAATATTGTTATTCCCTACGGATTTATAAAAACCTTGGTGGAAGGCAATCCAGAAGAGAATACCAAGCGTATCAAAAATATTAGAAGGATTGCCGTTTTCTTATTGATCATTATTGCATATTTCTTTTACATCCGGTTTTCGGCACAACTTTCTTTGTACTCTATCGGTTTGATTTCTTTTTTGATTATTGCACAGTTAGCGCCATCTTTCTTTTTGGGGTTAACTTGGAGACGAGGTACGGCACGTGGGGCCGAAATGGGTATCCTGATCGGTTTGGCCGTTGTTTTTTACACCTTGTTCCTGCCCATAATCAGTAAAGCTGCGATGCCGGAACTGGACTTTGATATCGAAGGCTTTTTTGGCTATGCTTGGCTCAGACCGGCACATTTCTTTGGCTTGGATTATTTAACACCGGAGAGTAATGCGTTTTTCTGGAGCATGTCCCTTAACACGATTGGTTTTGTTGGCCTTTCTTTACGGACAAAAGGGAATTACAGAGAGCGTAACTACGCTGAAATGTTCGTGAACCACGAAAATTATGGAAATCTCCAAGAAGGAGGTTTCATTTGGAAAGGAGAAGCATACGTTACGGATATTAAACGTTTGTTAAGCCGATTTTTAGGGGAACAGCGTACCAATCGTGCCCTAAGATTATTCAATAAAAAGTATAATATTTCCGAAACGGAAGAACGAGCAGATGCCAGATTGATCAATTTTTCGGAAAAATTGTTGACAGGAAGTATTGGAATTGCTTCTGCCAAAATACTATTGGCCTCGGTATCCAAAGAAACCCCTATAAGTTTAACCGAAGTGCTCAATATTTTGGAAGAAAGTAAAGAGACCAAGGCCAATAACAAGTTGCTTAGGGAAAAATCCGAGGAGCTTGCGGCTATGACACAACAGTTAAAAGCAGCCAATGAAGAACTTCTTATTCAAGATAAACTTAAAGATGAGTTTTTGGATACGGTCGCCCATGAACTTAAAACTCCGATAACGTCCATAAAAGCGGCTTCCGAAGTATTGGAGGACGAAAATATGCCCCCGGAATTAAGAAATCGGTTCCTTGAAAACATTAACCAGGACACTGATAGACTAAGTACTTTGATACATAATATTCTGGATCTTGAAAAACTGTCGGGTAACCGAACGGAGTTGGATATTCGGGAGTACAATATGTCCGATACAGTAAAAAAGGCTATTAAGGGAGTAGAGCAGATTGCATCCAAAAAAGAAGTGAAAATTAAGTTTTCGAACAAGGAAAAGGTCTTCGCTTTTTATGATGAGGACCGAATTTTACAGGTATTGACAAATTTGCTTTCTAATTCCCTTAAATTTACAGAACCCCATAACGGAAGAATTAAAATTCTGTTGGAAAATCTCGATAACGAGGTTTTGGTCGCCATTGAAGACAATGGAAGGGGTATCCCGGATGAGGACAGAGACTACATTTTTGAAAAATTTTATCAGTCAAAAAATCAGAATATAAAAAAACCAAAGGGCAGTGGTCTAGGCCTTGCCATTTGTAAAAAAATCGTGGAAAGTCATAAGGGAGCCATAATAGTGGATAAGAATTTTAATACCGGTGCCCGGATGATATTTTCAATACCCAAACAACAATGAAGCAGAAAAAAATACTGATTGTAGATGATGAGCCCAACATTGTAATGTCGTTGGAATATGCCTTTAAAAAGAAAGATTTTGAAGTGTTTATCGCAAGGGACGGAACAGAGGCACTGGAAATATCAAACAAGCAAAAACCGGACCTGATCTTATTGGATATTATGATGCCGGAAATGGATGGTTATGAAACACTAAAGCGGGTAAGGGAAAATAAGGACCTTGCTCATACTAAAGTGGTTTTTTTATCGGCAAAGAGCAAAGAAAAAGATGTGGAAAAAGGATTGGAAATGGGAGCGGACAGCTATATGACCAAACCGTTTTCCATAAAAAAGGTAATCTCTGACATCGAAGAATTGTTGGCGTAGATACCTATTAAAGATAGAGAGCGGAACAAATAATTTACATATTAACTAAACAAAGTTATAGATGAGTAATTATCATATCAAACATCTGGAAGAGTACTTTCAAGTGTATCGAAAATCAGTTAGGAATCCTGAAGGTTTCTGGGAAGAAGTTGCAGAGGAACACTTTCTTTGGCGCAAAAAATGGGAATCCGTTTTGGAATGGGATTTCTCCAAGCCAGAAATAAGCTGGTTTAAAGGAGCCAAACTGAACATTACTGAAAACTGTATCGACCGTCATTTAAGAATCCGTGGGGATAAGACCGCTATTCTTTTTGAGCCAAACGACCCCAACGAAGAGGCAGAGCATATTACATACAATCAACTACATGAGCGTGTTTGTAGATATGCCAATGTATTGAAGGATCAAGGCGTTAAAAAGGGAGATAGGGTCGTTGTTTATTTGCCTATGATTCCCGATTTGGCCGTAGCTATTTTGGCCTGCGCCCGAATAGGAGCCATCCATTCGGTTGTTTTTGCCGGATTTTCCTCTACTGCGTTGTCCACGAGAATCAACGATTGTGGGGCTAAAATGGTACTTACTTCGGATGGTTCTTACCGAGGAAAAAAAGTAATCGACCTAAAAGCTATTGTGGACGAGGCTTTGGAGAGCTGCCCAGATGTAAAGACCGTTCTAGTGACCAAGCGCACAGGAGGAGAGGTGATTATGAAGGAGGGGCGCGATATTTGGGTGCAGCCTCTATTGGACAAGGCCTATCTGGACTGCGTGCCCGAGATTATGGATGCAGAAGACCCCTTGTTCATTCTCTACACCTCAGGTTCTACAGGTCGTCCCAAAGGAATGGTGCATTCCACGGGAGGATATATGGTGTACACCGCCTATACATTTAAAAATGTATTCCAATATCGCGAAGAGGATGTGTATTGGTGTACGGCAGATATTGGGTGGATTACAGGGCACTCCTATATAGTCTATGGACCATTGGCCAATGGTGCGACCACGGTAATGTTCGAAGGAGTTCCTTCCTATCCTGATTTCGGAAGATTCTGGGAAGTGGTTCAAAAACATAAAGTAACACAGTTTTATACTGCTCCAACAGCAATCAGGGCTTTGGCAAAGCAAAATTTGGATTTTGTGACGGATTATGATTTGTCCAGTCTAAAGGTTTTGGGAACCGTGGGAGAGCCAATCAACGAGGAAGCTTGGCATTGGTACAATGACCATGTAGGAGAAAAAAAGTGTCCAATCGTAGATACGTGGTGGCAAACTGAAACAGGAGGAATCCTAATTTCGCCTATCCCATTTTCCACACCTACAAAACCAACCTATGCTACCTTGCCCATGCCAGGAATTCAGCCAGCACTTATGGATGAAGACGGGGAAGAGATCAAAGGGAATCAGGTAGATGGGCGCTTGTGCATCAAATTTCCATGGCCGTCTATAGCAAGAACCATTTGGGGTAACCATCAACGCTATAAAGACACGTATTTTTCCGCATTTGAGGGTAAATATTTTACAGGAGATGGTGCTTTGAGAGATGAGGTCGGCTATTATCGAATTACTGGTAGAGTGGATGATGTGATCATAGTTTCCGGACACAATTTAGGTACTGCACCTATTGAAGATGCCATTAACGAGCATCCAGCGGTTGCGGAATCTGCCATTGTTGGATTCCCACACGATATCAAAGGAAATGCATTGTACGGTTATATTATTTTGAAGGAAACAGGAGAAGATCGTAATCGCGATAACCTAAAAAAGGAGATCAACCAATTAATTACAGAACATATAGGGCCTATCGCTAAATTGGACAAAATACAGTTTACAGAAGGGTTGCCCAAAACACGAAGTGGCAAGATCATGAGGCGTATTTTGAGAAAGATTGCGTCCAAAGACACTACCAATCTTGGAGATACATCAACTTTGTTGAACCCGGAAGTAGTGGAGAGCATTATCAAGGAAAGTCTTTAAAGATTCACATTCAATTGCTAAAAAACGACCTCCTTATCTTAGGAGGTCTTTTAGTTTATTGGGTCTTAGCTTTTCAATAATTCTCAATAAGGCAATTGCGGTTATGTAAGCATCACCAAGGGCAGTGTGCCTATCCTTGCAAGAAATACTGAATTTTTTGGCCAAATCGTCCAAAGAATAGCGTTCCTTTTTTTCTACCACGGAGGAAATCAACACAGTTCTTGAGTAGAGTGATTCGGTATCTAAGGTTTTGTTTTTTAGTTTGGGCAGTCCGTTCCTTTTAAGCGCTGCATTGATCATATTAATATCGAACATAACATGGTGCCCCACTAAAATATAGTTCTCTACGTACTTTAAAAACAGTTTTAGCGCCTCTAATTCGGAAATACAGCTATTCTTGGTTTTTTTCAGGATACCGTGTATCTCGGCACTCTGTTTATCGTAGTGTTCCTGTTTTATATATAGCTCCAGACTATCTTTTACCACAATATTGTTATCCTTCAATTTTAAGGCACCAATACACAACATTCTATCTTTTGTTAAACTAAAACCGGTAGTTTCGGTATCCAGCACCACAAAAGTATTTTCTTTGACATCTATGGGGAGTTTTTGATTGAAATTTGCATCATACTCCCACCAAAAATCGGGAAGCTCCAATTGTTTTTTCTTGAAGAACGACCACATTAGCGCAAAAGGTTTTTAACTTGAAATCTTACCTCTATCAAGGACTGTATTTCCTTGATGGTTTTAAAAGTCCGTTTCAGTTTTATTTTCTCCTCCTTGTTCAACTTGTCCAGAGCAATGTACCTGCCAGAATCGTTATGCAACAGTCCCTGCCTAGTTCTAAATTTGAGCAAAGCCTTACTGGCATAAGAGCAAGCTAGATACAGTTCTTTGTTATTGGGTTCCAGCTCGGCCAGTTTTTCGTATCGATCAGAGGTATTGTTTATGGATTTGATGGAATGTGACAGTATAAGTACACGTGCTGCATCGATAATAGGCATAAGTGCACGAAGTTTTAAATCAAAAAAGTCTTTGTGCTCGCCATCTTGTTCCACCAAGAAATCCCTAAAAAAACCTGAAGGAGATGGATTTTGAAGTGCTCCGCTGGCCAAATGGGTAAGAAATTGTGGGTATTGCTTGGCATGGTCAAAAATACTGAGGGACAGTTCATCCGCCATTGCCTTTTCTCCATAGGTTACGTTAAAATCAAAAAAAATGGAAGACAACAAAATCTCATTCGGTCCCGGATTGTGAATCCAATGGGAGGTGACCTTTTTCCATTCGCTTAAACTCTGACACCAAGAGGGGTTGGAGGCCATCATATCCGCAGGACAATATTCAAATCCGATAATGTTCAGACTTTTGGATATCCGTTCTCCCAATTTTAAAAAGTAGCTTCTGGTTTCTTCGAGCTTGTCGTCCGGAACATCTTCAAAAATAATGGCATTGTCCTGATCGGTATTCAATAATTGTTCTCCACGACCTTGGCTGCCCATGCTGAGCCAAGTAAATTTAACGGGAGGCTCGCGCTCCATTTTTGCTAAGGCCAATTGTATGATCTGCTTGGTGGAAGCATCATTTAATTCGGAAATTATTTTGGAAACCAGTCCCAGAGGGATATTTTGGTCTAAATAACCCTGTAAGAGGTTCATTGTACCGTGTCTGACCCCACGCAGTCTTTTAGTGGTCGCGGCTCTTTTTATAGCTCTGATCAATACCGCAGGATTATTCCCAACAGCCACCATAATATCGTGTTTGGAAAGAATCCCGACGGCAGGAGTGTCCGTGGTTCCATCTTCTGTGAGCACTAAATGACTGATGCTACTTTTCATCATTGCCATTTGCGATTGTGCCAAAGTAAGTCCTTTTGGGTAGGTGATTATTGGTGACGACATAATAGTTTTGGCCGATTCCGAGATGGGGAATTGTCCGGTAGCCACTTTTTTTCTTAGATCCTTGTCCGTGATTATACCTACTGGCAAACTATCTTTTTCTACCAAGATGCAACTTACGTTATGCTTGGTCATTGTATCGGCAATGGCTTTGATAGTTGCATCCTCGTTACAGGTGATGAGTTCGGAGGAATATTTTATGGGTTGTAGGTCTAATATTTTATTGGTTGAATAGCGTTCGACTTCTTCATTTACACCGTACAATTTACCTCGGTGTTTTATGGAGTAGGGATTTCCTGTGTTAGAGGCAAAGCTTTCGATTAAAAAATTCCCGATTCGTTTGTTTTCGAGGGCCAAAGGTTTAAAATCTTTGATAGGGATGGCATAAAGAATGGTTTCTTCGTATGCTTTTGCCTCCAACTTGTAGTTTTCATGCGCCAGTAATGGGCGAAGCCCAAAAACATCCCCCTCATCACATATATCCAAAATTTGACTTGAGCCTGCTTTGGATAGTGACACGGCACCTTTGTTTACCACATAAAAGTGTTCATGTGGATCTTCGCTCTGGGAAAAAACAATATCGTTGGTCTCTTTGTGCTTAATGACTACCTCTACAGACAATTGCTCCAATTGAGATGGCTCCATTGCATTAAAGGGAGGATAGTTTTTCAAAAAGTCTGCTATGCGTTCGGATATTGTATTTTTCATGCTAGCGTAAATGTAAACGTAAATTCAAGAAAAGTCCATCAAAAAATAAGAATTGGCCAGTTAAAAAGTATCCAAAGGTCTTAATAAGATCATTCTTCTTTACTGGCCTTATTATAAGCTCTAATCATTATAACGCCCAAAAGGGTAGGGGGGCAAAGCCTTACAAAAAGTCCATGCTCGGGATGTCCGTTAAGAAATAAGTATTCCGCCACTAGAATGATCAAAGCACATAAAATCAGCATTAATATATTGGCAGTCTCCAGTTTTTTTAAATAATTCATTCGAAGGTTGGTTTAAGACTTTTAGGTTAAAAAAAGAGTGGCGAGAAAACTAAAAAGCCGCTCAACTTTATTATAGTTGAACGGCTTTTGTTCTTTTGTGGCAATAGTGCTATCCTATCCGTGTACCGTTCTCTACTTTTCTTTCAGGTTGGATCAATGTAACCTCTTTGTTGTTCCCGACACCACCCAGTACCAAACATTCACTCATTATATTGGCTATTTGTTTTGGTGGGAAATTAATAACGGCGATTACTTGTTTGCCGATCAATTCTTCCGGGTTATAGAGTTCAGTGATTTGTGCAGATGTTTTTTTGGTGCCGAACGGTCCAAAATCCACAATCATTTTATAGGCCGGGTTTCTTACTTCTTTAAACTCTTCGGCAGAGATGATGGTTCCTACTCTTATTTCAACTCGCATAAACTCGTTCCAGTTCAATTCCTCTTGTTCTGATTGTTCCATTCTAAATTTTTAATTAAACACCAAAGGTAGGTTATATAAAAAGCTTTAACCTGTCCTATCTAGTTATTGCGGGTGTTTTTAAAGTGACAGGTTTCGATTTTTGAGCTCTTTTTTTAGGGCGCTATGTTTCTTTGGTTTTTTTAAGAGCACATAAATCAAAAATAACGGAAGCAGGGAAAGGAGGCCCCAACTGTTAGCAACAACACTGTAAACAACTATTCCTATCAAGAAACCGATAAAAAAAGCATCAATAATGGGCGATGGTTTGTTGTCTTTGGCAAATTTCAGCAATTCTTCGTTGGACAATTGAGACAATTCTTTTTGATTCATTTGGTTTGATCGGTCTATGTTATTTCGGTCTAATTTACTTATAAAAGTTGCTGCATGGTCATGCATATTTGGTTTTTAAACTCATCGTTCTTATCAACATACAGCGCTAAATTCTTGTATTTGCGTTTAACCCCGTAAAGTCCAAAGAGGGTGTTTTCTTCTTTTAACCGGATAATTATATTGTGGCTTATCCAAAGCCTGCCCTCAAAAAATATTAGGGCAAGCTAGAATAAAAATTTGCCTATGGTCACCATTGCCTTCGGTGTTTTTTCTTTTTAAAAATTCTATAATTACTTGCTTTGTTTTTCACATACTCTATTTTGTGCTCCGATAAGAGCTGTGATATTATTTCTTGAGTTTCATTGGCGCTAAGCCCGATCTGTTCTCCAAGGTCGATTTCATTCAATCGACCATTATTCTCCTTCAATAGGGAATAATACCTGTCTTTACTTTCCATAAATATTCTGTTTTTGAGCGGCTATCATCATATGGGGACTAAAAGGTAATAGAAAAGAATCATTCTCTGTAACCTTAATAAGTTCTAACAATGTACTCTTTCTTTTGTTGTTCAATATACTGGAAAAGAAGTCTTTGTCCAGCCAGGCCATTCCTTCAACCGCGTAAGTGTTAAGATATACCAATTCCTGATCTAGAAACTCTTCTTTTAATTGTTCCGGGTTATGATAAAATGCTTCGGCCAAGAGCCAAGGAAAATCGTATGGCGGATTATGTATTCCAGATGTAAGCTCTTCTTTGCACATTTCGAAAAAAGTTTTCTTGTGAATAAGACCATTTAATAGTCCAACTAATGTTGATGCGGTATAATTAATGGCAAATGCTAAAATAATCCCATTGTTTTTCACAACTCGTTTGGCTTCTTTGATCGTTAAGGCCCTATCTTCTTTTTTTTGAAGATGATACAGTGGGCCATGTAAAATAATTAGATCGGCATGGTTGTTTGGAAATTTTAAATTGCGAGATTCCCCAAGGTGAACGGAGTATTTGTTTTTTATTTTTCCCGCTCTGTTCTGAGCTATTTTTAAATGTTTTTCCACAGGTTCTACCAAATGGACTTCATGTCCTTTTTTTGCGAGCCATTCGGAGTATTTTCCTGTTCCTCCGCCAACATCAATTATTCTTAAAGAAGGTTTTGTGATAAATTGTTCAATTAAGCACTTAACCCTTTCAAACTCAAAAACTCCCATTCCATTGTTCAGTCTGGTCTCTTCTGATGCTTTGTTGTAAAATAGTTCTATGTTTCTGCTTATCAATTGCTTATTATTCATTCTATCTTTTATGTGATTAGGGGATGTGAAATGCTTGGATGCATTGCAAATTGGTAGGACAATCAATATGAAAATCGATTGTCATTCTTAAAAAATTTTATAAAATAAATGGACGTAATCTTGCGCGCATCAAAACCAGTCGGATTTTGATGCGTTCGTTCCTCGATGTTTCGAGGTAGTCTTTAGAAGTAAAGACTCAGATAATATGTATAATTAATAAAACAGATGGTAAATATAGGTATTCCAATTTATATAATACCGTTTGTTTACCTTCTTAGAAGAGTAGATTTAGTTTAGATTGGAAGTGGAACAATGAGTTGTGGCCGCCAGTGTTGCAGGTTATGGTTGTCGATTACCCAACCATTTAACTCCGATTTATTTTCTTTTGCAAGATTGAGGATTTTTGTTCCAAGTCCTTTTCCGTGAAACTTTGAATCTAATATTATAACAAACCACTTTTCATTTTCACGAATAAAACCACAATACCATCCTTTGATGCTTTGATTTTCATTCTTGATTAAAATATGAGATTGTTCGATTAAATTTTCGAGATAATTTTTCAAATTCCGTAAGTGTTCTATAATTCAGTTTTTCTGGATATTCAGCATTCCAAAGAGTTAGAATTTCTTCTTTTTCTTTTTTTGATAGCTCTGTTTGCTTAATAAACTTCACACTTTGTGTAGATTTTATGTTTCATTCTAAAAGAACATTACTGATTTCTTTTCCAGATTTTATCGTTTCTATGCTCAAGAGTCAATTGAATCATTTTTGCAGTAAAAGATACAAATCCCCCAATTGACAAAAAGGTGAAAATAATGGTGAAAATTTTTCCAATCGAAGAAGTAGGAACTAAATCACCATATCCAATGGTAGCCATTGTCATTACAGAAAAATAAAGTGAATCCAAAATCGACCAGTTCTCATTGATCGAATAGAAGAATGTAGACCCAACCAATAAAAGGATAATGAAAATGAGCAAAAACCTAAATTCTGAATCATTTTTAATTCCATGAAATAGAATTCTGGCAAAACGGTAAAGATTTAAAAAAAATGAAATCATAGAAAATTGATTTTAATGTAGTTAAGTATGAGCTCGATATTGCTATTCATCCTCAAATTAGGAATAAAATAGATGAGTATCGTCCAATCACCATTGATTGTTGAGAATGTATATAGATTTTAAATACGGTACATGTAGATCTTATACTTTTCATGTTATTTTTTCGTTTCAAAATTGACCAATTTTTAAATGCAACTGAATAAACCAATTTAAAACCTTACTATGAAGAACCTATTGTTGATCTTTTTTTTAGCACTAAGTGCAATTTTACATGCGCAAGAAAGTAAATCCTATTATGATTCAGGTGAATTAAACGAAGTTGGGATGTTGGAAGATGGGGTGCCGGTAGGGCTATGGAAAAAATATTATAGAAGTGGAGAACTAGAGCTAACAATAAATATGGAGGATGGTCTGCCCATTGGTGAAATGCACACGTATCACAAAAATGGAAGGTTAGCTGAAATGAAGACATATAAAAATGGGAGGCCAAACGGTCTTTGTAAAGAGTACGATGAGAATGGACAGTTGATTTCAATTGGAAATTATGTGAATGATGAGCAGCAAGGCATTTGGAAAAGATATTATGGGTCCGGTGTTTTAAAAGAAATCGGAGCATATAATAATGGTAAACGAGATGGGAAATGGAAATCTTATTATGAAAATGGCCAAGAAGAAGAATTGATAATCTATAACTTATTTACTATGGAAGGACCTTATAAAAAGTTCCATAGCAATGGAGAATTGGAGAAAGAAGGTAATTATAGTGAAGGAAGTGCATCGGGAAAATGGAAATATTATTTTGATAATGGAAAATTGGATGCAGAAGGAAACTTTAAGAATGGGAAAGCAGTAGGGGAATGGTCTTATTATCATACTAATGGACAACTGTACCAGGTTTTATTATTTCAAAAAGGTATGCTCATGGATGTAATCTCTTGTTTTGATGGCAAAGGGAATCGATTGGACAAAGGTACTTTGGTCAATGGCAATGGAACCCTAAAGCTTTACGATATTGAAGGTAACTTAACCAAAACCGAAGAATATATAGATGGGCTATTGCCCTATTATTAATCAACAATATAATTTTGTTTTCAACAAACTTCTAGGTCATTGAGCATAAATGGCAAGGATATTTTGTTGGTAGGATAAGATAAATAATGGTGCTGGGTGCTGAACATTAAAGTGTAAAACGAGCTTTGGTCAAGGCAGTAAAACCAGTAAAAAATAAAAGAGCTAGTAAAAATAAAAAGCCATTCATCTGTTTTTCAGTTGAATGGCTTCAATTTTTGTAGCGAGAGGGGGACTTGAACCCCCGGCCTCCGGGTTATGAATCCGACGCTCTAACCAGCTGAGCTACCTCGCCATGATTTTGCTAAGCGGGTGCAAATATATGCTTAAATTTTCGCTGAATCAAAATTCATTATTAATTTATTATTTGACATTTATTTTTATATCTTCCCAAACTATACAAATGTTGAATAGGATTTAAAGAACACGACTATGAGTGATAAGGTTAAATTTGAACTGGAATTTGTAATCCATGCCTCGCCACAATTGCTTTACCAATATATTTCCACACCTTCAGGACTATCAGAATGGTACGCCGATAACGTTAATTCCAGAGGTGAGATCTTCACCTTTATCTGGGATGGCTCAGAAGAAAGGGCAAAAATGCTAAAACGAAAAAGCGAAGAGTTTGTAAAGTTGGCTTGGGAAGAAAACGATGACGATTCCTTTTTTGAAATGCGCATTATTGTTGATGAGATTACCAAAGATGTATCTCTTTTTATAACGGACTTTGCCGACGAAGATGAAGTGGACGAAGCAAAAATGCTTTGGGAAAACCAAGTCTCCGATCTTAAGCAAGTACTGGGATCTACCTAAACCAATTCTCAACTAAACCGTATATTTGGTCCCGAAAAAAAATGGGACTTTTTTATGGTCAATTGTAACGGAGAACTTATAGCGGAAGATAAGGCAATATTTACCTACAATAATAGGGCGTTTAAATACGCAGATGCTCTTTTTGAAACGGTTCGCTACGTAAATGGAACACTGTTTTTTTGGGAAGACCACTATTTTAGGTTAATGGCTTCAATGCGCATCCTACGGATGGAAATTCCAATGGAATTTACTTTGGAGTTTTTGGAAGAACAAATCAAAGAGACCATAACGGCCAATGGATTGGAAAATGGTGCGGTACGTGTTCGTTTATCTGTATTCAGGAACGAAGGCGGTCTGTACACTCCAAGCACTAACCAAGTATCCTACCTTATCGAGACCAGCGTCATGGAATCTCCATTTTTTACTATTGATGATGGTTCGTACGAGGTTGAATTGTTCAAGGATTATTACGTAAACAAGGACATGTTATCCAACCTGAAGACCACGAATAAAATATTACATGTGGTGGCCGGGGTGTATGCCCGGGAAAATGGTTATGCCAACTGTTTATTGGTAAATACAGATAAAAAAGTGGTCGAGGCCATAAATGGAAATCTGTTTTTGGTGAAGGGCAACGAGATTAAAACTCCACCTTTGGGTGATGGTTGTTTGGACGGAATAATAAGAAAAAATTTGATGAAGTTGATCGCTGGCTCTGAAGAGTATGATCTCGTGGAGGAATCCATATCACCTTTTGAGCTTCAGAAAGTGGACGAACTGTTTATTACCAATTCCATTGTGGGTATTCAACCTATCAGTAAATACAGGAAAAAGGAGTTCCATACCAAAGTGGCCAAAAGTTTGGTGGGTAAGTTAAATGCAAAAGCGAGGATAGGGGCTTAATTTAGTGAGGGGTTCTCGGGTGAATTGGACCACAAAAGATAGTCTCCGCCCAATTCCACCATTTTTTCCTTCCAAAATGCATTGGAGGATTTTTCCAAGATATTGCTTTCATATTCGTTCGGTACCACAACCCAGGATTTGGAGGAAAGCTCTTGATCTAGTTGACTTGTGCCCCAACCGGAATACCCTAAAAAGAAACGGATGTCCTGTTCCGTGATAATCCCGTTATTGATCAGCTCAATGGTCTTTTCAAAATTACCTCCCCAAAAAATACCATCGGAAATTTCAACGCTGTTTTCAATCAGGTCTGGCACTTTGTGGATAAAGTAAAGGTTGTCTTGTTCCACAGGCCCACCATTAAATACCTGGAACGGAATGGTGATATCGGAAACAAGGTCGCAAATGGTATAGTCCAGGGGTTTGTTCAATATAAAGCCTACCGAGCCTTCATTATTATGCTCGGCGATTAACACCACCGATCTGTTAAAAGAAACGTCTCCGGTCAGTGAAGGTTCAGCAACTAGCAAATTTCCTTTTTTGGGCTTTTGGGTTACCATCTTCAAGAGTTTCGTTTATTTAAATTTAACATATTATTCAACATATACAAAAAACAAGAATCATATAAACTAAAAAAGCACCCCGAGAGGGATGCTTTTATATATCAAAATACAATTGATTAGTTTACTGCACCGCTCAATTCAGCACCTGCTTTGAACTTTACAACGTTCTTAGCGGCAATCTTAATAGTAGCTCCAGTTTGTGGATTTCTACCTTCTCTAGCGCTTCTTTTGGAAACTGACCAAGAACCAAAACCTACCAAGGAAACTCTGTCTCCTTTTTTAAGCGTTCCCTCTACATTTCCCAAGAAAGACTCCAATGCTTTTTTAGCTGCTGCTTTAGTGATGCCAGCATCAGCTGCCATAGCATCGATTAATTCTGTTTTGTTCATAATGGAATTAAATTAATTGTTGTTAATATAATTTTAATGCTGAACAAATTTATATGGATTTGCGTCCCACGCAAGTAAAACCTAGGGAAATAGGGGTTTTTGTTGATAACTTGAAACGTTTGTTGATAAAGTCGGAAAAAAATGACAAATTTTCCCAGCCCAATCATAGCAAGGCCTTAGAGAAGGTGTGCTTCTTTTTCCAGATTCAATCCGTTTAAAACCTCATTTATTTGCATTCTTCGTTTTCCAGGAAGCTGTAGTTCCAATAAAGAAATGTAGCCTTCTTTTACTGCAACTTTCAGTGCTTTTTTCTCTACCAGTAATGTACCTATTTTAAGATTATGCTGAGCTTGTTCCGTTTTGGTTTTAAAAATTTTTATGGGGTCGGATTTTCCATCGTTCACCAATTGAGTCCAAGCACCGGGATACGGACTAAGCCCGCGGATATGGTTATAAATGTCCTCCATGGTTACGTTCCAATCTATCCGGCAGG
>JAAEZN010000151.1 GCA_018222835.1 Algicola sp. | reverse complement strand
CTTTATTTTTCAAAATAGTCTGTGCTATCCCTTCAAAATCGGCATTACTGGGAACATGTTTAGATCCTTCCAATAAAATAACTTTTTCTAAAGAAGGAAAAATATCTTTAGCGCGTTTCATCATCTTTCTACCGGGAAACATCAAGTCCTTTTCGGCAGCAATAATAGTGATGGGTGTTTTTATATTTTTTGCTGTCTGTTTAGGAATTATTGGCAAGGGTGAAAAGTCCATATGGCAATGCTGAAAAGTAGCTGACATAAACTGAAGCGCAAAAGCATCGTACTCCGAAAACAGGGCATCCATAACCCGCTTGATATACTTTGGCTTATTGGTTTTTATAAACTTTTTTAAAGGAATAAACATTTTAATCAAACCCAGCAAGGGATTTCCGTTAACGATGTAAACAGGCGCAATTAAAAACACGTGTTTGATAGGAGTTTCATTAAACTCCAAAGTTTTTAAGCTAATCAAACCACCAAATGAAAAACCAACCAAGGTCACCGCTTTAAGTCGTAACTTAATGATAATTTCGGTGAGCCATTTGCCATAATCCAATGACTTCATATCCAATCGGTTTTCGGCACTTTTATTGGGCTGTGCCAAAACATCTACCGCATACACGCAGTATTTGGTAGTGAGCTTGGAAAGCGATTCCAATATGAGTGGTGCACAACCGCCTGTACCATGAATGAGCAGCAAAGGTGGATTCTGTTTATCGCCAGACACAATGATGTTGGTGCTACCAAAGTGCGTTTCCAACTGTCGCTCGGAATAGGCTAGCTCCAATTGTTCTAATTTTTGATTGTAAAGCTTAAGAATCGCTTCTTTTCCTTCTTGTGATTTGAAAAACATCGGTTCGTTTTTTGATTGCTAATTATTTAAGATTGACTGATGACGATGTTGCCTACTTTACGACCCGTTTCGAGATAGTGATGCGCTTCGACAAGATGTTCCAACTTATAGGTTTTATCTATATGCGTTTGCAGGATTCCTTGCTCAAAAAGCATAGCCAACTCCTCCAATAAGGCTTTAAGTTCTACTAGTTTACGGATACCCGTGGCTGAAAATTTTACTTTTTTAGGCTTAAAAAGGCTATAACGTAAGGTTTCAAAACTTAATACGGGTGTTACAAATACTCCGTTATCATTGATAACATTTTTACAGGCTTTGTAGGATGACTTCCCAACCGTATCATAAATGACATCGTAACGAATTTGTTCTTTTGTAAAATCGGTTTTCGTGTAGTCAATAACCTCATCTGCTCCCAGTGATTTTACCAATGCCGCATTTTTGGCACTACATACGCCTGTTACTTTAGCTCCCATATAGTTTCCCAATTGTACGCCAGCCGTACCCAGACTACCAGAGGCGCCATTTACTAAAATATGCTGTCCTGACTGGAGTTTGGCTATATCCTTTAAAAAACTGTAGGATGTTAAGAACCCATCGCAGATGGGTGCTGCCTGCTCATGGGATAAGTGGTCTGGCTTTAAAACTATGATGCCTTCTTGGTCTACACAGATATATTGGGCATTGGTACCATTGCTGAATAGCTTTTCCCCAAATACGGCATCGCCTATTTTAAATTTGGTAACCTGATTGCCAACAGCTTCCACGATACCTGAAAACCCAGTTCCCAAGGCTGGATTTTTGGGTTTAAAAAGCCCTACAAACAATCGCCCAAACTTTGGCGTGCCTTGGCGCATCATGGTATCGGCCCGTGTTATGGATGATGCCTTAATGTTTATTAAAACTTCACAGGGTTGCGGTGTGGGCTTGTCCACTTCCTGTATTTGAATGACTTCTGGCGAACCGTAAACGGTATAGACTGCTGCTTTCATAATTAGAATTATTTACTACAAAGTTGCAACTTGTTTGTGTGATACAGGTTCGTGTTTGGAAATTGGAACTTATTCCGTTATTCAATTAATTTCTTAATATTGTTATCCGTTAAATTCTGAATGTTCTTTGTGATTTTTTCGATATCCCAATGCCACCATTGTAGCTCTAAAAGTTTTATAATGACTTCTTTTGAGAATCTCTTTTTAATTTCCTTTGCAGGATTTCCGCCAACAATCGTATAGGGTTCCACATCTTTAGTTACCGTTGCGTTTGTGGCAATAATTGCGCCATCTCCGATGGTTACTCCTGCCATAATTGTAGCGTTATAGCCTATCCAAACATCATTTCCAATGTTTATATCTCCTTTTTGTGGATAGGATTTTCCTTCCATGGCATGTTCCCAGCCATTACCAAAAACCGCAAAAGGATATGTTGACATGGCATCCGTTAAATGATTTGCTCCGTTCATTATGAATTTAACGTCCGAAGCAATCATACAGAATTTTCCAATGATTAATTTGTCACCCACAAAGTCAAAATGGTATTTTACATTTTTCTCAAAGTTCTCTACATTTTCAAAATCATCATAGTACGTGTAGTCTCCAACAATAATATTAGGATTCTTTACCACATTTTTTAAGAAACAAAGTCTGTCGTAATGCTCAAGTGGGAATTTTGTATTTTTTTCTGGTCCGTTCATAAGGTATTATATTTTAATCTGTATTATTACTATTCAATTTAATCTTATAACCAGCTAAAACCAAATCCTATATTACAGGTTACTGCATCTCTGTGTGCATTGCCATCTAAATACGCACGACCAAGAAGGACATTAGCCTGAAGATTAAGCGCAAAGTTTTTCTTTTTATAAATTTCGTACCCTGTACTTGCCTTAACCGCACAACCAAAATTCCATTCGTCATTTACATCGTCTTTAATATCATATAGTGCTGGCGAATCTATTGCTAAACCGATTCCTCCATGAATCCACCAGCGATCCTTTAACCAATATTGAAGCCCTGGAGTGAACCCTCCGAAGTGTCTGTCATTATTCTGAAATTCGTATATCATTCCTGGCATAGAGACTGTAATGGCGAGTTTTTCATTTAACATGTAGCCTAACTTTAAATCTGGAAAAACAAACGCACCTTGAGACTTGTCGAACGTTTGCATACCAGCACTATCTTCTATACTTATAATACCTCCTCCTACTACGAATTCTACGATAAAACCATCTCGTTGTGTTGTTGTTTCTGAATTTGTGTTTTGTGCGTATGTTATACTAGATGATAACGCCAAAGCTACACAAGCCATGTTTAATAAGATTTGTTTTTTGATTGTTTTCATTTTAATTGATGTCATAATTGTTCGTTTTTTGATTAATGATTTTTTTAATTGATGTTCAAATTTCCTGTAAATGCAGGACGATTATGAAATTAAATAACCGAACTGTTGCTTTAGAAAGATGAATTGTTGATTGTTTATTAAATT
>JAAEZN010000150.1 GCA_018222835.1 Algicola sp. | reverse complement strand
GTATTTATACAATTACATGGCTTTGGCAAGGGTAATAATGACCCAGATGTGATTATGAGTAATGGGACCGACCAAACTCCTGACACCGATTATGCCTCCTTGATCAGGGATGCCCTGTTGGAAGAGGATGCTTCATTGACCTTTAAAATTGCCCATATCGATACGGATTGGACCAGACTACGGGGCTTTACCAACACACAAGGTCGCTTTATCAATAGTTCTCCCGATCCCTGTAGTATTTATTCAACGGAAACCTCCGGAAGATTTATCCATATTGAACAGGCAAAGCCAAAACTTCGTCAGGATGCTTCGGGATGGGCTAAGATGAGCAATGCTTTGGGAAATGTTTTTTTAAATGATTGATTCCAAATAGTTCAAAACCTTTGATCAAGTGGGGTTCTTTTCGATAAATCGCCGACCGAAATACAATTAAAATAATTTGTTTTGATGATAATCAGTTATTTATAATGGATTTGTGTTAACGGTCAATAGAATAATTTATACAACAAATATGACAATAAAGAGATATTGGGCAACCGTTTTGCCCATTGCTTTGGCACTCGTAATGGTTGATTGCACCTTGCCAAAAAAGGTAAAGTTTAAAAACCCGATAGACACTAGAGATCAACCGATAGATTATCAAACTAAAAAGACCTATTACTTTGAAGAATTGGGAGTTTCAGTGAGCAATGAATTTGACGGCGCCCGCCTCAACGATGCGAACCAATCCAATGATTCAACGATTACATTGCATTTTGCACCAGAGAACACCCCTATCAATAAGAGCCCTTATTATGCTTTTGAAACTTGGTCTGATTCTCCAAAGCAAGTTTACTTTGAGTTTAAGTATCCTGAAGAATTCTGGCATAGGTACAAACCCAAAAAGAGAACGAACGGGGAATGGAGCATTGTGGATTCTGTGAATGTTATGAAATCCGGTAAAGGGCGGATTCTACGACTAATGATAAATAGGGAGCCCCAACTAATTGCGGCACAAGAAATCAATAGTTCAGATGATGTGAAACAATGGTATCTCCAGCATATTGTAAACTCCAACGATTTTGTGCACTTGGAAACCGCCGGTCAGTCCAATTTGGGAAGAAATATTCCGGTTTTGGACATGTATAAGGGAAATCCGAAAGGTAAGCCTATTGTTGTTCTTTTGACAAGACAGCATCCACCAGAAGTCACAGGTTTCTTTGCTTTTCAAAAATTTATGGAAACTATCGTGGAAAACTCTTCGCTTTCTACCGAATTTTTAAGCAAATATAGGGTGTTGGCTTTTCCAATTCTTAATCCAGATGGTGTGGATTTAGGGCATTGGAGGCATAATTCCAATGGGGTGGACCTTAATCGAGATTGGTCAAAATACCGTCAACCAGAGGTCGAAAATGTAGTATCGTTTATTGCTGAGACCAGCAAAAAGGACAAAGGCGAAATTGTTTTGGGATTGGATTTCCATTCCACCTACGAAGATGTTTTCTACACTAACAAAAGTAGGGAAGGAACTACCTTGCCCCACTTTATTAACGATTGGTTCGATAGGTTGGAAAAAGACATTGAAAATTACAAAGTCAATGAAAAGGACTCCAACAGCAATAAGCCAGTATCGAAGGGATGGTTCTTGTATGGGCATGGTGCTGTAGGAATAACGTATGAAATAGGAGACCAAACCCCAAAAGATCGGATACTTGAAATCGGCAGGGCATCTTCGTTGGCCATGATGGAATTATTACTGGAGAAGAAATGAGTTGTGGATTAGATGGGCAATAACGGGTATCACAACTTATAGCATAATTAACTTTTTTAAAGGAACAAAAGTTAGTTTTAGGGTCATGTTTTAATAAATATGACGTAATTTATTGGCTAGGATTATAGTTGGTTGCTTTTTTTGATTATAACAACCATGAAAGAAGACACCCGGTCCATTGAATGCCAAAGACAAAAGATGCTTACGTTTTAGTGGGGCCGGAGGCACTTGAACCTATCCCTCAAATCCCCAATAAATAAGGGCATTCCAAACCTTTGAATAATTTATGCTTACCGAATAGGTGACTCTATTGTTAAATAACTAAATTCCAATTAGATATAAAGTTATTTGGCGAAGTTATACTGAATATCGGTTCTTGCTGGTTTTATTGTTCATTCAAAAATTGATTTCGAACAATTCTTGCAGTTTGGTGTTCGCCAGTGTGGCTCCAACCCGGGGGCATCACTATATATAAAAGTTTATTTTTAATCCCCGGGGCATTGACAATATCCTTGTAGAGGGCTTTAAATTCTCCAAAATAGACATCAAAAAAATTTCCCGAGTCCATTTCTCGGGTTATCCCATATTCAACAGGTAGATTCCTATCCTCATTTTGATATGTGCCAAAAATCCGATCCCAAATGTTGAGTAGGTTACAAAAATTGGTATCCATATATAATGGATTTTTACCGTGATGAACACGATGGTGAGAAGGGGTCAATATAAGTTTTCCAAGAAAACCAAACTGTCCCTTTTTTATAATGTGCTCGCCAACATGGATGAATGTAGCGTAGGTTATATCCAATATTAAAATGGAGAAGAATAGCTTTGGATCGACCCCAAAGAGCATACAAGTAGCAGTGCGTATAAAGTCCGCATAGGGAAACTCAAGGAAAAAATGAGCTTGGTTTACAGATAGATTCATCGTCTCGGCTGCATGGTGAGGGGAGTGCAAACACCAAAGCAACCGTACCTTATGCCCAAAATAATGATAAATATAACTGCCCAACTCCCAAATAATGTAACCGTAAATAAACCAGTACCATGTATATGAAGTCTGAAACAAAGCGTACTCTTGAAAAAAGCCAATGGTCCACATTATTGTCCCCAATGATAGGATTCTCCCTATAACCCTATTGAAAACAATAATGAGAAAGTTAACCTTATAGCTTCTCAATTGTTGCCGTTCCTTAAAAATAACTATAAAAAACTCAACTATAAGAAGAATGGGGAGAGCAAGGAAAATACAGGAAACAATTCCGTCAAAACTCTTAAAAAAGGCATAGTTTTCAGTTTTTAAGGCTTCCAGAATACTGGATGCACCAAAAAAATTAATCATTTCCTCCAATATTGCATTCAAGATATCCATAGACCAGTTTAAATAAGGTTATTGCAAGCACATCTTATATGCTAACATATAAGAATGATAAGTTTCAAATATATAATAATTTTACATGTATGAACATATGGACATATTTAAAACGAATTATTTACGAAAACGTTTTATTTAATTTTTTTACTGACTATATAACTTAATCCTTTGTATGTGATTTTAAGTAATTACTAACCATATAGGGGATACAATGACAA
>JAAEZN010000045.1 GCA_018222835.1 Algicola sp. | reverse complement strand
CAGGTTTTCAGAGGCTTCCAGTACAACGGCCTGTTGATTATCGAATAAGACTATGTTATCCTGTGCAATTGGACTAAATTCATCACCAACGATTTCAATTATTTCATAGGAACGAAAGCTTTGGGGAATCTCAGCTATTGAAGGGGACTTGATAGTAAAATTTAGCTCTGAATCAATACTTTGTAATTGTGATAAAAGTGCAAAAGAATTGGTGGATTTTGATAATGATTGTGGTATAACAAAAATGATTGAGTCTCTAGATGAAAATAGAACTTCACTGTGTTTTCCCTCTATTATAATAGAATTTCTAAGGTTTTCAAAATCAAAATGTTTTCCATAAACTGTTAATGTGTCCCCAATAGAAACCACCTCCTTTGATATCTTTTCAATTATCGGTGTATACAAAGAAAAATCTTCGAAGGAGTCGGATTTATTATATAACTCTAGTGTAACTTTAGGATTGAATCTTTTTAGCGTTTCGGGAACAATACATTTAACCAAAGTATCAGAAGATTCCAATACAGCACTGATTTCATCATCAAATAATACTTTTATTTTATGTGCTATTGATGTGAAATTTGAGCCTTTAATTTGCAACGTATCCCCAATATAAGATTGGTCAATTCGACCGATGACAGGAGCCTTACTGCCTGTGGAAACGAATGATTTTATTGTGGTATACTCGTAGGTTTCACCTATTTTGGCATAAGCCACAATGAAAAATTCCTTATTAAAATCTAGGTCTTTATCTATGGTCAGCAAAAATTTATTATCCTCCATTCCATCGGACACAAACTTTTGGGAATTGTTGAAATCTGGGTTCTCAAATTGGGAAAGCAAGAACCCATATTCCGAAACTTCTGGGGCATCAATATTGGTTGCTGAAGCTTCCAACATAACACCTCCGTCTTCGAAGACTTCGACTTCAAGCTCAAAATTCAAAAGTTCAAAAATTTCTTCAGTTTCATCTTTTGCTTCAGGCTGAGGGGCTTCTTTCTCCGAACTTTCTTTGGAACATGATAAAAGTAGTGTTGCAAAAACTAAGAAAAGAGATGTCTTTTTCATTAATTGGTAAAGTTTGAAAGTTCTGTTCGTAAAACCACATGGTCATATCTTCTTATGGAACTGTATTTGGGTAAATTTGGACTCGACGTGTATCCAATGAAGTAAACATAATCATCATGCACAAACATGGCCCTGTTTTCTAAGAGATAACCAAAGATGGTCAAATCCTCTCGTATTGAATATTTGTCCAACTCAATGTCATACTCATGAAATACCCCTCCTGTATGCCCTAAGCTGTGCCTTTGATGATAAAATCCTTTATTGTCAATTTGAGTGAACACTGCGGCTTGAACAGGATTGACCAAATCTGTTTTTCGAATCCATAAATCATTGGGTGTGTATTCCCATAGGTCGTAAACTCTAAGGCCATTTCCTATGTACGCTTTTCCATTTTTTAAAAAGTAATTTGAATGGTTATCATCGCCTTGCCCCTCTACGAAAGGCATTTCCGATTGATAAGACCAAGAATCAGATGCTTCGTCATAAGACCAGATTTTTCTATTTGGAATTGTTTTTGAGCCCGGCTTGGAGTAGCCCATACCCAAATAGAAGCTATTTCCGATTTTAAATCCAATAGGTCTATCGATGGGGTCAGTATTTTGAAAATCCTGTAGTGATGTAAGTTCTCCAGATTCTAGACTGTACTTGTAGAAATTATCGGTTAGGCGCGCATTGTATATATAGACGTTACCGTCATTTAATGAAAAGGTGTAAAAGCTACTAATTCTATCTGGATTAAAATCAATATTAATGTCTGGCATCGTTTCCCATGTATTGGACGCTACATTGTATTTGACAAAACCTATTTTATTCGGATTGCCATAAAAACCCCCTGAGCCTCTAAATTGAAGTGTGTAGAAAGAGTCGTCATAACCAAAGCCCCATCCGGTAATATTCCCCCAGTCATATCTTCCATCCGTAAGTCCTTTGTTGTCAATTCTCCCATATTGGTACCATGTATTTTTTAAATACAGCCCAAGATCTTGGGTTATTTCTTTTTCCACCACTTTTACAGTAACCTTATTTATGTTCCTATCAGTATAAAGCCCCAAAGGAACTTTAGTGATTATAGAATCGGCATAGACTTGTTCAATCTCTGCTCTATTTTCGCCAATATAGACCTCATGCAGGTAATCTCTAAATTCAAAAAAATTGGAGCCATATATAGTAATGTTTTCATTGATTAAAAGACTGTCCTTAGAAATTCCTGTTATAGTAGGATCAGGTATCACCACACCTTTGTCTTTTCTCAATGTCCTTAATTGAGCTCTCACCAATAAATCATTTTCATGCTTGTCCACATTATAAGGTAGAACAAATCTTATTGAATCTTTGCTATGGTCAATTACTGTTAACCGGTCATTGTTGAGTTCCACAATACCATCATTTATGTCTGGACGATTCGTTAGATGTTTTCCATATACCACCACGGTATCTCGATACCCAAAATTGCTTGGGATTGAATCTATTTCTGGTTGATACAATTGAAAAGCATTTCTATAATAAGCGATTGTATCCCGGTTATCTACAGATATATGCAGACTATCAGGCTCAAAGCCCCAATATGGTAGCTCAAATTCAATTATGCTGTCATTGTTGAAAAGAATTTTTAATTGGCTTTGGCCTATGGATAATCTAACATCCTTGTTGAAATTTTCTCCCTTTAGACTTAATGTATCTCCTAAATCCACAATTTGGGGAGAAACTGATTCAATGACCAATGTTGGGTCAGGCTGATTATCTGGTTGCTTGGGTTGTTCAGGGTTTTCTTTTTCTGGGTTTTCAGTGATTGGCGATTCTGGTTTGGCGACTGTGTTTTCTTCAGATTTACTACAGGAGAAAAATAAAAGCACGGCACAAACGAAAAAAAGATGTTTCATTTAGGTTGTTTGGAAATGGTAAAGTGGGAAAGTTCTGTAAAATATTTTAACCAACAAACTTTATCGACAAAAGCTTATTGATAATGGACAATCGAAAAACATTACTTGCAAAAACCATCAATATAGTCTTTATATGGAATCTAATCTAAGGGGTCTAGGGCATTTGAATAACTATATTTCCAATAGGGGTAGCCAATGAATATTGCTATTGTATTAATCTATTTCAAATTTAATGTACATGCTATTTTGCATGCAAATTGCGTGCAAATGAAAAAAGCTTCAAAAGTCAAAAACTCTTGAAGCCTTACTGTTACTGTGGAGAATACCGGATTCGAACCGGTGGCCTCTTGCCTGCCAGGCAAGCGCTCTAGCCAACTGAGCTAATCCCCCAAAGAGAGCGCAAAGGAAATACTTTTTTCCGAAAGTATCAAAAAATGCGCTGCTTCCTTAATCTTTTTTAACGCTGAGTACCAATACCGGTATCTTAACAAAGAACTCCGATTTTTGAATAGTGTTCTTTTCCCATAACTTTTTAAAGAACCCACGCTTTCTTCGGAACACGCACAACATATCTGGCTGTTCTTTCTGGAAATACTCCGTTACCCCTAAATACGTAGTGCCATTTTCGGTAATGGACAAATTTGAGCTCAAATCCATCAAAGCAGTATTTACTTTTAGATCGTCCTCGGTATAGCCGGGCCTCTTTACCAGTAACAAGCTTACATCCGATCTAAACTTGTTCTTTATAATGATCAAGGGGTTCAAAATACTACTACGCTTCAAAATACCGGAACCAAAAGCCGTCAAGATTTTCTTGGCAGGTGCAAATGTTGTTCCTTTAGGGACAATCAAGGTAGGGATTTCAGTCTGTTTAATAATCCGTCCAGAAGTATTCCCCAGATAGAGCTCTTCTTGTATATCATTACTCTTAGGAGCAATTATGATCAAGTCTATCTCCAATTCCTTATTAATGCTCTTTAACCCATCTATAATATCACCATTATAAGTGGCCATTTTTATTTCAACACCTTTGGTGTTGACCTGATCAATAACCTCCTTCAAATGTCCCTTACTGCTTTTTGCCACCTTCTCTTCTATATTGGCCAAGCTTCCGACCGCTGCTGTTACCGAGAATACATCCATAACATAGACCATAGCTCCGAATTCGGAAGCAAAATCTACTGCATATTGTAAAGTTTGAGAAGCATTTGGAGAAGTTCCAATAGGTACAAGTATATTGTTCATGGTTTGGTGATTATGATTAAATCTTAAATTTACAATTAAATTGAAACGAATCAATGATAAGACCAGCAAAGATTTCCGAAATCCCCGATATCTTATCCATAACCAAGGCCTGTGCCCTAAAAATGCAGAATCACGGTATTTTTCAGTGGAACGAGCATTATCCTTCGAAAGAAGCCTTTGTAAAAGACATTCAGCGCAACGAACTTTATGTGATCGAGGAAAGCAACATCGTTTTGGGCACTATTGTTATCTCCATCATCATGGACGAAGAATACAAACCCATCCAATGGCTTACACCCAATGGCAACAGTTCGTACATTCACCGTCTATCGGTACATCCAGATCATCAAGGCAAAGGATTGGCCCAAAAGATGATGGTCTTTGCCGAAAGCCATTCCAAGGAAAAAAGGTATAGTTCCGTACGGTTGGACACCTTTTCCCTAAACAAAAGAAACCAAAGGTTTTACGAGCAGAGGGGTTATCGTAAACTCGGCGACATCTTCTTTCCCAAACAAAGCGAACATCCTTTTCATTGTTATGAATTAGTGCTGTAACTTGAGCCAGATTTGAGCACACAGGTAAATTTTAAGAGTATTAACCAACTTGCCATTCCCGCAACCATTTCGGGCATTGCAGAACCCATCCTGTCCATAACCGACACCGCCATTGTGGGCAATATTCCGGTGGATAGCTTGGAATCTTTGGCAGCAGCAGGTATTGTTGGCTCCTTTTTGTCCATGCTTATATGGGTACTTGGCCAAACACGGAGCTCCATTTCCGCAATTATATCCCAATATTTGGGGGCAGGACGCTTGGAAGAGGTTAAAAATCTACCCGCACAGGCAATCTTCCTAAATATTCTTTTAAGCATCGTGGTATTGCTCACCACCATTTTTGTCATCGAGGAGATTTTTGGCCTTTTTAATGCTACCGGAAAAATCCTCGAGTACTGTGTTTCTTATTATTCCATTCGTGTTTGGGGCTTTCCACTTACCCTTTTTACCTTTGCTATTTTCGGAATCTTTCGCGGGCTCCAAAACACTTTTTATCCAATGGTGATTGCCATGCTCGGGGCAGGACTAAATATTGTACTTGATTTTGTGTTTGTTTACGGTATTGAAGGCTTTATCCCTGCGCTATATTTAGAAGGTGCCGCATGGGCCAGTCTTATTTCCCAAGCCGTTATGGCCGTTTTAGCACTGATTCTTTTGATAAAAAAGACGGATATCAGCATGAAATTGACCTTTCCGCTGAACAAGGAGATCAAACGACTGATATTTATGAGCCTTAATCTTTTTGTGCGGACCTTGGCATTAAATGCTGCCCTAATGCTTGCCGTTCGTGAGGCAACCACTCTGGGCGACCGCTTTATCGGGGCACATACCATTGCCGTTAACCTTTGGTTATTTGCCGCATTTTTTATTGATGGATATGCAGCCGCGGGCAACAGTATGGGCGGTAAACTTTTAGGAGCTGCCAATTATGATGGATTATGGAAACTGGCCAAGACCATTTTTAAATATGGAATGATCGTTAGTCTCATTTTAATGTGCTTCGGATTCATTTTTTATCGTCCTATCGGTCATTTATTTTCCAATGACGAGATTGTCCTAAATACATTTTATAGCATTTTTTACATTGTGATTCTTGGTCTGCCCATGAACACCCTAGCCTTTATTTTTGATGGAATATTCAAAGGTTTGGGCGAAATGAAATACTTGAGAAATGTACTCTTGGCCGCCACCTTTTTAGGCTTTATCCCCTGCCTTTATCTAGGTATGTATTTGGGTTTGGGCTTTTATGCTATTTGGATTGCCTTTGCGGTATGGATGATGGTTCGCGGATTCTCCTTGGTTTGGAAATTTAGAAGAAAGTTCAGGCCCTTAGTACAAAACCCTTAATTTAGTATCCACAGACATCTGATAACTGAATTTAATGACAACAGATAGAACCAACGGAAGTTTATATACCCGGATAGAAAACAGGACTGCTACGGTCGAATTTGGTCATCCGGCCAGTAACTCCTTCGTTTCCGAACTTTTGGCTCGACTTGCGAAAGAATTTGAACAACTTGGAAAAAATAACGAGGTTTCCATTATTGTCTTAAAATCCGAAGGGGAAAGAGCCTTTTGCGCAGGCGCCTCATTTGATGAACTGGTAGCCGTTTCCAACTTGGAAGAAGGCAAACAGTTTTTTAGTGGTTTTGCCAATGTCATCAACGCCATGCGTAAATGTCCCAAACCAATTATCGGTCGGGTTCAGGGCAAAACAGTTGGTGGTGGTGTTGGATTGGCCTCGGCCTGCGATTATGTACACGCAACGGTAGAAGCAGCCATCAAACTATCGGAGATTTCCATAGGAATCGGTCCATTTGTAATCGCTCCCGCTGTGGAACGAAAAATGGGAAAAGCAGCTTTGGCAGAGCTTACTTTGTATCCTACGGAATGGAAAAATGCCTATTGGGTCAAAGAAAAAGGCTTGTTTTCCAAGGTGTACGATTCCATTTCGGAAATGGATAAGGAATTGGACATTCATATACAAAAACTGGCAACCTACAACCCCGAAGCACTATCAGAAATGAAAAAAGTACTTTGGGAAGGAACCGAACATTGGGACGACTTATTACTGGAGCGCGCCGAAGCCTCGGGAAGATTAGCACTATCCCCGAACACTAAAAAAGCATTGGAAAAGTTTAAAAAATAAAAGTAGTATGAATGATTTAGTTTTTCCCATATTGGCCCTATTTGTGGTTGTAGTTTATGTGATCAACAGAATACGAAGCAACCGACGTTACAAAAAATAAATGGAGAACATTGCCCTGCCTAAAAGCAAAAAAGTCTATTTCGCTAGCGACAACCATCTTGGTGCACCTACCAGAAAGGACAGTTTGCCGCGTGAAAAAAAGTTTGTAGCATGGCTGGATTCCATAAAAGACGATGCCGCTGCCATTTTTTTAATGGGCGATCTTTTTGATTTTTGGTTCGAGTACAAGACTGTTGTTCCCAAAGGATTTACACGCACCTTGGGAAAACTGGCCGAATTATCGGATATGGCGGGTCAAATCACCTATTTTGTGGGCAATCACGATCTTTGGATGAACGGCTATTTCGAAGAAGAACTCAACATTCCCGTGTACCACAAACCTCAGCAGTTTTTAATCAACGATACTTCATTTTTTATCGGCCATGGCGATGGATTGGGTCCACACGACAAAGGCTTCAAACGGATGAAAAAGGTGTTTACCAATCCCGTGGCCAAATGGTTTTTTAAATGGTTGCACCCCGATTTGGGGGTCCGCTTAGGGCAGCACCTATCCGTAAACAATAAGGTTATTTCTGGAGATGCCGATGCTACGTTCTTGGGCGAGGATAAAGAATGGCTTATTTTATATGCCAAGCGCAAGCTGGAACAACAGCATTTCGACCACTTTATTTTTGGTCATCGACACTTGCCCATGGAAATCAAGCTCAACGAAAAATCTACCTACACCAACCTTGGGGATTGGATTTCTTATTTTACCTATGCCGTTTTTGATGGAGAAAAATTGACCTTGGAAAAGTTGGGGGATTAATCTTCCTTTTCGTGCTCATCAATATCTTTTTGTAGGTCCAGTTTTCTGAAGGTAGGAGAAACAATTGCCGTTGTGCCCGCTGTTAAAAGCGTCATGCACCCACCAAACACTACTGCTGTAACTGTTCCCATAAGTTTAGCCGCCAATCCACTTTCGAAAGCACCCAACTCGTTGGAGGAACCTACAAACATCGAGTTTACCGAAGCGACTCTGCCTCTCATATTATCCGGTGTTTTCAATTGCAAGATGGTCTGGCGTATGATCATGGAAACCCCATCTACCGCACCACTGAGGAACAAGGCGATTACGGATAGCCAAAACAATTCTGACAATCCAAACACAATAATACAGATACCAAAGGCAAATACTGCCATCAATAATTTTTTACCTGCATTTCTATGCAACGGAAAACGGGTAGAACCCAACATGGTAATAGATGCCCCCACGGCAGGCGCCGCTCTTAAAATTCCAAAACCTTCGGAACCCACATGTAAAATATCTTGAGCATAAATGGGCAATAACGCCACTGCTCCGCCAAATAGTACAGCAATCATATCCAAGGTCAAAGCCCCAAAAATGGCTTTATTGCCAAAAACAAATTTGAGTCCATCGCGTAAACTCTGAAAAACTGGCTCCCCAATTTTGGGATTTAAAATGGGTTTTCTGGGTATCTGGAACAAAAAAACCAGTGCTAGCAAAGAAAAGCCAAAAATAAGGCACATGCTCCAATGCACCCCGATCCAACTAATGGAAAATCCTGCCAATGCTGGTCCCAAAACCGATGCCAATTGCCAAGTGGAACTACTCCACGTAGCGGCATTGGGATATATTTTCTTGGGAACGATCAACGCAATCAATGAAAATATGGTCGGGCCCAAAAACGACCGTACAAACCCGCCCAAAAACACCAAGGCATAAATGGAATACAATATGGTTTTGGATTCCCATGAATCCTCAAGCCCTGGCCAACTTAATAAGAACAACCCAAGACTTATTACGGAGAATCCAGCAATACAGATGACCAAGAGATTTCGTTTTTCCTTTTGATCAACAATATGCCCGGCAAAAAGGGCCATGCTAACGGCAGGGATTACTTCCATCAACCCAATGATCCCAAGCGAAAGCGGGTCTTTGGTCAATGTATATACTTGCCATTCGATTACAATAAATTGCATGGACCACGCAAATACCATGGCAAAACGTACAATCAAAAATATGTTGAATTCCTTATAGCGAAGTGCTGCGTAGGGGTCCATAAATTATTATCGAATGTCTCTTAGTTTAAGTTGAAGGCTTACTGTTCCGTTCCATTCATTTTCATCTAACGAAAATACGGCATCGAACGGTTTTAAACCCTTAACTATATTCAATTTATCGCCCAAATTAAATCCAATGCCTCCAATGGGATCGGAACCTGGTTGATAGAGACTGCATTTTACATGTTTTTCGCCTTCCCCAACACCACGGGCATAACCGGTGTCCTTTAACCCCTCGGCCATAAAAACAGGCATCATGTTTCCTGGACCAAAAGGAGCGAACTGTTTTACGATTCTCATGAATTTTGGTGTGATTTGATGCATTGAAATTTTTGCATCGATAGAAATTTCGGGCTGTAGCAGTTTTGGGTCGATGGTTTCCGAAACTACTTTCTCGAATTGTTCTTTGAAAGCATCATATTGCTCTTCCAATAAGGTGAGGCCTGCTGCATACATGTGCCCGCCAAACTGTTCCAGACAATCCGAACAACCTTCTAGAGCATTATAAACATCAAATCCCTTGACCGAACGAGCGGAAGCAGCCAGTTTATCACCACTCTTGGTGAAGACCAATGTAGGCCGATAATAGGTCTCCGTAAGTCGAGAAGCAACTATGCCGATCACACCCTTGTGCCAGTTTTTGTTATAGACTACAGAGGTGAACTTATCCTCCTCCTTGTTCTCCTGAATTTGGGCCAGTGCTTCTTGGGTAATCTCTTGATCTAAATTTCTTCGCTCCGTATTGAACAATTCTATATCGGAGGCAAATTGTTTGGCCTGTGTAAAATTGGTTTCAGTTAGCAACTCTACAGCATGCTGACCATGTTTCATTCGGCCCGCAGCATTTATGCGAGGTGCAATAATAAAAACCACATCGGTGATGGTAAGTTCACGCTTCTTGGTCTGATCGATCAATGCTTTGATCCCTGTTCGAGGGTTCTCATTGATGACCATCAATCCATAGTAGGCCAGCACACGATTCTCTCCTGTAATCGGAACAATATCAGCGGCAATAGCAGTGGCTACCAAATCCAAATAAAGAATTAAATCATCTATGGTTTTTCCATGCTTGGTGGCTAGGGCTTGAATTAGTTTAAACCCTACCCCGCACCCACAGAGTTCTTTGTATGGATAATTGCAATCGTTTTGTTTGGGATCTAAAATGGCTATCGCTTCGGGCAATGTTTCTCCCGGTCTGTGGTGGTCGCAGACAATCACATCAACCCCTTTTTCCTTAGCGTATTTTATTTGATCAATGGCCTTGATACCGCAATCCAAGGCAATTATGAGGCCGATATCGTTATCGGCGGCAAAATCGATTCCTTGAAACGAAATACCATATCCTTCGGCATAACGATCAGGAATATAGGTCGCCACATTGGGGTACGACTCCATCAAAAAGGAACTCATCAATGCTACGGATGTGGTTCCATCTACATCATAATCACCATAGACCAATATGTTCTCCTTATTGGTAAAAGCTTGCTCAATACGCTCAACAGCCTTGAGCATATCCTTCATTAAAAAAGGGTCGTGCAACTGACTTAGTTCGGGGCGAAAAAATGCTTTTGCCTCTTCATAATTGGTAATTCCTCTCTGAATAAGCAATTGGGCCACCAAATAATCAATGCCCAATGCTTCGGAAAGTTTATCTATATTTTCTTGTTCAGGTCTTGGTTTTATGGTCCAACGCATAGTAGGCTCTAACTAATTTTTGGGGCTTTGGTTTTAAATCGATCGATCAAGGAGTATGTTATAAAAATGTGGGCAAGATAGTAGGTCGGCGTTATCAAAAAGTCAAAAGCATGATAGTCCACAAACTCTTTAAAGGCAATTATGGTATCAGAAAAAATTATGAGAACAATCCCAAAAACATAGCTCCATTTTTCTTTTGCGTTCCGCTCCATGCCCATGGCCGCTCCCAAGGAAAAACAAGAAATGAGCAAATAAACCAACGAAGCCCCCATTAAGGCAACCTCGGTAAATGTGGGATAAAGCACCAAAAAGAAAAATGCTAGATAGGCTGCCAAAACAATTGCCGTGAACATTCCTTTAATACGGCCGTTTAGCAAAGCATAGAGCAAATACCCTACGTGGGCCAAAAAGAATAGGGCGATTCCGTTCACGAACATGGTGCTGTCCCCGTTCATGTTGGACAAAAACCAATCTCCAATTATGGAAAACACAAAGGCTCCGATTATCCACCAAGTATCCTTAACCCTTGGTTTGGCCATAAAATTAATGATGAGGACAATAATAATCCCCATACCTGCCGTACCGGACTTAAAAATAAAGTTCTCCGTGGCGACTCCTAAAACCGCAAGAACCGCCGAAGCTGCCAACAATACATATAACCCATTCTTTTTTAGCCACATTTGATTCTATTTTTAATACTAAAAAAACACAGGATTTCGGTAAAAATCCATTTTTGCCAAAAAGGAGCTAGGGGTTATTGTCCTCTCGTGTGCCTTAGTTGTTGTGATAGATAATTTTGATGTCCAATTTGGCAAACCTTCTGAACATTTCCATTACCCCACAATATTTTTCTACAGAAAGATCCACAGCTTTTTTCAACTTTTCCTCGTTAAGGTCAGAACCGGCAAAATGATACTCTATAACAACGGAATCGTAATATTTTGGATGTTCGTCGGTGAGGTTTGCTATGGTCTCGATTTTAAACTCTTCCACATCTAGTTTCATTTTTTTAATGAGAGATGCTACGTCCAATCCTGAACAACCGGCCAGAGAAGAAAGCATCAATGCCTTGGGACGCAATCCGTCTCCGGAGCCACCACTTTCAGGCCCTGCATCAATTTTTATGGTCTGTCCAGATGGATTATTGCTTTCAAAAGCCATTTCACCAAGCCATTTGGTGGTAATGTGATTTGTCATGAATGTAAATTTTTGTTACTTGTAGAATTCAAAAATACAATTTAAAATCTCATCCATGGCCTTAGTAAATCCTCTTACCCCCGATCATGACTTGGAAACCAAACAATTGGCTGAATTCTTCAACGAAACACTTGGGTTTTGTCCAAATTCTGTTTTAACAATGCAGCACAGGCCGGCTATTTCCAAGGCATTTATTAATCTAAACAAAGCGGTTATGGCAAACGAGGGAAGGGTTACCTCGGCCCTTAAACGAATGATTGCCTGGGTAAGTAGCAACGCTACTGGATGCAGATATTGCCAAGCTCACGCCATTAGAGCGGCAGAAAGATATGGTGCCGAGCAAGAGCAATTGGATAATATATGGGAATATAGAACGCATTCTGCCTTTTCGGATGCTGAGAGAGCTGCGCTGGATTTTGCCCTTGCTGCTTCGCAAGTTCCGAACACCGTTAATTCCAATATTAAAGAGAGGTTGCACCAACATTGGAACGATGGCGAAATAGTTGAAATGATGGGCGTGGTTTCACTTTTTGGATACCTGAACCGTTGGAACGATTCCATGGGCACCAATATTGAGGATGGAGCTGTAGAAAGTGCAGAAAAGTATTTAGGCCAAGTTGGATGGGAAAAAGGAAAGCATGATGGGTCGAAATACTAAATAAGATTGCCTTATTTTTTACCGCCAACTACAATTACAAATTCGCCTTTAGGAGCTTTGTTGTTGAAATGCTCCAAAACTTCGGCCACGGTTCCCCGAACAGTCTCCTCATATAATTTGGTCAATTCCCTGGATACGGAAACAGGTCTGTCCTCATCAAAATACTCCGCAAAATGCGTCAATGTTTTAATAAGCTTGTGGGGCGATTCGTAAAAAACCATAGTTCGAGATTCTTCGGCGAGTTCCAAAAGTCGGGTCTGACGCCCCTTTTTTATGGGCAAAAAACCTTCAAAAACAAAACGGTCGTTGGGCAGTCCGCTATTTACCAAAGCAGGGACAAAAGCTGTTGCTCCAGGTAAACATTCTACCTCTATCCCATTTTCCACACAGGCACGTGTCAACAAAAAACCAGGATCTGAAATTGCCGGAGTACCTGCATCGGATATGAGAGCGTAAGTTGTCCCTTCTTTTATTTTTTTCACCAAGGCATCAACCTGTTTATGCTCATTGTGCATATGATGGCTCTGCAACGAGGTGTTGATTTCAAAATGCTTGAGGAGTTTTCCGCTGGTACGGGTGTCTTCAGCCAAGACTACATCGACTTCTTTGAGCACCTTAATGGCACGAAGTGTTATGTCCTCCAAATTTCCGATCGGTGTTGGAACCAAATACAACTTTCCCATACCCAAAATTACGGTCTTGAAATTAAAGTAAATTAAAAAAAGGATTTAAGCGAACCTTCTCTCGATCAGTGCCACGAATCGGGCTTCGTATTCTTCCTTGCCTTTCCAATCGTTATACTCGGGCTTTACCATATTGTTGATAAATGCAATGGAGCGTTCCTGCGAATCTATAGTAGTGAGTTGTGAAAGCACGCGGGTGTAATCTTCCATGCTATTGTTGAACAGATGTTTTACAAAGGCCAACTTATCATTTAGCCCTACTTGAAAATCCTTTGCCAATCTATCATTTATGGATTTGGATTGTGCTGAAACTTGATTGTCCTCTTGTGGTGCCAAATTTTCCTTGTCGTTCTTCATAAAATTTGGTTTGGCCACAAACTCGGCGAACACACGTTCCAAGTCTGCGTTGGATGGCATTTCGGAAACAATATCCTTAATGGTCTCCATGGACGGGGTGGTTATGATATCTTCTTGGTGCGGATTACTTTCAGGCACAGACGTATTGCCGCTCAAAACGGCGTTTGCCATTTTCTCGAACTTTGTAGCTATCACGTTTTGGGATACATCGACCTCAACATCGCTCAATTTTTCATCAATAAATTTTAATACGGCCAACTTTTCGTATATCTCCCTGGACTTGTCATAAAGTGCCGCAAGATCGGTATCTTCCCTCGCCGTAATTATTTCGGTGGACAATTTGATCAACTCTTCCCTCAATTTCCGTATCATAGCTTTAAATCTTTACTATAAAAATAAAACGATTTTGCAAAAACCCTATCAACAAAAGGTTAAAATCTTATTGAAAACAAGGGTACAATTTTTTAGTAGCTTTGTGCTCGTCCCAATATAACGGGAAAACAAACAATTTCTTTCAAAAATACGTTATGTTTCTCGAAAACACAGTTAATCACAAGGAACAGTTTGGATGGATCGAAGTAATCTGCGGCTCCATGTTTTCGGGAAAAACGGAAGAGCTTATTCGACGGTTAAAGCGGGCCCAGTTCGCCAAACAGAAAGTAGAGATCTTTAAACCGATCGTGGACACTCGCTACCATGAAGAAAACGTTATTTCCCACGATTCCAACGAAATTAGATCTACCCCCGTGCCTGCAGCTGCCAATATTAGACTTTTAGCGGACGACTGCGATGTGGTCGGAATAGACGAAGCCCAATTTTTTGATGATGAAATCGTCACCGTCTGTAATGATCTGGCCAATAGAGGCGTACGTGTTGTGGTCGCCGGGTTGGACATGGATTTTAAAGGAAATCCCTTTGGCCCTATGCCCGCTTTAATGGCCACAGCGGAATATGTGACCAAGGTACACGCTGTTTGCACCCGAACAGGAAATTTGGCCAATTATAGTTTTAGAAAGTCCTTGAACGATAATTTGGTGTTATTAGGGGAAACCGAAGAATATGAACCCTTGAGCAGGGCCGCCTTCTACAAGGCCATGCTTCGCGAAAAGATAAAGGAAATGGATGTGGATACAGAAGAGGTAAGTGCGAAAAATAAAAAATCGAATGAGTAAGGTAGGAGAAACCACCTTGGTTTTGGACCTGTTGTCACTAACGCATAACTATAATAAATTGCGGTCCAAAATTAAACCAGAAACGAAATTTTTGGGGGTTGTTAAAGCTTTTGCGTATGGAAGCGACATGGTTGCAATTGCACAAAAATTGGAGCAATTGGGAGCCGATTATTTGGCCGTAGCCTACGTAAGTGAGGGCGTTTTACTTCGGGAATCGGGTATAAAACTACCTATTTTGGTATTGCACCCGTTGGCTTCAAATTTTGATGACTTGATCGCTCATCAATTGGAACCCAGTATCTACTCCATAAACATCCTGAACCAATTTCTGGACAGGGCAAAAGAAAAAAAGCAGACGGATTATCCAATCCATATTAAATTCAATACCGGACTGAACCGTTTGGGGTTTTCTAAAACCGATATTGATTTTATTGTAGAAACTGCCAAAGAGAACGAGTGCATCAAAATAAAGTCTGTTTTTTCGCATTTGGTAGCCTCCGAAGATGCAAATGAACGGGTGTTTAGTTTAAAACAGATCAGCTCTTTCAAAAACATAAGCGATTCCATGACGGAAAAGTTGGGCTATGCCCCCATCCGCCATATGTTGAATACATCGGGAATCATCAATTATCCTGAAGCACAATTTGAGATGGTCCGTAGTGGAATTGGTCTTTATGGCTATGGCAATCAAGCAGAAGTGGATGCACAACTACAACCTGTGGCAACCTTAAAAACCATAATCTCTCAAATTCACGAAATTGGATTCGATCAATCCGTAGGCTATAATCGAGCATTCAAAGCAACCAGCACAATCAAAAGTGCTACTTTGCCCATAGGGCATGCAGATGGAATTGGCCGTCAGTATGGAAAAGGCAAGGGATTTGTTACCATTAATGGAGAAAAGGCTCCCATTATTGGCAATGTATGTATGGATATGATCATGGTCAACGTTACCGGAATCAATTGTAAGGAAGGGGACGAAGCCATTGTTTTTGGGCCTCAAAAATCGGCTGAACAATTGGCCTCCATGGCCAATACGATTTCTTATGAAATTCTTACCGCTATTTCACAAAGAGTAAAAAGAGAAATCATTAATCAATAATTTATCGCCTTTGTTAACGATATGGACGGCTTTTTTGCTTATTTTGTTTCTTAATAACCAATACTTGACTATAAAATGGGATTTTTAAAAGAGTTTAAAGACTTCGCAATGAAAGGAAACCTGGTGGATATCGCCGTAGGTTTCGTTATGGGTGCTGCTTTTAAAGAAGTGGTTTCCTCATTTACGGGAGGTATTGTTTCTCCTTTGATCGGATTATTGTTCAAATCCGATTTCAACGACTTGAAATATGTGATTACACAGGGTACTCCGAATGATGCAGGAGAGATTGTTGGTGAAATAGCGGTACTTTACGGTTCGTTCCTAACCAATGTTATCGATTTCATTATTGTTGCTTTTGTTATGTTCCTTATTGTAAAAGGAGTGAACAAAATGAAGAGGAAAGAGGAGCCTGCACCAGAACCGCCAAAGGGTCCAACCCAAGAGGAACTATTGGCAGAGATCCGCGATTTGTTGAAAAAATAAAAATCGTTGGTGCTGAATTATTTTCAGCACTCCGCTACACCACTATAATCTTTAAAAACCATCAATGTGTTTCGCTGACATGTTGATGGTTGTTTTATTTACAACATTTTGTTATTTTTTATTAATTGGTCGTAAAAAAGCTTGTTTAACCAGCTGTCTGAACTACCTTTGCACCAAGAAATATTTTTACAATGAAAGTAGCAGTTGTTGGCGCCACTGGAATGGTAGGCGAAGTTATGTTGAAAGTGTTGGAAGAGCGTAATTTTCCGATAACCGAATTGTTGTTGGTTGCCTCAGAGCGTTCTGTGGGCAAAAAACTTACCTATAAAAACGAAGAGCATACCATTATCGGTTTGTCAGATGCTGTGACCGCTCGACCCGATATTGCTATTTTATCGGCCGGTGGAGACACCTCTTTGGAGTGGGCTCCCAAGTTTGCAGAAGTAGGTACAACGGTAATAGACAACTCCTCTGCCTGGCGTATGGACCCTAGCAAAAAATTGGTGGTGCCCGAAATAAATGCCAGTGCATTGACCGTAGATGACAAGATCATAGCAAATCCAAACTGTTCTACTATTCAAATGGTGTTGGCCTTGGACCCTTTGCATAGAAAATATAAAATGAAGCGTGTCGTAGTTTCCACCTATCAATCCGTTTCGGGAACAGGGGTCAAAGCTGTTGAACAAATGGAGAACGAAGCTGCGGGCATCGAAGGGGAAATGGCATATCCTTACCCCATAAACCGGAATGCCTTGCCCCATTGCGATGTGTTCTTGGAAAATGGATATACCAAAGAAGAGATGAAACTGGCCCGAGAGCCTCAAAAAATATTGGACGACCGCACTTTTTCCGTTACCGCAACCGCTGTACGTATTCCAACCGCCGGTGGGCACTCCGAATCAGTGAATGTAGAGTTTCACAACGATTTTGATTTGGCCGAAGTTCGAAAGCTCCTCAGTGAAACCCCCGGTATCGTAGTGCAGGACAATCCTGAAACAAACACTTACCCCATGCCTGTTTTTGCCAACGGCAAGGACGATGTTTTTGTTGGTAGAATTAGAAGGGACGAGACCCAACCCAACACATTGAACATGTGGATCGTGGCGGACAACCTAAGAAAAGGGGCTGCAACCAATGCAGTGCAGATTGCGGAGTATTTGGTGGAGAACAATCTGGTTTCTAATACTTCCGAACTAATTTCATAAAATTCGTTAAAGCATCGATCTCAGCCAATTGGTTTATGTCTTTTGTGGTATTTTTATCAGAATCAATCCGATAAAACATGAAAAACATTAGTCTGTTGGCTGCTTTGGTTTTATTTGCAGCCTGCCAAGAAACTACAAAACAAAGAGAACCTATTGCCGTGACCTACCCCGCTACCAAGAAAGTTGATACCGTAGATAATTACTTCGGTACAGAAGTTCCCGACCCGTACCGTTGGTTAGAGGATGATCGAAGTGCAGAAACCGAAGCTTGGGTAAAACAACAAAATTCTGCCACATTCGGCTATTTGGATAAAATTCCATTCCGCAAGGATCTTAAAAACCGATTGGAAAAACTTTGGAACTACGAAAAAGTAGGCTCCCCATTCAAAGAAGGAGATTATACCTATTACTACAAAAACAACGGTTTACAGAACCAATACGTGGTTTACCGTAAAAAAGGCGATGGTAAAGAAGAAGTCTTTTTGGATCCTAACACTTTTTCCGAGGATGGCACCACATCACTGATGGGCCTAAGCTTTACCAAAGACGGTTCCAAAGCCGCCTATCTTATTTCCGAAGGAGGAAGCGATTGGCGAAAGGGTATTGTAATCGATGCCGAATCCATGGAAATCGTTGAAGACACTTTGGTTGATATCAAGTTCAGTGGAATTTCGTGGAAAGGAAACGATGGTTTCTTTTACTCTAGTTACGACAAACCTGAAGGAAGCGAGCTTTCAGCAAAAACGGACCAACACAAATTGTATTACCACAAATTGGGAACACCACAGTCTGAAGATAAAATCATCTTTGGTGGAACTGATGAAGAAAAACACCGTTATGTAGGCGGTTATGTTTCGGAAGATCAGAGATACCTTTTTATTTCCGCTTCGGTATCAACATCTGGCAACAAATTGTTTCTGATGGACCTCTCCCAAGATAATCCTGAACTAGTGACTATTTTGGACGACACTGATTCCGATACTTACGTTATCGAAAACGAAGGGTCAAAACTCTATTTGGTAACCGACCGTGAGGCTCCCAACAAAAAGGTGGTCGTTGTGGATGCATCCAACCCTACTCCCGATAATTGGGAAGACCTTATCCCAGAAACCGAAAATGTTTTGACCGCAGGAACCGGAGGAGGATATTTCTTTACCGAATACATGGTAGATGCCATCTCTAAAGTGCTCCAGTACGATTACAATGGAAAATTAATCCGAGAAGTCGAGTTGCCCGGCGTAGGAAGCGCAGGTGGGTTTGGTGGCAAAAAGGAGGACAAAGAATTCTACTTCTCCTTTACCAATTACAATACACCTGGTTCACTATACAAATATAATGTAGAGACTGGGGAGTACGAGCAATATTGGAAGCCTCAGATTGATTTTGATCCTGACGATTACGAATCAAAACAGGTTTTCTACAACTCCAAGGACGGCACTAAAGTGCCTATGATCATTACCTATAAAAAAGGAACGGAACTTAACGGAAAAAACCCGACCATCCTTTACGGTTATGGCGGATTTAATGTGAGCCTAACACCTTCTTTCAGCATAGTAAATGCTGTTTGGATGGAGCAAGGCGGCGTGTATGCTGTTCCCAACCTAAGAGGTGGTGGGGAGTACGGGAAAAAATGGCACAATGCGGGCACCAAGCTTCAAAAACAGAATGTGTTCGACGACTTCATCGCCGCTGCCGAATATTTGATCGAAAACAAGTACACCTCAAAAGAATATTTGGCCATCCGTGGAGGATCTAATGGTGGTCTTTTGGTGGGTGCAACCATGACCCAGCGCCCCGACCTAATGCAAGTGGCTTTGCCTGCCGTAGGTGTAATGGACATGTTACGCTATCACACGTTTACTGCTGGTGCAGGATGGGCCTACGATTATGGAACTTCCGAGGATAACGAGGAAATGTTCAAATACATTAAAGGATATTCTCCCGTGCACAACGTAAAAGAAGGTACTGCCTATCCAGCTACTTTGGTCACTACAGGAGATCACGATGATCGCGTGGTTCCAGCACACAGTTTTAAATTTGCTGCCGAATTACAGGAAAAACAAGCCGGAGACCAACCTACTTTGATCCGAATCGAGACCAATGCAGGGCATGGAGCGGGCACCCCGGTAAGCAAGACCATTGAACAGTATGCCGATATCTTCGGGTTTACGCTGTTCAATATGGGATATGATGAACTGCCCAACCAAGCTGTGTTAAAGGAATTCAAGGATTAATCAAAATCATCAAAGATTGCTCAATCACCATAATGTCATTTCGAGCGCAGTCGAGAACAAAAAACTTGAGGTTTCGACTGCGCTCAACCTGACATAAGTTAATCCGTTCAGCCACTCATATTGATGCTAAAAGTTCAAATAAATTCTTTCGGTTATAAAAACCAGACCATTTTAAAGGATATTGCTTTTGACGTTGCTCCAGGGGAGCATGTGGCTTTGATGGGCGAAAGCGGCTCTGGAAAGAGTACCTTGCTCAAAATTATCTACGGATTGCTCCATGTGGAAGAAGGATTCATTTTTTGGGGCGAAAAAGAAGCCCTTGGGCCCAACTTTAATCTGGTTCCCGGAGAGCCATACATGAAATATTTGGCTCAGGATTTTGATTTGATGCCATTCATCTCCGTAGAAGAAAATATAGGTCAGTTTCTTTCTGTTTTTGAGCGTGAAACCCATGAGGAAAGAATCAACGAATTGTTAGAGCTTATCGAAATGAAGCCTTATGCCAAGACCAAAGTAAAATTTCTCAGTGGAGGTCAACAGCAGCGTGTAGCACTGGCCCGGGTATTGGCACAAGAACCGGAAATCTTGCTTTTGGACGAACCTTTTGGCCATATCGATAACTTTAAACGCATTTCCCTTAGGAGAAATCTTTTTTTATATCTAAAAAAACAAGGCATTACCCTACTTACGGCAAGCCACGACCCCAGTGATGTACTTCCCTTTGCTGAGCGCACCCTTATCTTGGAAAATGGCAAAATAATCGCCAATGAAAACACCAAAGACCTGTACAACAATCCACCGAATTATTACACGGCCTCGTTGTTCGGACAAGTGAACCAAGTATCCATGAAGTTATTGAAATCCTATTCCGAAATTGAAAAATCGGTGTTGGTCTATCCACACGAATTCAAGTTTTCCGATTCTTCGGGCCTACAAGTGGAGGTAAGACAAAGTTTTTTTAGTGGTAGCCATTATCTAAATGAAGGAACGGCTATGGATGGAACTATCATTTTCTTCAACTCCGAGAAAAAACAGGAAGAAGGAACAACCATTTTTCTTAATGTATCTTTGAAGACCATCAACAAAAGGCTTCAGGTTGGACAAAAAACAGATACATAGGGAACTTCAGTTTAAGGCCATGCGAAGCAGTGGTGCCGGTGGGCAACACGTAAACAAAGTTTCTTCGAAAGTGGAACTCACTTTTAATATTTCTACTTCGCAGGGACTATCGGACAGGGAAAAACAACGAATACTTCTCAAACTACAATCTCGACTTACCCAAGATGGCACTTTGATTTTACAATGTGACGAAGCTCGCAGTCAACACCGCAACAAAGACCTTGTAGTCAAACGTTTTTTCTACATTTTAAAAAATGCTTTGATAATCCCTAAAAAGCGAAAAGCTACCAAACCCACCAAAACTTCCAAGGAAAAAAGATTGAGATCAAAAAAAATCGTAGCCGAAAAAAAACTTTCGCGCAAGAAACCTGATTTATGATATTGTGGGGGCAAACCTTCTAATCTCTCCCCTCTTTCAGGTTACCGAATAATCATTTCCAAAGTAATTCTCACCCCTTCATTTAATATCCTCAGCACAAATGCTTAAATTTCAAGCATATTAAACTAATTCACTAAAATGATTTCTAAAACTAAAAACTTCAAAACACTACTGTACACCACAGTTTTGTTTTTGTTCTGTGCTGCATTTTCCGTAGCCCAGAATGTTCCCAAACCAGAAGATGTATTTGGATTTAAAGTTGGTACTGACTACAAACTAGCCGATTATTCGCAAATCGAGGATTACCTGTCCAAATTGGATGCTGCATCCGACCGGGTAAAAAAAATTGAGATTGGCGAGACTGTTTTAGGTCGCAAAATGTACCTATTATTTGTTTCCACTGAAGAAAACTTAACTCAACTTGACAAATGGAAAGACATCAGTACAAAGTTGGCGCGTGTGCAAGTGGGCGAACAAGAAGCCGTAAAACTGTCCGAAGAAGGAAAAGCCATTGTTTGGGTGGATGGCGGTATGCACTCCACTGAGCTAGCTCACGGACAAATGACTTCCGAACTGGCATACACCTTGGCAACTTCTGAATCTGCTGAAATTCGGAAAATACGGGAAAATGTAATTACCCTTATTATGCCCGTAATGAATCCTGACGGTCTGGACATTGTTGTGGACTGGTACCGCAAAAATTTAGGAACACCTTACGAAACATCGCGGCCCCCAATTCTTTACCATTACTATATGGGGCACGACAATAATCGTGATTGGTTCATGAACAATATGCCCGAAACCTACAATGTTACCAAAATATTGTACAACGAATGGTACCCTCAAATTGTTTACAATCACCATCAGACTTCACCATCTTGGACCAAGATCTCATTGCCACCATATGCAGATCCGGTAAATCCAAGAATACATCCGGCAATTACCGCTGGGGTTAGCGAAGTTGGCTCAGCAATGACCAAGCGTTTTTCTCTGGAAAATATGCCCGGAGCCATTGCCGATAACTTTTATACCATGTTCTGGAACGGTGGTGGACGTACCGTGCCTTATTATCATAATATGATCGGAATTTTGACCGAAACGGGGCATGCCTCCCCTACACCAAGATACTATGATCCGGAGAAATTGCCCAAGACCGTAGCTGGTGGCACGCCAACCGATGGCACCGACATTATGTACCCAGATCCATGGAAAGGTGGGGAGTCCCATTTTAGAGATGCTGTTGATTATATGCTTACCGCAACTTGGGCCACATTGGACTTAGCTGCCGACCGCAAGAGCAATTACCTGTACAATATTTACAAAATGGGTAAATCTTCTGTGGAAAAAGGCAGAACCGAAAATCTGTATGCATATATTATCGGTAAAGAGCAATGGGATTCCTTTGAGGCCGTAAACTTGGTAAATGTTTTGCTCAGAGGCGGAATCGAAATCGAAAGAGCTACCAAAGATTTCACGGTGAACGGCGTTGAATACGAAAAAGGTTCTTACGTAATCTATACCGCACAAGCTTTTAGGCCATACTTGCTAGATCTTATGGAAAAGCAAAACTACCCCACCCGCTTTCAATATCCGGGCGGTCCTCCGGACACCCCTTACGATTTGGCAGGATGGACATTGCCCATGCAAATGGGAATTGACGTGGCAAAAATTGAAGAATCCTTCAAAGCTCCCACCGAAAAAGTTTCGGGCTTGGTTAAATATTACGAAGGTTCCGTAAACCGAAGTGGTTCCTTCGGATATGCACTTAGTGTAAATACCAATGCCTCCGTAGTCGCAACAAATAAAATATTAAAGGCTGGAGGAACTGCGCACAAGAGCATGGCAGAGTTCAAAGCGGGCAAAAGAACCTTTCCCGCAGGATCTTACATTGTTTCTGGCGATAAAGAAATGATGGAATCGCTCGCAGATGATTACGGATTGGAATTCACCGGCCTGTCCGCCAAACCAGAGGTTCAGCTCAAAAAAATCCATCTGCCAAAAGTAGGACTGTATAAATCTTGGGTAGCCAATATGGATGAAGGATGGACTCGCTTTATCATGGACGAATATGAGTTTGATATGGATACCCTGCACGATGCAGACATAAAAACCAAGGATTTATCGCAGTATGATGCCATTATTATTCCATCGCAAAGGGCAAGCTCCATTTTGCACGGTCACGATAAAATGAGCATGCCAGAAAAATTTACCGGGGGAATTGGACTAAAAGGAACTTTGGCGTTGAGCAATTATGTTGAAAATGGCGGAACACTTATCGCCTTTGATGCTGCAAGTGATTTTGTGATAGAGCAATTTGGTTTGCCATTGCGCGATGCTGTAAAAGGTACCGATAATAACGACTTCTTTATTCCTGGTTCCTTGATCAAGGCCGGAGTAGATACTTCACATCCGTTAGCCTTTGGCATGAAGGATACCGTTGCCGTTTCCTTTAATAGGAGCAGGGCCTTTAGCATAGACAAGCAAAGAAAAACGGGCGAAGGCGGAAAAGAGGATATTAAAGATGCCCCTGCCCCAGAAGTCGAGGTTATTGTAAACTATGCAGCAAAAAACCTGTTAATGAGCGGTTGGGCCATGGGCGAGAACAAATATATTGCCAAAAAGCCTGCCATGGTAAAAGCCAAATACGGAAAAGGCTCCGCTATTTTGTTTGCATTCCGTCCGCAATTTAGGGCACAACCACGTGGCACTTACAAATTGATCTTTAATGCGATTTACGAAGGTGCATCAGAATAGAAATATACAACGCATGTTTTAAAAGGAAAGCCGCATCAAGTTGATGCGGCTTCTTTATTGTAAAGAATGAGAAGCGTATCATTCTGAATTTATTTCAGGTTGACGAAAATCCATTTTATCCTCTCACCTAAACAAAATTGCCACCGCCCCAATACCGGTAACAATCAAAATAAAGCGCTTGTAGTTTTTTTCATTGATTCGTTTTACCAAAAAAACACCCAAAATCAAACCAACGAAAATAGCCGGCAATAGTCTTACATTGATCAAAAGGCTTTCTACCGTAATCGTTTTCCAAACAAAAACATGAAAGGGCAGTTTAAATAAGTTGGTAATAAAGAACAGCCATGCCGCAGTTCCCACAAACTCGTTTTTGGGCAATCGCATCGCTAAAAAGAAAATATTGGTAAACGCTCCTGCCAAATTTCCGATCATGGTGCAAATTCCGGCCAAAATACCCATGGAGCCAGAAAACACCCAATGGGTGGGAACCTTTTTCGATTTCCTTCGGTCCCACCAGATCAACATCCCCAAACTAATGAATATAACCACCACCATGCCCCACTTAAATTCACGCTCTGGCAAATCTTTCCCTATCAGAACCCCGACCAGAATCCCTAGAATCATCCATGGAATAAATTTTACAATATATTTCCACTGAGCATGTCGGTTATAATAGACCACTGCAAAAATATCGCCCACAATCAACAAAGGAATAAATAGTCCTGTAGATGCTCTGGATCCAAAAGCCAACGCCATAAGGGTTACATTAAAAATGGACATTCCTTTAAGTCCTGCTTTGGAAACGCCCATTAAAAAAACCGCAGTTGCTGCCATAGACCAAGCAGCAACAGAAATGTCGGAAAAGGCGGAGAGAAACATGTGGAGTTTTTTGAGATTAACAAAAGTAAACCAAAAAAGCTATCTTTAACTCCAGCCAAACCAAACAAATGAAACTAGAACTTTTAGATTACATCATCATTTTTGGGTTTTTTGCCCTTGTTCTTTTTATCGGAATTTACGTTTCCAAGAAATCTGGAAAAAATACGGCTGAATACTTTTTATCTGGACGAAGTATGCCTTGGTGGCTTTTGGGCTTTTCCATGGTCGCTACAACCTTCTCTACCGATACACCCAACTTGGTAACCGATTTTGTACGTACCGATGGTGTATCCGGAAATTGGGGATGGTGGGCTTTTTTGTTGACAGGTTTACTTACAGTTTTTGTTTATGCCAAACTTTGGAGGAAATCCAATGTGGCCACCGATATGGAGTTTTATGATTTGCGTTATGGCGGAAAACCAGCGCATTTTCTTCGAGGTTTTAGATCATTATATTTAGGAGTGGTTTTTAATGTTATGGCCATGTCGGCCGTAACTTTGGCAGCTATAAAGATAGGGCAGGTAATGCTTGGGCTGGAACCCATAGAAACTGTATTGTTGGGTGGTACCGTTACCGTTATTTTTAGTGCGATTGGAGGGTTTAGAGGTGTGGTTTACACAGATTTTATCCTATTTTTTGTTGCCATGGGAGGTGCTATCGGAGCTGCTGTATATTTGGTAAACATGCCAGAAGTAGGTGGGCTGGACAATATTTTGGCCAATGCACAAGTGCAGGAAAAAATGTCGATTCTTCCTGACTTTTCAGATACCGATGCCCTAATAAGTTTGTTGATAATACCTCTGGCGGTCCAATGGTGGAGTGCTTGGTAGC